>NZ_JBFPKG010000068.1:0-32115 GCF_040948665.1 Paraburkholderia sp. BR14320
CCGAAACGCTGCCCGCGCCGGCCAATATCGACGTCGTCTGGCTGCTGCGCAACATGCTGCACACCGGCGCGCGGCCCGAGCGCAGCCCGGGGCTCGGCTATCTGCCGGCGCGTTGGCTCGACGGCGACCTCATCACCAACGCGCTGCGCACGCTCGGCCGGCAAAGCGGCATGCAGATGCTCGGCATCGGCACCGCGCAAGGTTTCCTGCCGCTGCGCCAGCAATTGCAGACGCGCCTCGAGGAACTGGAAATCGGTGCGTCGCCGGAGCAGATCGTGATGGTGTCCGGCATCACGCAGGCGATCGACCTCATTTCGCGCATCTACGTGAAGCCGGGTGATGCGGTGATCGTCGGCGATCCGGCGTGGTTCCAGATGTTCGGCTGCTTTGCCGCGCAGGGCGCGCGGCTCGTCGGCATGCCGTACACGCCCGAGGGTCCCGATCTCGACGCGCTCGAAGCGCTGGTGCAGGAATGGCGTCCCAGAATGCTGGTGATCAACTCGGTGCTGCAGAACCCGACCGGCACGTCGCTGACCGCTGCGCAGGCGTTCCGCATCCTGCGGCTGGCCGAAGCGTACGACTTCATCGTCGTCGAGGACGATATCTACGGCGACCTGTGCCCGCCCAGCTACGCGGGCACGCGGCTCGCGAGCCTCGATCAGCTGAAGCGCGTGATCTACCTCGGCAGCTTCTCGAAGACGCTTGCGCCGAATCTGCGCGTCGGTTTCATCGCCTGCGCGCCGGAGGTCGCGATGGTGGTCAGCAATCAGAAGATGCTGGTCGGCATGACGAGCCCCGAGTTGAACGAGCGTGTGATCTACAAGATTTTGACCGAGGGCCATTACCGGCGGCACGTCGAGCGCATCCGCGCGCGGCTCGACGGCGTGCGCGAGAAGGCCGTGCGGATGATCGAGAAGACCGGCATGAAGCTGTTCCTGACGCCGACGGCCGGCATGTTCCTATGGGCCGATACCGGCGTCGACGCCGGTGCGCTCGCCGCGGCCGGGCACGAAGCTGGCTATCTGCTGACGCCGGGCGGGCTGTTTTCGCCGCAGCAGTCGCCGAGCACCTGGATGCGCTTCAATATCGCCAATTGCGGCGATCCCGAACTACCGGCGTTTCTGAGCCGCTATCTGGACGGCGTCGCGCGTCGCACCTCTTGAAACCGCGCCGGAGCGTCCCCATTTGCGCGGACGATCCGGCGGCCCGGCACGACAGGCTCGAAGCCCGGTGTGAACCCGCTTCGGCCGCCGCCCATCTCCCATTCGCAACAGAGAGGAAGTCCGACCATGGCACAAGAAACCATGAGCTTTCAGGCAGAAGTGAAGCAACTTCTGCAACTGATGATCCATTCGCTGTACAGCAACAAGGAAATCTTTCTGCGCGAGCTGATCTCGAACGCGTCCGACGCGGCCGACAAGCTGCGCTTCGAGGCGATCGAAAACAGCGCACTGTACGAGAACGATCCGAACCTGCGGATTCGCGTGTCGTACGACAAGGCCGCGCGCACCGTCACGATCGACGACAACGGCATCGGCATGAGCCGCGACGAAACGATCGCGCACCTCGGCACGATCGCGCGTTCGGGCACCAAGGAATTCTTCGGCAAGCTGTCGGGCGACCAGCAGAAGGACGCAGCGCTGATCGGCCAGTTTGGCGTGGGCTTCTACTCGGGCTTCATCGTCGCCGACAAGATCACCGTCGAGACGCGCCGCGCCGGTTTGCCGGCTTCGGACGGCGTGCGCTGGGTCAGCGCGGGCGAGGGCGATTTCGCGGTCGAGACGATCGAGCGCGCCGCGCGCGGCACGACCATCACGCTGCATCTGCGTGCCGACGAGGACGAGCTGCTGTCGTCGTATCGGCTGAAGTCGATCATTCAGAAATACTCGGACCACGTCGCGCTGCCGATCCTGATGCAGAAGGAAGAGTGGGACGCGGAAAAGAGCGAGATGGTCACGAAGGACGAGGACGAGACCGTCAACCAGGCGAGCGCGCTGTGGACCCGTTCGAAGAACGACATCACCGACGATCAATACAAGCAGTTCTACCAGCATATCTCGCACGACCATCAGGACCCGCTGACATGGACGCATAACCGCGTCGAAGGCCGCAGCGAATACACGCAACTGCTGTACGTGCCGTCGCACGCGCCGTTCGATCTGTGGAACCGCGAGCAGCGCGGCGGGCTGAAGCTGTACGTGAAGCGCGTGTTCATCATGGACGACGCCGAGCAACTGCTGCCCGCGTATCTGCGTTTCGTGAAGGGTGTGGTCGATTCGGCCGATTTGCCGCTCAACGTGTCGCGCGAAATCCTGCAGGAAAGCCGCGACGTGAAGGCGATCCGCGAAGGCGTGACCAAGCGCGCGCTGTCGATGCTCGAAGAACTGGCGAATTCGGATGAAGCCGCCGACAAGGAAAAGTACGCCAGCTTCTGGAAGGAATTCGGCCAGGTGCTGAAGGAAGGCATCGGCGAGGACTTCGCCAATCGCGAGCGCGTCGCGAAGCTCGTGCGCTTTGCGACGACGCATACGGGCACGGCCGAGCAGACCGTGTCGCTGGCCGACTACGTCGCTCGGAGGAAGCCCGAGCAGACCAAGATCTACTACGTGACCGCCGACACGTGGCAAGCCGCGTCGAACAGCCCGCATCTCGAAGTGTTCCGCAAGAAGGGCGTCGAAGTGCTGCTGCTAACCGATCGCGTCGATGAATGGATGCTGTCGTTCCTCAACGAATTCGACGGCAAGCCGTTGCAAAGCGTCGCGCGCGGCGACCTTGATCTCGGCGCGCTGAACGACGAGGAAAAGCAGGCGCAGGAGAAGATCGGCGAAGAGTTCAAGCCGCTCGTCGAGAAGATGAAGGAAGCGCTGAAGGGCAAGGCGAAGGACGTGCGTCTGACGTTCCGCCTGACCGACTCGCCGTCGTGCCTCGTTGCCGACGACGGCGAAATGAGCGGCTACCTGCAGCGCATGCTGAAGGCCGCGGGCCAGCAGGCGCCGGAGTTCCATCCGATTCTCGAAGTGAATCCGGAGCATGCGCTCGTCAAGGGTCTGCATGCCGATAGCGCGAATTTCGACGACTGGTGCCATCTGCTGTTCGATCAGGCACTGCTCGCCGAAGGCGGCGCGCTGGAAGATCCGGCGAGCTTCGTGAAGCGGACCAATGCGTTGCTGCTGTCGCGCGCGGGTTGAGTTTCAGTGAAGGCGAACCCGGAGCGTTGATGGTGTTCTTATTGGATTGACGCTCTGTGGTTCGGAAATGCGCTGCTTCGGCAGCGCATTTTTTTTGCCGTCGGTTTGCGCCGGCTTCTGTCTGGAGCGGCGCGCGCGATCAGCGCAAGCGTTGCCACGAAAAATGCCGTCGGAGCGCGCCGCTATAATCCGACACCATGCCTATCCGTTTCGATCCCGCAGACACCCACTGGCGCGTCGCGCCTTTGCCCACTTTCAGCGCTGCCCAGAAAGACTGGCTGACCCGCGGCGGTTCACTGACCGCGCATCTGCGCGTGCTCGGCGCGGTCGCGGTGCGCGTGACGCGCGAAGCGGTCGCGCTGCCGTGGCCCGACGAAGCCGCCGCGCTCGGACTCACGCCGCGCGCGCCCGTGTGGGTGCGCGAAGTGGTGCTGTCGGTCGATGGTGTGGCGTTCGTCGCCGCGCATAGCGTGACGCCGCGCGCCGCGAGCGTCGGCATCTGGCAGGCCACGCGGCGGCTGCGCACGCGGCCGCTCGCCGAGTTGCTGTATAGCGATAGCAGCGTCGCGCGTTCGTCGCTGGTGAGCCGCAGGGTGGGACAACGGCATCCGTTGTATCGGCTGGCGGCGCGTGAGATCGGCGGCGGCGCCGTCGATGCGCCGCATGCGCTGGTCGCACGGCGCTCGGTGTTCGAGCGCCATGGCGCGCCTTTGATGGTGACCGAATGCATGTTGCCGGCACTGTGGGAGCATCTGGCCCGGCTGGAGCAGGCGGGGCCCTCGGGCGGCGCTGCAACCGAGCCCGTTTCAGGCGCGCATGTCGCGCACGAGCGGATACGCGACCACGGCCGTCCGCTCGATCACACCGCGTCGCGCGCGCATGCCGCGCCGCGCGCGTCGGACGATCGGAGCCGCTGATGTTGCGCGGTTTTCCACCGGTCGTCGCGGCCGACACGCACACGCTGATACTCGGCAGCTTTCCCGGTGAAGCGTCACTGGCCGCGGCGCAGTATTACGCGCATCCACGCAACCAGTTCTGGCGCCTGCTCGGCGCGGTGCTCGACGAACCCGCGCTGCACGAGTTGCCGTATGACGAGCGTCTCGCGCGCGTGCTCGCACATCGGATCGGCATCTGGGATGTGCTCGATGCATGCCACCGTCAAGGCAGTCTCGACTCGGCGATCCGCCATGCGCAGCCGAACGACTTCGAGTCGTTGCGCGAACATGCGCCGTTGCTGGATAAGGTTTGCTTCAATGGGAAAACGGCGGGGCGGTTCGCGCCGGTCATCGGTGCGGCAGGCTATCGAACACTCGTATTGCCGTCGTCGAGCCCCGCGAATGCGACGCTTTCATTCGAACAGAAGCTCTCGTGTTGGCGGGAGATTCTTTCCTGACGGCATTCATTCCGGACGCAGGCCAAGCATCGCCGGTGCGCCGGGCCGCTTCACGCGACCGGCTCAGTTCGGCAGCAGCGAGCCGCTCCGAATAGGCTCGGCTCCAGCGACACACGCAACCTCCAGCCCCGCGGTGGCGAAGCGCGTGCGTTGCCGCGCATAGAGCACGCCGGCAACCGAGTTCGTGATCGTGACGACGCGGCCGGTCAGCGGATCGACGATGTCGGCGATCGCCTCGCCGGGCTCGACCCAGACACCGAGCGGCGCGCGGAACACGAGCACACCCGAGATCGGTGCGACGAGCGGCTCGCTGCCGGAGAAAGGCGTAGCCTCGAACGCGAGCTCCGGCAACGGCGCGGGTGTGCCGTCGATGACGCCGCGCAACGTCAGGTATTCGACGATCGCGTTCGCGTCGCGCTCGGCGAACGCGTAGCTCACGTCCGCCTGGCCGCGCAGCTCGATCGTCACCGAGATCGAGCCGTTCGGAATCGGATAGCGCTCGCCGTAGCGCGCACGCAGCTCCGACCAGCTGAAGCTGTGAATCTCGTCGAACGGATTGCCGATCGAATTGAGCGCGAGCAGCGAAGTTTTCGCGTCGAGGTAGCGCGCGAGTGGCTCGACGTCGGGCCACGTGTCGGGATTCGTGAACAGATGCATCGCCGCTTCGAAGTCGCAGTGCAGGTCGAGCACGACATCGGCATCGTATGACAGGCGCTGCAGCGCGAGGCGCTGCGACTCGAGCTCGGTGGTCGGCGTTTGCTCGGCGAGCGCCTCGCGCATTGCGGCGCGCACGGCGCGCAGATTTTGCTGCGCGTCGCCGGTCAGGTGAGGCTCGATGCGCGGCATCACGAGCTCGGCCAGATTATGAAAGTTGCGATTGAAGTTTGCCGCGGTGCCGCTTTCGAAGCGGCCAACCATGTGCCCGAGCACCCGCTGGTTGAGGCCGATCGGATTGGGTACCGGCACGATGACGATTTCGCCGCGCAACCTGCCCGCCGTCTCGAGGGCGGCGACGCGTCTGCGCAGTTCCCACGCGACCAGCATCCCCGGCAGCTCGTCGGCATGCAGCGACGACTGGATGTAGATCTTCTGTCCGCCCGTCGGGCCGTAGTGGAAGCTCGTCAGGTACCGCTCGGTGCCGAGCGACGGGGAAATCAACGGATGGGTTTGTGTTTGCATGATGGTGTGAATGTGCCGGACGGCGTAGGGGCGGAGAATCCTCCGCGCCATTGCCTGTCAGCTGCCGTACGCCGAGCGCGCGCTTCGGATCGCTCAGATCGCCGTCCGTGAACGCGAAACCTGCGCCGCGCGCGGTCTTCAGGAAGCCCGTGTCGCGCAGCACATTCAGCTAGGCCGTTTCATTGGCGTAGTTGTATAGACAAGATAGCGAATTGAAGAGGGTGGCGGAACTAGGGTTTTTGCTGACGACGAGCGACGCGCACTTAAGAAGAGGGGGCGTTTCCGCGTTAAGCGAAATTCGAAAGCGGAATCGGAGCGGCCGCTGGAAAAAAAAGCAGTAAATGTATATTCAACTTAGGCGCGCTGTGAGAAGGTTCAAGACGAGCGACGCCGCGCCGCGCGCGCCGCGCCGTCAAAGCTCGAGTGCAAGAAACCTCGTGCCCTCGACCGGATTTGCGTAGAAGGGCGCGATTTCTACGAACCCCAATCGCTCGTAGATGCGCTGCGCGAAAGCGGTTTTCGGCACCGAGTCGAGGACCAGCTTCGAGAAGCCCAACGATTTTGCCTTCCCGATCACCGAGTTCACCAGCGTTTCCCCGAGACGCATCCCTCTGAATGCGTCGCGAACGAAGAGGCGCTTGATTTCGGCGGTCCCGGCACTATGGCGCAGCAGCCCCGCGCAACCGGCGAGTTCGCCGCCGGCATCGGCGACGAAGAACATGCCGGATGGCAACGTGTAGACCGCTTCGAACGCGTCCATTTCGGCATCGAATCCACGGTACGACAAATCCAGATCCAGCCACTGGACATACTCGCGGATCACGGCGACGAGCTTGCGCGTATCGGCGGGGAAAACGGCTTCGCGAACGATCGGCAGCGGCGTTTGCATGGCGGCTCTCAAATCCATACGTCGTTTTCGGCCGTTCTTTCGTTGGTCGTATCGCCGGTGTTCACGACGCCACGCGGTTCGATCAGCAGCAGCTTCACTTCGGAGCCGGCATACGGCTTGTGCTCGACTCCTTTTGGAACCACCGCCATTTCACCGGCAAGCAGTTCGATCGAGCGGTCGCGAAAGTCGATGCGCAAGCGGCCTTCGAGAACGATGAAGGTCTCGTCGGTGTCGGCATGCCGGTGCCAGACGAAATCACCCTCTATCTTTACGACCTTGAACTGATAGTCGTTCATTTCGGCAACGACGCGCGGCTGCCAGTGATCGTCGATCTGACGGATCTTGTCGAGCAGATTGATCGTCTTGTACTGGCCGCGTTGCTCGGGTTTCGGCTGGGAATCGCTGTGCATGGTGGCTCCATTCGGGTGATATCTGGAACAGAGCTTAGGCCGGCCGCCGGCGAGTGTCTTGAACGATCGTGCAAGCTTGTGCTAGCCGGCGCGACGATCGCTCGTCATCGCGAGCCAACGCGCGGGCGGGATCCCGTATGCGTGACGAAAATGCCGGGTCATGTGGCTCTGGTCGGCGAAGCCGGCCGCTGCCGCCGTGTCCACGAGGGAAACGCCGCGCAGCATCATCGCGCGCGCCGCTTCGAGCCGGCGCATGACCAGGTAGTGATAGGGGCTGGTGCCGTAAAAGGTTCGAAAATCGCGCGACAGGCTCCAGCGGTCCTGTCCGCTGACGGCGGCAAGTTCATCCAGCGTGACGACGCGGCTGCTCGATGCATGAAGATATTCCCGTGCCCGCTGCGCTGCCGCGAAATCCGCGGACCTGCGCGCAGCTCGGGCGTCCGACACGCTATCCAGCGCGAGCGCGAGACCGGCGAGCGCGTCGTCGCGCTCGAGCGGCTCCGCGTCGCCGCGCATCTGGCGCAGTGCTGTCTTCGTCGCTTCGAACAGCCGTGGATCGTTCGTGACTCCGCCTTCGACGAATGGCAGCGGCCGGCCGCCGAGGACCTCCTGGATGGCGGCTGGCTGCACGTAAATCATCTGATAACGGAATCCCTCCTGCGTGCCGGCCTGACCGTCGTGCGCTTCGTCGGGATGCAGCACCATCGTCTGTCCGGGCAGGCTGGTGCGCAAGCCGCGCCGGTAGTGAAAGCACTGAACGCCGGCGAGCGTCAGGCCGATAGCGTAGGTGTCGTGCCGATGCAGCGAGTACGCATTGCCGTGGAAAAAGGCTTCGATGCGTTCGACTCCGCCGCTGGTTTCCGAACGGGAAATCCAGTCGGATTGGGCTTTGCTGGTATCGCCGTCCATGACGCTCTCCGGCTTCGATTGACAGATCTGCGGGAATCCCCGTACATCAGCTCATTGTATCGATGTGGACGTGCGACGCACGGGAGGTCCGGTCCGCGCGCTTTTCCGTCAGCCCAAAAATGAGGCAGAATCAAGACGTGCGACCCGCTGCGCGACGCAGTCCGCCGTGTTCGCTTAATCGTTCCGCTTTGGGGTTCCAGGGCCCCGCGTCGCCATCCGCCGCGCACAGCGTTTGTGTCCTCGTGTTGTCGTTTTCCTGATCGACGCTTGCGCATCCTGCCGGTATCACGCGCGAGATGCCTCTCAACCGCCCGCCCAGAGCCTAGCAATGACGACCCAGCAACCGACCATCATCTACACCCTCACCGACGAGGCCCCGCTGCTCGCGACCGCCGCGTTCCTGCCGATCATCCGGACCTTCACCAGGCCGGCCGGCATCGAGGTCGAGACCAGCGACATCTCGGTCGCGGGCCGCATCCTCGGTGAGTTCCCCGAGTTTCTGACCGAAGCGCAGCGGGTGCCCGACAACCTCGCTGAACTGGGTCGCCTGACCTCGTTGCCCGACACTAACATCATCAAGCTGCCCAACATCAGCGCATCGGTGCCGCAACTGACGAGCGCGATCAAGGAACTGCAGGCGAAGGGCTACAAGGTGCCCGACTATCCGGAAGATCCGAAGACCGACGCCGAGAAGGCGATCCGTCAACGCTACTCGAAGTGTCTCGGCAGCGCGGTCAACCCGGTGCTGCGCGAGGGCAACTCGGACCGTCGCGCGCCGGCCGCGGTGAAGAACTACGCGCGCAAGCATCCGCACAGCATGACCGAATGGAGCATGGCGTCGCGCACGCACGTCGCCACCATGCGGCACGGCGACTTCTATCACGGCGAAAAGTCGATGACGCTCGATCGCGCGCGCGACGTGAAGATGGAACTCGTCACCAAGGACGGCAAGACGATCGTGCTGAAGCCGAAGGTCGCGCTAGAGGACGGCGAGATCATCGACAGCATGTTCATGAGCAAAAAGGCGCTGCTCGCGTTCTATGAAGACCAGATGGAAGACGCTCGCAAGACCGGCATGATGCTGTCGCTGCACGTGAAGGCGACGATGATGAAGATCTCGCATCCGATCGTCTTCGGCCACGCGGTGAAGGTGTTCTACAAGGACGCGTTCGCGAAGCACGGCAAGCTGTTCGACGAACTCGGCGTGAACGTCAACAACGGCCTCGTCAATCTGTACGAGAAGATCGAGACGCTGCCGGAATCGCAGCGCGAGGAAGTGATCCGCGACCTGCACGCGTGCCACGAGCATCGTCCGGAACTGGCGATGGTCGATTCGGCGAAGGGTATCTCGAACCTGCACGCGCCGAACGACGTGATCGTCGATGCGTCGATGCCGGCGATGATTCGCGCCGGCGGCAAGATGTGGGGCGCCGACGGCCGTCCGAAAGACACCAAGGCGGTGATCCCGGAGAGCACCTTCGCGCGCATCTACCAGGAGATCATCAACTTCTGCAAGACCAACGGCGCGTTCGATCCGGTCACGATGGGCACGGTGCCGAACGTCGGCCTGATGGCGCAGAAGGCGGAAGAATACGGCTCGCACGACAAGACCTTCGAAGTGCCGGAAGACGGCGAGGCGCGCATCGTCGATCTCGCGAGCGGCGAAGTGCTGCTCACGCAGAACGTCGAGCAGGGCGACATCTGGCGCATGTGCGAAGTGAAAGACGCGGCGATCCGCGACTGGGTCAAGCTCGCGGTCACGCGCGTGCGCAATTCGCGCACGCCTGCCGTGTTCTGGCTCGATCCGTATCGTCCGCACGAAGCCGAGCTGATCAAGAAGGTCGAGGCTTACCTGAAGGATTACGACACCACCGGCCTCGACATCCAGATCATGTCGCAGGTGCGCGCGATGCGTTACACGCTCGAGCGCGTCGTGCGCGGGCTCGATACGATCTCGGTCACCGGCAACATCCTGCGCGATTATCTGACCGACCTGTTCCCGATCATGGAGCTGGGCACGAGCGCAAAGATGCTGTCGATCGTGCCGTTGATGGCGGGCGGCGGCATGTACGAGACCGGCGCGGGCGGTTCGGCGCCGAAGCACGTAAAGCAGCTCGTCGAAGAGAACCATCTGCGCTGGGACTCGCTCGGCGAATTCCTCGCGCTCGCGGTGTCGCTCGAAGAGCTGGGCATCAAGACCGGCAACAACCGGGCGAAGATCCTCGCGAAGACGCTCGACACCGCAACCGGCAAGCTGCTCGACAACAACCGCAGCCCGAGCCCGAAGACGGGCGAGCTCGACAATCGCGGCAGCCAGTTCTATCTGGCGATGTACTGGGCGCAGGAGCTGGCCGCGCAAACGGACGATGCCGCGCTCGCCGCGCAGTTCGCGCCGCTCGCGACACGGCTGACCGCCAACGAGCAGGTGATCGTGGCGGAGCTCGCGTCGGTGCAGGGCGCGCCGGCGGACATCGGCGGCTATTACAAGCCGGACTTCAACAAGCTCGAAGAGGTGATGCGGCCGAGCCGCACGCTGAACGAGGCGCTCAAGGCGGTGCGCGTCGAGTGACGTGATGGGTGTGAAGTGAGCTGATGAGCTGATGTGCGCACGGGCCGCCGGCGGGCGGCTCGGAGCGATCGTGCGCGCCGCGAATGCTATGCTCTCGGTCGACCAAAAATCATGCGCCCGCGGCGCGACATCCACACATGACGAAACTGATCAAGCGCGCTTCGGCCGAGGCGCGCGCTTTCCGTAACCGGGACGCCGAAGCCATCGGCGGTAAGCAGAAAATGGCGCCCAGACAGGCGCCAAAAACCGCGCGCAACGCGAACCGCGCCGTCGATCATGAGCTTCACGACGCGCCGCAAATCGAAGCGCCGCGCAAGCCGCGCTTCGCACCGGTGACGTTCTCCGAAGAGGGCGGCGTGCGCTACCTGCATTTCGGCACGGAATGGGTGCAAGGCGCGATGCGCCTGCGCAAGCCGGATCACATCGAACTCGAATACGCGCAGCAGATGATGGCCTGGCTGCTGTTCCTCGAAACGCCGAAGCGCATCGTGCAGCTCGGGCTCGGCGCGGCGGCGCTGACCAAGTTCGCGCATCGCTTCCTGAAGAGCGCGAAGGTCGAGGCCGTCGAGCTGAATCCGGCGGTCGTGGTGGCCGCGCGCACGATGTTCGAACTGCCGCCCGACGATGCGCGCCTGACCGTGCACGAAACCGACGCGTGGGACTTCGTCAACGAAAGCGCGAACCACGGCACCATCGGCGCGCTGCAGATCGACGTCTACGACGCGACCGCGCGCGGCCCGGTGCTCGACAGCGTCGGCTTTTACCGCGCGGCGCGCGCGTGTCTGACCGACGCGGGCATCGTCACGGTGAATCTGTTCGGCGATCACCCGAGCTTCGTGCGCAACATGAAGCGCCTGAACGAAGCCTTCGACGGCCGCGTCGTCGCGCTGCCCGAAGTGCACGACGGCAACCGCATCGCGATCGCGTTCTCGGGCCCCGCGCTCGACGTGCCGTTCGCCGCGCTCGACGCGCGCGCGAAGCTGATCGAAGCCGAGCTCGGCTTGCCGGCGCGCAAGTGGATCAAGGGCCTGCGCGAATCGACGGGGCAGACGGGCGCATCGTTTGCGATCTGAGCGCTGAATTCCCGTCCGTGAACGGAGAACCAGACGGCCGTGCCGGCGTATCAGTCGGCACGGCCGTTTTGCTTCCGGTATTTTTTTCACGTCGATGCTGCGGAGTCATCCAGTCTGCATCGTTGGACGCCAATGTGCCTCGGGGTCGCCCCGGCTTGACCGGGCGTTCGCCACTCCTATACTCTTTCGAGGCTTTCGGGGAGCCCGTGGCGGACCGCGGGACGACCACCCGCTGAGTTCCTCCTCCCGTCGACCACGGGCAGATAAATTCAAAATAGGAAAAAACAGGAGACGTCATGGCTCACGACGCCGACGTGAAGAAAGCCAGCAAGCACTGGCTCTGGCTATTGCTGCTACCGTGGATCGCGATGATCTGGGTGCCGTCCTACAACCGGATCGAGCCGCAGCTGTTCGATTTCCCGTTCTTCTACTGGTACCAGCTGCTGTGGGTGCTGATCAGCGCGGTCATCACCGCGTTCGTCTATGTGAAGACCAAGTCCCGCTATACGGGTCGCCCGAACGGGGGCGCACAACGATGAACCCCATTGCAACTTTCGTCTTCGTTCTGTTTTTCATCGGCGTCACGATTCTCGGTTTCGTCGCGGCCCACTGGCGGCGCGGCGATCTCGCGCATCTCGAAGAGTGGGGTCTCGGCGGCCGGCGCTTCGGCACGATCGTCACGTGGTTCCTGCTCGGCGGCGACCTGTACACCGCGTACACCTTCATCGCGGTGCCGGCGCTCGTGTTCGGCGCGGGCGCAACCGGCTTCTTCGCGCTGCCGTACACGATCCTGATCTATCCGTTCGCGTTCGTCGTGTTCCCGAAGCTGTGGAGCATCGCGAAGCGCCACGGCTACGTGACGTCGGCGGACTTCGTGTCGGCCCGCTACGGCAGCCGCATGCTCGCGCTCGCGGTCGCCGTGACCGGCATCGTCGCGACGATGCCGTACATCGCGCTGCAGCTGGTCGGTATCGAAGTGGTGATCGGCGCGCTCGGTTTCGACACGACCGGCTTCGTCGGCGATCTGCCGCTGATCATCGCGTTCGCGATCCTCGCGGCGTACACGTACACGTCGGGCCTGCGCGCGCCGGCAATGATCGCGGTCGTCAAGGACATTCTGATCTACGTGACGATCTTCGCCGCGATCATCGTGATTCCGCCGCAGCTTGGCGGCTTCGGCCATATCTTCGGCGCGGTGCCGCCGGCCAAGCTGCTGCTGAAGTCGCCGGACGTGTCGAGCCTGAACGGCTATAGCGCGTACGCGACGCTCGCGGTGGGTTCGGCGCTCGCGCTGTTCCTGTACCCGCACTCGATTACCGCGGTGCTGTCGTCGAAGTCGGGCAACACGATCCGCCGCAACATGGCGTTGCTGCCGGCGTATTCGCTGGTGCTGGGCCTGCTCGCGCTGCTCGGCTTCATGGCGCTCGCAGCCGGCGTGAAGGACATGCCCGAGTTCGCGCCGTACTTCAAGGCCTTCGGCCCGAACTTCGCGGTGCCGGCGCTGTTCCTGCACTTCTTCCCGTCGTGGTTCGTCGGCGTCGCGTTCGCGGCGATCGGTATCGGCGCGCTGGTGCCGGCGGCGATCATGTCGATCGCGGCGGCGAACCTGTACACGCGCAACGTGCACAAGGAGTTCATCAACCGCAACATGACGCACGAGCAGGAGACCAACGTCGCGAAGCTGGTGTCGCTGATCGTCAAGGTCGGCGCGGTTGCGTTCATTCTGGGTCTGCCGCTGACCTACGCGATCCAGCTGCAGCTGCTCGGCGGGATCTGGATCATCCAGACGCTGCCGGCCATCGTGCTCGGTCTCTACACGCGGGTGCTCGACTATCGGGGTCTGCTGCTCGGCTGGGCGGCAGGCATCGCGACCGGTACGTGGATGGCGATTTCGTTGAACCTCGCGGGCTCGATCTTCACGATCCATCTGTTCGGCATGGCGATTCCGGGCTATGCGGCGGTGTGGTCGCTGATCGTGAACCTCGTGGTGTCGGTGGTCGTGAGCCTGATCGTGCGCGCGGTGGGCATGCAGCGCGCCGAGGACCGCACCCGTTCGGAAGACTACCTGGACGTCGTCGAAGGCTGATTCCGGCTGCAACGTTACGGTCTGAAACACGCAACGCCCGCCGACGCGAGTCGGCGGGCGTTTGTGTTTGCGGGGTACTCCAGGGCAGGATAGCGGAACCGTCCTTTCACGCGTTTGCCGCGCCCCACCATGGCTGCTGCCGATACTCCCACTGTGATCCCCCGCCGCGCGGCGCTGAGCCGGATGGTGCGCGCGGTCACGTCGCCGTATTACCGGTACCGCCACGCGAAGGTGCTGCATAGCCTGCGCGTCGGCCTCGCGATGCTGGTGTCGATTCTGGCGACGACCGGAATCGATATCCCGCACGGCATCTGGTCGTCGGTGACGCTGCTCGTGGTGATCGGCGGCTTGCAGCATCACGGCAATATCCGCAAGAAGGCGGCCGAACGCGCGGCCGGTACGCTGCTCGGTGCGTCGATCGGCCTGTTGCTGATCGTGCAGCAGAACTTCATCGGCTCGCTGCCGCTCACCTATGTGCTGGAGGCGATCATCGCGTCGATCTGCGCGTGGTTCGCGATCGGCTCGTCCGGCTATATCGGGCTTCTGACCGCGATCACGATGTGCATCGTCGCGGGCCACGGCGACAACCTGATCGATGTCGGCCTGTGGCGCACGCTGAACGTGCTGATCGGCATCGTGATCGCGCTGGCGTTTTCGTTCGCGTTTCCGCTGCACGCAACGTATTCGTGGCGCTACGGGCTGGCCGCCAATCTGCGCGAATGCGCTGGCATCTACGCGCGCCTGCTCGACGGCGAGACGATCACCGAAGAAGAGCAGGTCAAGCGCTTTCTGCGGATCAACAAGCGGCTCGTGCAACTGCGCTCGTTGATGCCGTCGGTCGCAAAGGAAATCGACGTGCCGCAGTCGAGGCTCGAGGAGATCCAGCGACTGCATCGCTCGGTGCTCAGCTCGCTCGAACTGCTGGCCACCGGGCCGCTGATGAACGCCGCCGCCGCCGCGCGCAGCGCCTATGCAGCGCATTGCGGCGCCGAGGTGCGGGCCGTGCGCGCGATCCTGTTGTCCACCGCGCGCGGGCTGCGTTTCGGCCGTCCGTCGCGCTTCGGCATTCCGGCCGCGGCGCCGCTCGCGAAGGGGCATGGCGACGTGACCACCGCGTTGCCGCCCGACTGGCAAGGGCCGTACTGGCTCGGTCAGCGGCTCGCGGAGCAGGTGGACCGGCTGCGTGCGCTATTGCTGGAGACCGAGCCGAACTGGACCATCGAGCGGCACGAGCGGGCGACGCGTGGCGGGTAGGTGGTCGAGCGGTCGAACCCAAAGGCTCGGCCGCGAAGCCTCAAGCCTGCGGCGGCAGCGTGACCATCCACATCATGCCGAAGCGATCCACCACCATACCGAAGCCCTTGCTCCAGAACGTTGGCTGGAACGGCATCACGACCTGGCCGCCATCGGCGAGCGCGTTGAAGCATTTTTCCGCCGACGCGCTGTCTTCGACGGTCAGCGACAGGCTGAAGCCATTGAACGGGCCGGCCGCCGGATCGCAGTTGCCGTCGGAAGCCATCCACGTGCTCGAGCCCAGCTGCACGTTCGCGTGCATGATCTTGTCGGCGAGCTCGGGGCGGGGCGGGTTTTGCGCATCGGGTGGCGCGTCCTTGAACAGCATCTTGAAGGTCACCTGGGCGCCGAGTTTGTCGGTGTAGTAGTCGAGCGCTTCCTGGCAACGGCCGTTGAAGAACACGTAGGGCTGAACGTACATGATCGTCTCCTTGGGTCAGGCGTTGGGCGGGCGCCGTCGGTCCTCGCCAGCTCGGGCGGGGAGGGGCGTGCAGTCGATTGTAGTCGCGGCGTAAACGGGGAGCGGCGCTGAGCCGTGAGGTTCAGCGCCGCCTGTCATGGATGGCTTTCGAGCGGAGCGGGCGCAGCGCGGCGAGCGTGAACGTGAGCGTCACTCAGCCCGCCACGTCCGTCGCCCGCGGCACCTCAGCGCAGCGTGTCTATCAGCTTTTCCAGCTTGATTGCGTCCGCGGCGAACGTGCGGATGCCTTCGGCGAGCTTCTCGGTCGCCATCGCGTCGTCGTTGACGAGGAAGCGGAACGACTTTTCGTCGACCGGCACGCGCTCGATGTCCGCTTGGTGCGATGCCTCCGGCGACAGCTTGCGCTCGATCTTGTCGGTGCTGTCGTGCAGTTTTTGCAGCAGGTCCGGGCTGATCGTCAGCAGATCGCAGCCAGCCAGTTCCAGGATCTGCGAGGTCGTGCGGAAGCTCGCGCCCATCACCTCGGTCTTGTAGCCGAACTTCTTGTAGTACGCATAGATGCGGCGCACCGACTTGACGCCCGGATCGTTGGGGCCGCCGTCTTTCGCTTCGTCCCACGCGCTGCCGGCGCTCTTCTTGTACCAGTCGTAGATGCGGCCGACGAACGGCGAGATCAGCTGCGCGCCGGCTTCCGCGCAGGCGGCAGCCTGCGGGAGCGAGAACAGCAGCGTCATGTTGCAGCTGATGCCTTCCTTCTGCAGCACCTCGGCCGCGCGCACGCCTTCCCACGTCGATGCGAGCTTGATCAGCACGCGGTCGCGTTCGATGCCGTGCTCCTTGTACAGCGCGATCAGTTCATGGGCTTTCTTGATCGAACCTTCGATGTCGAACGACAGGCGCGCGTCGACTTCGGTCGACACCCGCCCGGGGATGATCTTCAGGATTTCGGTGCCGAACGCGATCAGCAACTGGTCGATGATCGCACCGACCGGCTTCGACGCATGCGCCTTCACGGTCTTTTCGAGCAGCGGCCGGTAGTCGTCTTTCTGCACGGCCTTCAGAATCAGCGACGGATTAGTGGTCGCATCGCGCGGCTTGTACTGCGCGAGCTGCTGGAAGTCGCCAGTGTCGGCCACCACGGTGGTGTATTGCTTGAGTTGGTCGAGTGCGGTTGTCATGTTCGGGCCTTCAGGGCGCATGTGCGCCGTGGTTCAGGAGAAATGAGGATGCCACCGCGCCGGCTGGACAAAACACAGCAATCAGCCGGCGCCGGCGGCCGCGGGTCAAGCCGCAGCGCGTCCCGCGATGGCGCCGGGAAACGCTGCCGGATACATCTATTCTATGGCGGATCGCCGAGGACGGCATGAACACCGGGTACGGACAGCCGGGCGCGGTGTTCCGTTCACACGCGGCGCGCGTTCAGCACGACTTGCGTGATCACGCCGGCGACGAGCCCCCAGAACGCCGAGCCGATCGACAGCAGCGTGAGCCCCGAGGCGGTCACCATGAACGTGACGAGCGCCGCCTCGCGCTGCCGCGTATCGTGCATCGCATTGGCGAGGCCGCTCATGATCGAGCCGAACAGCGCGAGCGCCGCGACAGAGACGACCAGCTCCTTCGGAAACGCCGCGAACAGCGCGGCGATCGTCGCGCCGAACACGCCCGCGAGCAGATAAAAAATGCCGCCCCATACCGCCGCCGTGTAGCGGCGCGCGGGGTTTTCGTGCGCTTCCGGGCCGGTGCAGATCGCCGCTGTGATCGCCGCAAGATTGATGCCGTGCGAGCCGAACGGCGCGAGCAGCAGCGACGCGACGCCGGTCGTCGCGATCAGCGGCGCGGACGGGGTCGTATAGCCGTCGGCGCGCAGCACCGCGATGCCCGGCACGTTCTGAGAGGCCATCGCGACCACGAACAGCGGAATGCCGATGCTCACGCACGCCGCCACCGAAAACGACGGCATCGTCAGCACCGGATGCGCGAGCGCGACGTGAAAGTGGCTGAAGTCGAGCAGACCGAGGCCGCCGGCGGCTGCCGTGCCGACCACGAGCGTGCTCGGAATCGCGTAACGCGGCGCAAACCGTTTGACGATCAGGTAGGTGAAGAACATCGTCAGCACGAGCGCGGTCTGGTACTGCGCGGCGCGGAAAATCTCGATGCCGATTTCGAACAGGATGCCCGCGAGCAGCGCCGCCGCGAGGCCGGACGGAATCCGCTTCATCAGCGCGTCGAACCAGCCGGTGACGCCGACCAGCGTCAGCAGCGCCGCGCAGAAGATGAACGCGCCGATGGCCTGCGCATACTCGACATGCGGCAGCGACGACACCAGGAGCGCCGCGCCCGGCGTCGACCACGCGATCACGATCGGCGCGCGAAAGCGCAGCGACAGGCCGATCGTACAGAGGCCCATGCCGATCGACAGCGCCCAGATCCACGACGAAATCTGCGCGTCGCTCAGATGCGCGGCCTGGCCCGCCTGGAACATCAGCACGAGCGAGCTCGTGTAGCCGGTCATCGCCGCGACGAAGCCCGCGACGATCGTCGACAGCGACGTATCGGCGAGCGGATTGAAGCGCCTCTGCGGCGCGGCGGCGGGGGACAGTTGGGGCGACGGGGACGAACTCATGCGAAGGCTTTGTTGTTGTGGAAGTTGAAGCGTCGGGACGTGGGTTCCGGAACGACGGGCGTTACTTGCTCAGCACCCGCATGGCCGTCTCCAGGCCCGCGAGCGTCAGCGGATACATGCGGTGGCCCAGCACTTCGCGGATCGCGCTGACCGACTGCCGATACGGCCACAGTGCTTCCGGTTCGGGGTTCAGCCACGCGAAGTGCGGGAAGTGATCGGCGAGCCTGCGCAGCCATACGGCGCCGGCCTCGGCGTTGTTGTACTCGACCGAGCCGCCCGGCTGCAACACTTCGTACGGGCTCATCGTCGCGTCGCCGACGAAGATCAGCTTGTAGTCCGGCGTGAACCTGTGCAGCACGTCCCACGTGGGCGTGCGCTCGGCGTGGCGGCGGCGGTTGTTCTTCCACAGGAAGTCGTACACGCAGTTGTGGAAGTAGTAGAACTCGAGGTGCTTGAACTCGGCCTTCGCGGCGGAGAACAGCTCCTCGGTGCGCTTCACGTGATCGTCCATCGAGCCGCCGACGTCGAGCAGCATCAGCACCTTCACGTTGTTGTGCCGCTCGGGCACCATCTTCAGATCGAGCCAACCGGCGTTCGCGGCGGTGCTGCGGATCGTGTCGGGCAGATCGAGTTCTTCCGCGGCGCCTTCGCGGGCGAAGCGGCGCAAGCGTCGCAGCGCCACCTTGATGTTGCGTGTGCCGATTTCGACCTGGTCGTCGTAGTCGCGGTACGCGCGCGCTTCCCAGACCTTGACGGCGGTGCGATTGCCGGCCGCGTCGCCGCCGATGCGCACCGCCTCGGGGTTATAGCCGCCGTTGCCGAACGGCGACGTGCCGCCCGTGCCGATCCATTTGTTGCCGCCCTCGTGGCGCTCCTTCTGCTCGTCGAACAGTTCCTTCAGACGCTCCATCAGCTTGTCGATGCCGCCCATCGCTTCGATCTGCGCTTTTTCCTCGGGCGACAGATCGCGTTGCAGCTGCTTCTTCAGCCAGTCGAGCGGAATCTCGAACGCGAGCTCCGAGCTCGCCGCGACACCGTTGAAAAAGGCGCCGAACGCCTGGTCGAACTTGTCGAAGTACTGCTCGTCTTTCACGAGCGTGATGCGCGACAAGTAGTAGAACTCGTCGAGCGACGGCGCGATCACGTTGGCCTTCAGCGCTTCGAGCAGTGTCAGGTATTCCTTCACCGAGACCGGCAGTTTGGCGGCGCGCAGCGAGTAGAAGAAGTCGATCAGCATGCTAGGGCCTGGATGTCGTGCGGCACGGTGCCCGCTCAACGGTTGTTGCGGTTCATGAACAGCAGCCGCTCAAACAGGCCCACGTCCTGTTCGTTCTTCAGCAGCGCGCCGTGCAGCGGCGGCACGATCTGCTTGTGGTCGGCCGAGCGCAGCGCTTCGGGCGGAATGTCTTCGGCGAGCAGCAGCTTGAGCCAGTCGAGCAGTTCGGAGGTGGACGGCTTCTTCTTCAGCCCGGCGACGTTGCGCAGTTCGAAGAAGCTCTGCAGCGCGGCGGCGAGCAGATCCTTCTTGATGCCGGGGTAGTGCACGTCGACGATCTGCTGCATCGTCGTCGCGTCCGGAAACTTGATGTAGTGGAAGAAGCAGCGGCGCAGGAACGCGTCGGGCAATTCCTTCTCGTTGTTCGACGTGATGATCACGAGCGGGCGATGCTTCGCGCGCACCAGTTCGCGCGTCTCGTACACGTAGAACTCCATGCGGTCGAGTTCGCGCAGCAGGTCGTTCGGGAATTCGATGTCGGCCTTGTCGATCTCGTCGATCAGCAGCACGCTCTGCTCGTCCGATTCGAACGCCTGCCACAGCACGCCCTTGACAATGTAGTTGCGGATGTCCTTCACGCGTTCGTCGCCGAGCTGCGAATCGCGCAGACGCGACACCGCGTCGTATTCGTACAAGCCCTGCTGGGCCTTGGTGGTCGACTTGATGTGCCATTGCAAGAGCGGCATGCCGAGCGCGGCGGCGACTTCCTCGGCGAGCATGGTCTTTCCGGTGCCGGGCTCGCCCTTGATCAGGAGCGGACGCTTGAGCGTCATCGCGGCGTTGACCGCGAGCTTGAGGTCGTCGGTGGCGACGTACTGCGATGAGCCTTCGAAACGCATGGCGAGATGCTCTTGTGCGGGAAAAAACCCAGTATAAGTCAGAAGGCCTGTTGGCCTGAAACCGGCTCACGTATGGTGTGAGCCGCGCCGGGTAGACGCGCTGGTGCCGCTGTGGCGTCATCGTGAAGCCGCCGCGAGCAGGGCGCGCGGCCCGTCCAGACGGGCGTTGCGCGGCTCCCGCGCGTTGTGGACGTTCGGCGCGGCGTCGCGGTACAATGGGCCCGATTTTTTTGGCCTGCGTGGCCACCTTATAAGAAGAACGGCCGGACCGCTGCCTTTGTGGGCACCCGTTTCCCCTCAAGCCAGGTTACATCTATGAATAAATTCGTCGGCAAACACGTCGTGATCGCAGCGCTGTCGGTGCTCGCGGGGTACGCGGTCAGTGCGCAGGCAGCGGATGTCGTAGGCAACGCCAAGGCGGGCCAGGACAAGGTCGCGATGTGTATCGGCTGCCACGGCATCCCTGAATACCGCACGGCTTATCCAGAGGTTTTCCGCGTGCCGAAGCTCGGCGGGCAAAATCAGGCCTACCTCGAGATCGCGCTGCGCGCCTACAAGAAGGGCGACCGCCATTTCGACACGATGCACGCGATCGCGACCTCGCTGTCGGATCAGGACATTGCCGACATTGCCGCCTACTACGCAGCGCAAACTGCCGCTTCGAAAAACAATCCCGACAAGTGATCGGCGTCGGTCACAGTACATCCAATTCGCGGGATAGGAGATTTCATGATCAAGCCCCAACAGGCACTCCACACGGTATTCAAGGCCGTCGGCGCGGCGGCGGTAATCGGTCTGGCCATGGCGAACGTCGCGCACGCGGCTGACGCGGGCAACGGCAAGGTGCTCGCCGACAGTCATAACTGCGCGGCCTGCCACGGTCCCGGCCTGAACAAGCCGGTGAGCCCGGAGTATCCGAAGCTGGCCGGTCAGCACTCCGACTATGTGTACTGGGCGCTGCGTCAGTACCAGATGGGCACCGGCAATCCGCACCTCGGCCGCAACAACCCGATCATGCAGGCACAGGTGCAGAGCCTGTCGCTAGGCGACATGAAGGACATCGCCGCTTACGTCGAATCGCTGGAAGGCGACCTCGTGCAGAAGAAGTAAGCGTAGGGCGCGGGTTTCGCGCCGCGGCTTCAAAAGCAAAACACCCCGCCTTGGCGGGGTGTTTTGCTTTGAGGCCATCGAGCCGGGGTTTCCAGCCGCTTCAGTCGCGCGTCGCGCGCCGTTCGATACGCTGCAAATACGCGTCCGTGTCCGGCGGCGTGCCGGTGCGCTGCGCTTCCCAGATGGTTTCGCCGAGGCAGTCCATGATCGCGTGCTGCGCCTCGTGCGTCGAGCCGAGGCGTGCGGCGAGCCGCTCATGGGCGGCGCGAATGCCGGGCGGCTGGTCGATCGACAGTTGTTCGGAGATCGCCAGATGCATCGACAGGTGCAGGAACGGATTGGTCTGGCCGCGTTCCGGCGAATAGTCCTGCGCCTGGGCAGCGGGGGCGTCTGCGAGGTCGGCGTGATATTCCGGATGCTCGACGATCCAATCGGCGGCGATCGCCTCGAGCGGCGTCAGAATCTCGCCTTGGCGCTGTTTGCGCCAGGTGTCGGTGAAAAAGAGGCGAACTTCGTCGCGGCTGGGATTGAACATCGTGGAACCGGTGCGTGGGAGTGGGGTGTGCGCGGAGCGCGACGGCGTGTGTACGCAGTGCGCACTGCGTGTAAAGCATCATTTTACGCGGCGGCCGTTCGGGCTGCAGGCGCGCTGCGCGGTCTGCGGTTTCGAGTGGGCCGCCGTTAAAGATCGGGCGGCGGAGTCTTCGGCCGGAACTCGCACAGCGGCTCGATCACGCAATGCCAGCATTCCGGCCGGCGCGCCTTGCACACGTACCGTCCATGCAGGATCAGCCAGTGGTGCGCATCCTTCCTGAATTCGGCGGGCGTGAATTTTTCGAGGGCCGCTTCGACCGCGCGCACGTCCTTGCCGGGCGCGAGGCCGGTGCGGTTCGCGACGCGGAAAATGTGCGTGTCGACCGCGATGGTCGGATGGCCGAACGCGGTGTTCAGGATCACGTTGGCCGTTTTGCGGCCGACACCCGGCAGCCCTTCGAGGGCCTCGCGATCCTCGGGCACCTCGCCGCCGTACTGGTCGAGCAGGATGCGGCAGGTCGCGATCACGTTCTTCGCCTTCGTGCGATACAGGCCGATCGTCTTGATATAGCTCGCGACACCTTCCTCACCGAGTTCCAACACCTTCTGCGGCGTGTTCGCGACCGGGAACATCCTGCGCATCGCCTTGTTGACCGACACGTCGGTTGCTTGTGCCGACAGCAGCACCGCGATCAGCAGCTCGAACGGTGTCGTGTACTCGAGCTCGGTGGTCGGGTGCGGATTCAGGCTCTGAAGCGTTTCGTAGATCGCGCGGCGTTTGTTCGCGTTCATGCGGAGCGGGTCCGTGTGGGTGGGAAGGTTGCGCCGGGGGCGGTCAGCGCGCGCTCGGCGGCGAGCCGGACGGCGGCTTTGAATCATCGGACTCGTTCGACGACGGCTCCGAGCCGTGTGTGTCGTCGCCGCTGGCAAGACCGAGACGGCGGCGGCGCGCTTCGGCGGCGTCGATCTGCGCCTGCACGTCGGCGCTGACGTTCTCGGTGTTCAGCGGTCCCTGGCCTTTCGCGGCCATTTCTTCTTTCTTCTTGCGCGCGCGTTCGAGCGCGGCCTGGATGATCGCGCGTTTCTTCGCTTCGGCGTCGTCCGCGATCGGGGCGGCGGGGGCCTCGGACGGCGTTGTCGCGCCGCTCGCTGGAGCCGCGCCCGACGCGGCCGCCCCCGGCGGGCTCGCACTCGCGGCTCGCCGCGCCGCAGCACGCGCTTCGGCGGCGTCGCGCTCGCGCGCGAGACGGCTCTCGTGGCGGTTATGACGCGCCCGCGCCGCGTCTGCCTCGCTCTGGCTCCATGCATCCCAGCCGGTGGCCTCGCCGGTCACGGGCAGCATCGCGATGCAGTCGACGGGGCAGGGCGGCACGCACAGGTCGCAGCCGGTGCAGAGTTCGGCGACCACGGTGTGCATCTGTTTCGGTGCGCCAACTATCGCGTCGACCGGACACGCCTGCATGCATAGCGTGCAGCCGATGCACACCTGTTCGTCGATAACCGCCAAGGGGCGCGGACGTTCGACGCCATTGGCGGAATTGAGCGGAATCACCGGCTTGCCGAGCAGCGCGGCGAGGCGCGCGATCCCCTGGGCACCGCCAGGCGGGCACTGGTTATAGTTCGCCTCGCCACTGGCGACGGCTTCGGCATACGGACGGCATGCGGGATAACCGCACTTCGTGCATTGCGTTTGGGGGAGCAGATCTTCGATGCGATCCGCGAGTGTTTTGACGTCTGTCACGGTTACGGCGCGGGGGTTTGCCGTGCGATCGCACGACCTGAACTAAATAGCACATTATCGCCGATTTCCCGGATTGCCATTCGCAATCCATGTGCCATAATCGAAGCGCTTCATTCGAAAGACCGCAGAAAAGGGTGTGTTTCCCAACCACGACGCGCCCGCTAAACGCCGCCAAAAAAGAGGCTCGAGGAGAGGCCGGCGGCGCGATCCGGATAACGCGGCTCACGAAGACGATGCCACCATGAATCAGCCGAAAATCAAAAGAGATCCTGAAGGCACGAGGCGCCGCATTTTGCTTGCGGCGGCGGAAGAGTTTGCAAATGGAGGACTGTTCGGCGCACGAGTCGATCAGATCGCTCGCCGCGCCGAAACCAATGAACGAATGCTCTATTACTACTTCGGTAGCAAGGAGCAGCTATTCACCGCGGTACTCGAGCACGCGTTCAGCGCACTCAATGAAGCGGAACGCACGCTCGAACTCAACGGGGTCGCGCCCGTCGAGGCGGTTACGCGTCTCGCGCATTTCGTGTGGGACTACTACCGCGATCATCCCGAGTTATTGAGGCTCATCAACAACGAGAATCTGCATGAAGCACGCTACATGCAGAAATCGACGCGCATACGCGAAATGATTTCGCCGATCGTCGCCACGCTCGGCGGCATCCTCGAACGCGGGCAACGCGCGGGGTTGTTTCGCACGAACGTCGACCCATTGCGTTTTTACGTGACGCTTTCGGGCATGGGTTACTACATCGTGTCGAACCGCTTCACGCTCGAAGCGACGCTCGGGCGCGATTTCAGCAGCGCCGCCGAACGCAGCGAGGTGATTCAGATGAATACCGAACTGCTGCTCGCGTACCTGTTGAGAAAGTAACGGCCCGTGCGGCGGTGATCATTGCCGCGGCCAAACATCAGTATCACGAATAAAGCGCGATAAAAAAGCCAACGGCCTCGAAGGAGACCGTTGGCTTTTTATATGCTATTGCAAGTTTAATGCTCAGGCTTCGACTTTTTCTTTAGCCGTTTTTGCGGTCTTGTTGTGCTCGAGAATGAAGTCGCGCAATTGCGGGTAAATGATCGTGCGCCAGCGGCGGCCCGAGAAAATGCCGTAGTGGCCGCATTTCTCCGCGGTGAAGTGACGCTTGTTCTTCGCCGCAATGCCGCTGCACAGGTCGTGCGCCGCGTAGGTCTGGCCGTCGCCGGAAATATCGTCGAGTTCGCCTTCGATCGTAAACAGCGCGGTCGTCGTGATGTCTTGCGGCCGTACCGGTTCGCCGTTGACGACCCACGTGCCCTCGGCAAGACGGAATTCCTGGAACACGACGCGGATCGTGTCGAGGTAATAGTCGGCATCCATGTCGAGCACCGCGTTGTACTCGTCGTAGAAGCGGCGGTGCGCTTCGGCGTCGTCCTCGTCGCCGCGCAGCAGGCTCTGGTAGAAATCCCAGTGCGATGCCGCGTGACGCTCCGGATTCATCGCGACGAAGCCGGTGTGCTGCAGGAAGCCCGGATAGACCTTGCGGCCCGTACCCGGATAGTTCGGCGGCACCGTGAAGATCACGTTGTTCTCGAACCATTCGTACGAATGCTGCGTGGCGAGCGAATTGACCGAGGTCGGGCTTTTGCGCGCGTCGATCGGGCCGCCCATCATCGTCATCGTGCGCGGCGTGTCCTCGCCGCGGCTCGCCATCAGCGAAATGGCGGCGAGCACCGGCACGGTCGGCTGGCACACCGAGATCACGTGCAGATTCTTCGCGCCGATATGGCGAATGAATTCCTGGATATACGCGATGTAGTCGTTCAGACCGAACCAGCCGGCCTCGAGTGGCACCATGCGCGCGTCGATCCAGTCGGTGATGTAGACCTTGTGGTCTTGCAGCAACGTGCGCACGGTGTCGCGCAGCAGCGTGGCGTGGTGTCCTGACAACGGTGCGCAAACCAGCACGACCGGTTCGTCTTTCAACTGGCTGACGGCTTCGCTGTCGTCAGCGAAGCGCTTGAAGCGCATCAGACGGCAGAAAGGCTTTTCGATGATCGTCTGCTCGACGATCGGAATGTTATGTCCGTCCTTAACGATCTGATGAATGTTGAACTCGGGCTTTTCATAATCCTTGCCGAGCCGGTAAAGCAGTTCGTAGCCGGCGGACAGGCGCGTGGCGCCCGGCACGTAGGCTAACGGACTGGCCGGATTCGCAAATGATTTCGATGCGGCCTGGGCCCAGGCGGTGAGGGGGCTCAAGATCGCCCGGCTGAATTCGTGCAGTTGATAGAGCATGTTTGCTCCGTTTTAAGCGGTTCGCATTGGGCTTCGCAAACACGCGTGAAGCGTTGCGGCGGGCCATTGTGGTTGTGGGCACATTGTTGTTGGCCGACAGTCGGATCGATAATATCGAACAAAGCAATCTTGTGCAATGCAACAATTCTCGCATTCAGTGTACGCAAGCTGTCACGGCGTCATGCTAGTGGCGATGCTGCTCCGCCGCTATCAGGGCTTGCCTGAGCCTCAAGCTCCATCGAGCGCATGCCGTTATGTGCCGGATGGCCGGTCGCCTGCGCCATCTCCTGCTCGTGCTTCATCAGGTTCAGGCCGGTGTGCACGAGTGCCACGTGCGAGAACGCCTGCGGAAAATTGCCGACCAGACGTTTTTCGGCCGGATCGTACTCCTCGGACAGCAGGCCTACGTCGTTGCACAGCGCGAGCAGCCGCTCGTACATCTCGATCGCTTCCTGCACGCGCCCCTGCAGCGCGAGGTTATCCACCATCCAGAACGAACACGCAAGAAAGGTGCCTTCTCCGGGCGGCAGGCCGTCATCGTATTCGTTGGTGCGGTAGCGCATCACGAAGCCGCCATGCATCAGGTCCCGCTCGATTGCCTCGACGGTGCCCTTGATGCGCGGGTCCTGCGGCGGCAGGAAGGCGACCAGCGGCATCAGCAGCACGCTCGCGTCGAGCTGGTCGCTGCCGTAGTACTGCGAGAACGCGTTCAGCTTCGGATTCCACGCCTTCTCGCAGACCTCGGCGTGGATCGTGTCGCGCGTCGCGCGCCATTCGTCGAGCGGGCCGTCGAGCTTGAACATTTCGGCCGAGCGGATCGCGCGGTCGAACGCGACCCACGCCATCACCTTCGAAAAGGTGAAATGCTCGCGGCCGCCGCGAGTCTCCCAGATGCCTTCGTCGGGTTCGCGCCAGATCGTGGTCAGATGCTCAAGCATCGCGCGCTGCACGCTCCACGCGGTGACGTCCGCCTGCAGGCCGCCCACGCGCGCGAGATGCAGCGCGTTCATCACTTCGCCATAGACGTCGAGCTGACGCTGCCCGACCGCGTTGTTGCCGATGCGCACCGGTTTCGCGCCCTCGTAGCCGGGCAGCCAGTCGATTTCGGATTCGGGCAGGCGTCGCTCGCCGGCGATGCCGTACATGATCTGCAACTGGTCCGGCGCGCCCGCCATCACGCGGCCGAGCCAGCTGCGCCAGGCGCGCGCTTCGTCGTAGTAGCCGCCGCGCATCATCGCGAGCAGCGTGATGGTCGCGTCGCGCAGCCAGCAGTATCGATAGTCCCAGTTGCGCGTGCCGCCGAGCTTCTCCGGCAGCGACGTGGTAGGCGCCGCGACGATGCCGCCGGTCGGCTCGTAGGCGAGCGCGCGCAGTGTGATCAGCGAACGGCGGATCGGCTCGGCCCAGCGTCCTTCGACGGTGCCGCGCGCCGCCCATTCGAGCCAGTGGTTCTCGGTGCGCGCGAGCGACGTGTGCGGGTCGCGCGCGGGAGGAATGCGCAGATGCGACGCCGCATACGCGAGCGAGAACGGCACGCGCTCGCCCTCGGTCACCGTGAATTCCGCGACGGTCTTCATATCTTCGCCGTGCAGTTCGACCGGCGTGCGCAGCACCGCGTTGTCGGGGCCGACGATCGCCTTGATGCCGCTGTCGTGCTTGAGCTTGTCGACCCACGGAATCGAGAAGCCGTAGTCGAAGCGCAGCACGAGTTCCATCTTCATGCGCACGGTGCCGCGCTTGCCGACGACGATGCGGATCAGCTCGGACCAGCCGTTGCCGGGCGGCATGAAATCGATCAGCGTGACCGCGCCGTCGGGTGTTTCGAAGTCGGTTTCGAGGATCAGCGTTTCACCGCGATAGCGCCGCGTGATGGTCCACGCGCCGTGCTCGCCCTGGGTGGCGGGGGCGATCTGCCAGCGGCCGTTGTCGGGCGTGCCGAGCAGCGCGGCGAAGCAGGCGCCCGAGTCGAAGCGCGGCCAGCAGAGCCAGTCGACGGAACCGTCGCGGGAGATGAGCGCGGCGGTATGGCCGTCGCCGATGAGTGCGTAGTCTTCGAGGTGTGCAGGCATGGAAAGCGTGTCGAAAAACGAGTCGTTATTACGGACGGCGACAGTAGCCGCGCTTCGAGTGGGAGTTAATTACCGGACCACGATCGGCAGTGTTTGGTTCACCGCATAGTGCGGCAAAACGCGGGTTGGAAAATTGTCAAATCCATGCATAAAATCAAAGTTCATGCCGATGTCCGGTGACCTGCCGGACTGCGAATCGGCCTTGCTCATGGCGCATGCAGACGCCGTTTCCGAGGACGAAAGCCATGCTGAACCCTTCGAAATCCGATTGCATCACGATTCTCTCGGCCGCCAGCCAGCTTGCCGGCGACTCCATGCTGCCACTCGATCATGGGCGGCTCGGCCTGAGCCGCAATGGCATGCTGGCTGCCGCGTCCTTCCTGGTCGAACGGGCCTGCTTCCGGCGCTATCAGCAGAATGCCGATCATTATGCGGTCGGCGCGCTGTCGTTGCAGGGGCGCTTGCGCCTCGAACAGCTGGCGAACGGTTGAGCGGCGGCGCCGGGCGTTCGTAGCGCGGGTTGCTCGCGTATCCGCATCTTCGCGCCGCGTTACGTCGATTGTTCGCGTGGCGCGATGCCCGCTTTCCGCCTGTGTCAACCGCGTGACGTAGGCCGCGCTTTCATGCGTGCGAGTGCCGCTGGCACCGCGCGAACCTCCTTTTCCCGCAAACTGATCCCGATACCGGGCGCAAATACCGCGCCCGGCATTGCGTCGCCTGGCGCTTACAGATGCGACGAGCCCACGCCGAAGATCCCGATGACGCCGATGATGATCAGGTAAAGCGCGACGATGTAGTTCAACAGGCGCGGCATGATCAGAATCAGAATGCCGGCGATCAGCGAAACGAGCGGGCCCAGGCTGAGAGTGACGTTCATGGAGACTCCGTGGTTGACACGCGTGATGCGCGATTGAGAAAACGCTTGAAAAACGCCCCGGCTTGCGGGACCAAAGCCGCTGGCGCAGCCCGCACGTCAGCGGTGGATTCACTGCATGATCCGACCTAACGCTCTTATACTGACTTCGACAATAAAACGCGGAACGACGCTCGATTGGCGGCGCGGCAGACCAGACACCGTTATAACCGCTCGTACCCCGGCTCGTACGCGAGCCCGTACAGACAACCGATGTCGAGGAGGTCTCATGCTTCACCGTCGCCGTGCCGCCGGGTGTGTTGCCGCGCGCCCAGTTCCGACTTCCGCTTTTACTTCTGTTCTTGCCAGTGTTGCCGTACGCGGTTCGGGTCCGCGTGGCGCGGACCGCGTCGCCCGTTCGATGATAAAAGGTTTCCTGCTCATGGTTTCGATGCTTGCTTCGCACGCGTATGCGCAAGATTCTGGCCCGGTCCCCGCGGACGGCGTCTATACGATGCTGGTCGGCACTTACACCAGCGGCAGGAGCGAGGGCATCTACGTCTTTCGCTTCGACACGAAGACCGGCGCGGCGACCCAGGTGTCGGTCGCGCAGACGGTCAATCCGTCGTTTCTGGTCGTGAGCCGCGACCGCCGCTTCGTCTATTCGGTCAACGAACTGCCCGGCGACAATGGCCCGGCCACGCAGCGCGGCAACATCAGCGCGTTCGGCTTCGATGCCGCGCGCGGCCAGCTGACGTTTCTGAACAAGGTGTCGTCCGATGGCAATGACCCGTGCTATCTGAGCATCTCGCCGGACGGCAAATATCTGCTGACCGCGAACTATTCCGTCGCGCCCGACCCGGGCGGCAGCTTCGCGGTGTTTCCGCTGCAGGCGAACGGCCAGGTGGGCGCCTCGGTGCAGACCGTGCATCACGAGGGTGGCGGGCCGGTGAAAGGGCGACAGGACAACTCGCACGTGCATTCGAACGTGTTCTCGCCTGACGGCCACTATCTGTTCGCGCAGGATCTCGGCGCCGACAAGCTGTACTCGTACCGTTACGCGCCGCAGAGCAGCGCCGGCGCGGGCCCGTTCGTCGTGACGGACTGGGGCTATGCGCAGCAGAAAGCCGGCACGGGTCCACGCCATCTGATCTTCAGCGCGAACGGCAGGCACGCCTATCTGACGAGCGAACTCGCGGCGACCGTCAGCACGTTCGACTACGACGACGGCAGACTGAAGCTCGTGCAGACGTTGCCATTGAGCGAGCCCGGCTTCAAGGGGCAGGTGGCCGCGGCGGCGATCCACATGTCGCCGGACGGACGCTTCGTGTATGCGTCCAATCGCGGCGACGCGAACGAGATCGTGATCTTCTCGGTCGATCCCGCCAATGGGCATCTGAAGCAGATCGGGCGGCAGTCGAGCCTCGGCAAATCGCCGCGCGAGTTCACCATCGATCCGACCGGCAACTGGCTGATCGTCGGCAATCAGTTGAGCGACACGGTCTACGTGTTCAAGCGCGATCAGCAGACGGGGCTGCTCGATCCAAATCCGAAGCAGCATTTCGAGCTCGGCGCGCCGGTGGATTTCAAGCTGGTGTCGCCGTCGTAACGCACGGCACGCGCGGGTAAAGAAAAACGGACAGCTCACGTCGTGAGGCTGTCCGTTTTTTCATTGCGGTTCAGCGCGCGTTCATTCCGCCGGCCCCGGCGCCAGCACCTCGCGGCTGCCGTTGATGCTCATCGCCGACACGAGCCCGGCCGTCTCCATCTGCTCGACGAGCCGCGCCGCGCGGTTATAGCCGATGCGCAATTGCCGCTGCACCGATGAGATCGACGCGCGCCGCGTGCGCACGACGAACGCGACCGCTTCGTCGTACAGCGGATCGGCTTCCGCATCCGGCGCTTCGCCGAACAGGTCCTGGGCCGCGCCGCCATCGGTGGCCGGGCCGTCTAGAATGCCTTCCTCGTATTGCGGCTCGCCGAACTGCTTCAGATACTCGACGATCGCATGCACCTCCTCGTCGGCGACGAACGCGCCGTGCACGCGCTGCGGGTAGCCCGTGCCCGGCGGCAGGAACAGCATGTCGCCCTGGCCGAGCAGCGACTCGGCGCCCATCTGATCGAGAATCGTGCGCGAGTCGATCTTCGACGACACCTGGAACGCGACGCGCGTCGGAATGTTCGCCTTGATCAGACCGGTGATCACGTCGACAGAGGGCCGCTGCGTCGCGAGAATCAGATGGATGCCGGCCGCGCGCGCTTTCTGCGCGAGCCGCGCGATCAGTTCCTCGATCTTCTTGCCAGCGACCATCATCAGGTCGGCGAGCTCGTCGATGACGACGACGATCAGCGGCAGCGGCGCGAGCGGCTCGGGTGCATCGGGCGTCAGCGAGAACGGGTTGCCGAGCTTCTTGCCCTTCGCCTCGGTGTCGCGGATCTTCTGGTTGAAGCCGGCGAGATTGCGCACGCCGACCGCCGACATCAGCCGGTAGCGCTTCTCCATTTCGCCGACGCACCAGTTCAGCGCATTGGCCGCGAGCTTCATGTCGGTGACGACCGGTGCGAGCAGATGCGGAATCCCTTCGTAGACCGAAAGCTCGAGCATCTTTGGGTCGATCATGATCAGGCGCACTTCCTCGGGCGTCGCCTTGAACAGCAGCGAGCAGATCATCGCGTTGATCGCGACCGACTTGCCCGAACCGGTCGTGCCGGCCACCAGCATGTGCGGCGCCTTCGCGAGATCGGCGACGACCGGATGGCCGGTGATGTCCTTGCCCATCGCGAGCGTCAGTTGCGAGTGCGAGTTCTGGTAGACGCTCGCTTCGAGGATCTCGGAGAGCCGGATCGTCTGCCGCTTCGCGTTCGGCAGTTCGAGGCCCATGCAGGTCTTGCCGGGAATCGTTTCGACCACGCGGATCGACGTGAGGCCGAGACCGCGCGACAGGTCCTTCATCAGACCGACGATCTGGCTGCCGCGCACGCCGAGCGCCGGTTCGACTTCGAAGCGCGTGATGACCGGACCGGCCGATGCGCCGACCACCGTCACCGGCACCTTGAATTCCTGCAGACGCTGCTCGATTAGCTGACCGGTTTCGCGGAGCTTTTCGTCCGAGATCGGTTCGACGTCGGCGTCGGCGGGGGCGAGCAGATCGAGCGTCGGCAGTTCGACCATCGAGGCGGCCGGCGCATGGAATTCGAAGCCGTTGACCGGCATATGGCCGCGCAGCGGCGCGCGGGCGGTGGGCTCGCTGGCGGGTTGGGCCTGCGGTTGCGGTGCGGGCGCGGGAGCGGGCGACGGTTCGGCTGCCGGTGTGTTCGTGGCAGGCGTTGCGTTTGCGCCGATCGAAGGCTCGATGCTGGTCGCCGGCGCCGCAAAGCCCGGGAA
>NZ_JBFPKG010000069.1:0-31752 GCF_040948665.1 Paraburkholderia sp. BR14320
TGCTTCTTCCAGTCCGTAATCTGGTTCGGATGAACATCGTACTGCTGCGCCAGCTCTGCCAGCGTCTTGTCGCCCTTTAGGGCTGCCAGCGCTATCTTTGCCTTGAATGCCGGGCTATGCGACCGGCCGCTTCTTTTTGCCATCTTTGGGTTCCTTTTGCTGGTCCCTATGACCAGCTCAGGCCCCGACCGTTCCACTTACCGACCTTGTCCGAAATTCCGGCGCCACCTCTGTTTGCCTTCGTTGAACGCAAGCCCGCAAGATTCGTGTGGGAGACCGGCGCAGTGTCATCGCCGGTCGCTGAGCGTCGCCGTCGTTCAGGCGCTACCGAAAGCAGTGAAGTCAATGCCTTGCGCGTTGGCGATCGTACTCGCTCTGGCGCTTGAAAAATTTCTCGCCTCAGCGGTCTTGGACCTGAGGATTGAAAGTGGCACGGCCATTGGGATGCCAACGAAATCATTCGCTTGTAGGGGTTATAAGCTGGAACCGCCGATTTTTTCGAAATTCTTCGAATTCAATAGGTTAGCGGCTATTTTCGGGCGGCAAAGGCCTGATCCATATCCCTCGCACGCTGGATTTCGTCGCCGTGCAGGTACATCGATGTCGTCGCGATCGATGCATGGCGCAGGTTGTCGCGCACGCTGGTCAGTTTGGCCCCGCTAGCGAGCGCGTGGCTCGCGTGACTGTGGCGCATCCAGTGCGGACTCGCGCGGCGCAATTTTTCGGCAGCTACCGGATGATCGGCCTCGATCACGTCGGCTGCCTGTGCGAAGAAGCGGCGCATGACGCGCCCCAGACGCGAACCCGCGATACCCGCGTCGCCGTCTTCGCCCAGACTCGCGACCAGTGATGTCTTCGGGTTGCAGCGTTGTGGCGTGACAGGCAGGCGTCGCTGTGCAAGGTACTGATCGAGCGCAGTACGCGCGAGCGGCGGCAGTGCCACCTTGCCGGGCTTGCTGCCCTTGCCGACCAGATGCAGCCAGTGATCACCGTGCCCGTCCACGCGGATGCTGCCGAGCTCGGCGCCGACCAGTTCGCTCGCGCGCAGACCCGTCGCGTAGCCGAAGTCAAGCAGGAAGCGCAGCCGCTGCGCCGCTGGCTCCGACCAGCCATAGGACCATTCGAGGCCGTCGGCAATCGCGCGGACCTGCAGCCACTCACCCTCGGTGAAACCGCGCGTCGTGTCCAGCGCTGGCTGCGAGGCGTGGCCTCGGACCTTGACGCCGGAAAACGGATTGGCGAGCACGTTACGCTGCTCGATCAGCCAGCGAAACAGCGCCGAGAGCACCGTCAGTGCGTAGGCTGCGGAGCGCGCTGACAGGGCGCCCGTAAAGGGGCGCCATTCGACGGAATCGCGCGGCCGCGGCGGCCCGACCCAGCGCTCGCGCGGCGTCGGACGTCTCACGAACGCCCGGTAGGCGATCGCGTCGTCGGTTGTCAGTGACGACAGCGCCCGCCCGCGTTCGACGATCGCCCACAGGATCAGCCGCTCGGCCTCCTTGCGATAGGCGCGCTGCGTCGTCGCTGTTTCGTGCAGCGCAAGCCACGCCTGTACCGCCTCGTAATCGTTCGTCACGTTCAGCGTGCAGGCATTACGCGGCGCCCGGAAACTGCCCTGCGAGCCATCGACCTCGTGCGGCAGGCGCAACTCTTCCCACGGCACGATGCTGCGTGGCTGGGTGACCGCGACCAGTGCGCGGGCGCGCTCGGTCAACAGCGGATGCTCGGCGAAGAATGCTTCGACTTGCCGAGCCCCCATCGCGCCGAGCCCCTCGATCGTTCGCCACCATCCGCGCCGTCGCCGGATGCGTACGGTCAGTTCCGAGAGCGTATGGATGCCGTGTGCACGCAGGGCATTCGCGGTCCGGGGTGCGAGCCACCATTCAATGTCGTCGCTGATCTGGGGCTGTGGCGCAGTCAACGAGGGCAACGTCCTGAGCGCGTGTTCAACTGCCTTGGCTCGGCCCTGCCGCTCTTGGCGCGTGTGCTGGAATACCGCCGCCAGATCCAGTCGATGGCGGCTTTCGGCGAACGCAATGAGCTGCCGGCGGATGCGGCCGAGCATGCCACGTGCGGACTGGCCCGGCGCCTTAAGGCCAGGCAGGTAGCGCAGGACGGTTGCACGTGAACTGAGGCCTGCATACCAGCCACGCAGCGCGGCCAGCGCATCGGCATCCGGGAACCCCCGGGTTCGGCAGGCGTCGCGAGCCGGGCTCGGGCATTACACGTTTCGCAACGAGAACCCGATCGACATCGCAGCCATGCTTGCGGGTCTCGACCTTCTCTAACCACCTGAAATCAAAGGACTTCCAAAATTTCGGCGATTCCGGCTTACAACCCCATGTACGGCCAGGTCTCAGGGCAGATGTCAGGTGTAACCTGGGTTTTTCTCAACGAGGTAGTTGCCAAGCACGAGGTAGTCGATGTCGGTCTTCAAAAATGTATTAATGGCGTCCTGAGGGCTGCACACAATCGGCTCCGAGTCGTTGAAGGAAGTGTTTAGCAGCAGCGGAACGCCTGTGAGTGCCTCGAACTCAGAAATCAAGCGGTAGTACTCAGGGTTATCCTCCCGATAAACCGTCTGCGCACGTACAGTTTGGTCAAAATGAACGACCGCCGGGATCGCACCCGCCTTTTCGGGGTGGACCACTGACGTCGTAAGCATGTACTTTCCTGCATTCACGTCGGTACTTCCGATGAACCATTCCTCTGCACGTTCTCCGAGAATGCTTGGACAGAACGGACGGTAAAGTTCGCGATGCTTCACCTTGACGTTCATCAATTCGCGGATGTCTTTGTTGCGTGGATCTGCTAGCAAGCTACGCGCACCAAGCGCACGCGGCCCCCACTCCATCCCACCACTGAACCAACCGACAATGTTGCCATCAGCGATAAGCTGCGCGGCTTTCCCCGCAACTTCCACCTTGTTGTAGTTCAGGTTCGTGCGAGAAAGCACCGCCTCGATTTCATCGTCAGTGTAGCTCGGGCCGAGGTAGGCGTTCGTAAACACATAGTCCCGCGGCCGACCAAGCATTTGATTCCAAATCAGGAATGCAGCCCCCATCGCGGTGCCAGCATCGTTGGAGGCCGGCTGAATAAAGATATTGTCGAACAGCTTCTCACGCACAATCGCGCCATTAGCTGCACAATTTAGCGCGACGCCCCCGGCCATGCACAAGTTGCGATGGGTTTGATAATCGAAACGACGCAGGATTTCTACGAGCACCTGTTCGGTCAGCAACTGCAGGCCAGCTGCGACATTCACGTAGGCCTGCCAGTTCTCGACGTTGAAGTCCACAGGTTCATAGCGCCTTGGCAGGCCGAAAAGCGTCTCCAACGGAGAAAAGTCTGGCGATTCATGACGCAGCACGGCCAGATCGACGCTCATGTTTTGCTTGCTAGTCACAATCTTCGCAAATAGGTCAATGGTTTTGGTAGCGTCGCCATAGGCGGCGAGACCCATGACCTTGGACGCATCGTACTGGCTAAAGCCAAGATATTTTGACAGCTTCTCCCACACAAACCCGAGTGAATTCGGAAAAATAAAATCGTGCACTTTGCGCAGTTGCGTGCCCTCTCCGTAGTACAGCGAAGTACTCGCCCATTCCCCGATTCCGTCAATCACGAGCACCGCGGCCTTATCGAACTGCGACACGTGGAAGGCGCTTGCGGCGTGGCAATCGTGGTGCGGCAGAAAGTGGAAGGTCCCCCTGAATCCGGCGTTCTCAATCAGTTGCCTGCGCGCGGACAGCACCCCATCAATGAAGTCCAGCCCCCCTTCGATTGTCTGGTAGCTATCCTTCTCCAGCGGCCACACGTGAGGCGTGTCGTTCGTATCCCGCCATTGTGCCACACCCTCTTGAAGAATTTCAGGGCTGAAGGAGTAACCGAGGTGCTCACAGTCGGCAAGCGTGATGCCCGCAGCCTCGAGACACTTATTGATCGCGAGCCATGGCAACTCGCCCGTCGTCCCGGGACTGGCGAGTTTCCCATGCTTGATGCGATTTAGACGCTCCTCTTCGATCGCCATTACGACTTGCCCATCCTTGATAAGACAAGCGGCAGATTCGTGGTAAGCGGCGTTAATACCAAGTACATACATCTTGGAATCCTTTAAGGTTGAGGCTACTTCAATACTTCACTGACCAGTATCTCGACGATGCATTGATTACCGGAACAGTGCCTAGCACCACATCCAGCGTTCGTTTAGAGGAAATCGCTCGTCAAAATCTCTGCTGTTGCTTCCTCGCTGGTGCCAGAGAAAAATTCCCTGGTCATGGATGACGAGTGGTCAACTGAAATTTTCTTGTAAAAACGCAATTTCGAAAAAAACTGGAAAAATCAAGTACATTTTGTCGGCTGACCAGTTTTTTCATCGATTTCCTCATAAGTAAGCTTGCTGCGCCTTATCATTGTCGGCGTGGATGGTCTGACACCGGGTCGCGTAGACAATGAGCGAAGATCGAACTTCTCGTTCAAATCGACCACCATCGTATATCGCGGGCCGGCTTCGCGATTGATCGCAGCATGTGTCCCATGTACATGCAGAAACCCGATGTCTTCCGCTTCCATTCGAAAGACATCGGACGACTCCGAGTGCAATGCAGTTGGATTCGTCTTGAGCATGACGTGGGACTCGCGTGAACTTGCGTCCAGCCTCGCCGAACTCCACCATATCCCGGTTCGGGAATGGCATGCCCGCGTGAATTTTCATCACACGTACCATACGAATTGCAGAAGGCTCGAAGAGAACGTTGAGCAGTTCATCGAGATAAGTCAGTTGCACACCGAGCGACGTAGACCCTGCATCTTTGTTTCCCGCATTGAGCCTCGTATCGTTTACCTCCGAACAAGGGTTTCTTAGATTGTATGTATGGAATGTGCCAACTCGAAACTCCGAATACACTTCCGGTGCGGGAGGATGTTGTTCTAACAGTGCTAGGTCCTTGGCCAGTCGTTGCTCGTCAAACGCAACCTTACCTAGAAGTGCCGATATCATATGTATCCCGTGAATTTGCCATATAGGTCGTCAAGCCATATCTTCGACAACGGAGTTCTAATAGCGACGGCGTCCTGGCCCGTCTCGATATACAGAAGTGTCGTACCCGTCACGCAGGATCTGGATGGTGATCACCGCATCCATGACACGCTGCATGCCAATCCACAGTATCTTCGCGCCGGGTTCACCATCGCCCTTGCGCCCGAGGAATCCGCCCAGTGACGCGATCATCCGTATCATCTGGTTAAGCGTCGGTGGCTTTTTCGGGCGGGGTTTCTTTGAGAGCACGTGAGCGCCGTGTATCTCGTCAGCCTCAAATAACAGCGAAGCATCCAGGTCCGGGCTGGTCCTGCCCAGCCGCATGAGCCGTGCGATACGCCAGGACACCACCATATACAGTACAAGCGCCTTCTCCACGCGCTCCATCTGCGAGAGCTGCAACGTTTCAACCCGGCAGGCGTTCTTGAACACATTGAAGAACATCTCGATCTCCCACCTCGCGCGGTACCTGTCGATCAGTTCGGTGAGGGCATGTGCATTCGGCACTTCGCGGTTGCTCAGCAGGCGCCAGACGACGGGCTTCACGCCAGTGGGCGCATCCACTTCACATGCCTCAATGCAGCTCAGTTCGACGCCGCCGCGCCCGGGTAACTTCACGCGCTGTGCTCGCAGTTCCTGCTTCACTTCACGCGCCTTCTGGCGACCCCGCCCGGGCAGCACGAAGCTGACATGACCGAGCACCTCGCTCGCGTGTACCGTCTCCCACGGTTTTGCTTCGCCCTTGAGTGCCCAATTGTGCTGGGAGCGGATCAGCCAGTCAGCCGCTTCGCCCAACTCCTGCGCACGCTGCATGAGCGCGGCGATATCACCTTCGCGATCGGCCACATATACCAGCCGCGTGCCCGGCATGGCCGCCGCCTGCTGCGCCACGATCTCCTTTAACGTTCTATCCATCGTACGCTTTCGCAGACGCCGCCACGCCGGCCGTTATCGTCGCGCGGCGCGCGCCCACATCCAGGCGTTCATGACACCCAGCGCCTCGCGATCCGGTGTGACCGCATATGTAGCGTGAAGGTACATGCCTACCTGCGCTTCATAACTGAGCGGGCCGGCGCCCTCGATATCCTGCCCGTTGACGTTCAGCTCGGTCGTGTCAGCCACGCACAGGACTACCGGTAACTCGCCCATGCGCACAGCGGTGCGATCCCAGTGCGGGTGCATCATGTCGCGCCAGTCAATGTGACTCATTACCCAGAAACCGGTATGCCGCCATGGTCTCGGCCCAGCCCTCACAGGCACCCGGAATACTCGCCGTGGGACGCGCGGCGAACCGCTTCAGCAGTTCCTTCGCACGACGATCCCGCCTCGGGTCGCCCAGATCCAGTGTTTCAAATTCCTCGTCCACCCATGACCCCGGCTCATTACGAATCCGCATTCGAAAAGTCGAGAGTAAGCGCGAAATTCTGGCAAACCCCGGTCACGCCGGTGCATCGCTCAATGCGCTTTAGGATAAACGGCTGCTACTGCGCTACTTCTGTATAACGAGATGGTCCTAGCCGTCGCATCACCTGATGATTTAGGTGGCAGGTACCAGTTGCTCAATATTGTAGACCGCTTTTTCAATATCATTGAAGAAATCACACCCGATCAGGAACATTCTCTCAGAGGCCGACAGCCCTTTTTCCTTGTCGTTCCCGGACAAGTCAATACGAACCGCCGGGTTCTGTCGCGATAAGGATGACGGGCAGAGCATGCTCGCATATGTACCTCGCCGTATTCCGTCAGTCCTCGAAGGTTATTGATCTGCATCGTTCGGAACTTGAGCAGTTGCTGCCTCATCCGGTGCAGCCCAAGCATCGCTTGCTGCATCTCGGTTTTTACCGCTACCGGCTTGCCTGGCTGCTGTACTGCCAGCCAGATCGCCCGGGCCTCCGCCGCATCGTTCTTATTTCGGATGTTGAACGCCTTCACAAACTCCCCCCGGCATCAGCTTCACCTCGTGGCCCATCGTCGTCAGTTGCCGAGCCCAGTGGTGCGCACCACCGCACGCTTCCATCCCGATCAGGCACGGCGTAAGGTTCGCGAAGTGTTCGAGGAACTTTGCTCGCTTGATCGGCTTGTTCAAGATCTCGCCGGTTTCCTGATCGATGTAATGCAACTGGAACACGTTTTTCGCGATGTCCATACCGACTGCTGTACGATTCATCACTGGATCCTCCGGTCGCCTTGGAAAGCTTCCTATTTGCCACTTGGGCACATCGATGCCGTTGACCCGTGAAGATCGGTCACGGGGTGGGACGCGTTCATTTCATTCTTCGAGGTTACGGAGGCTCAATGAGTACGCCACGTACCACCGGACGCACAGCAGGATCACGTCCAGCGGGTAGTGCAGCCGCTTCAATACCTTGCCAATGCCGGCGGGCAGCATCTTGCTCGGCGTCTTCGTCTTTGCCATCATGCTTGTCATACGTTGTGGTCGACGATTTTACTTGACCGCGCTAATGCGACAAAACCCCGCCAACTCCGGTGCTGTTAAAAACCTTAGAACTGGGCGATATTAGAAACTCGAATGGATATCGAAAAAACAATTGATATCCATTCGATTCGCGATTCGTGGTACGTTGGTAGCAAATGTCGTGCGGCCCGTAGTGTTTTGATTTTTGGTTGTGCGCGCACAAAGTCTTTCTTGATCGGTAGTTTGGCTGGGGTGAGGCATCTGCGGGCGGCAATCGTGATCTGAAGCGGCGCGCTCAGCTTATTCTCGGAGATGGCGTGGACTTGACGTGCATGCGAACGCTTGCCCGCTCTGGCGGGTATGGGGGAAATCGCGACATCAGCAACAAGGGGTCTATGTTCGTGAGTCGCCGGGAACTTGTCAACGCACTAGCCTTTCGATAGTGTTCGCGAACCCGCATTTCAGTGGTCGGCATTGACTTCGATGCTTATCGTGACTGGTGTCGTCGTAACGGCGGCGCGCTTGGTTAGATGCCCCCGGTCTTGGCTGGGAGATTGAGATGTCGCATTGTATTCCTTTGGTGCGCCTGGATCATGGGGCGAATAAGCGCTCAACCTTATCAAAAGTGTCTAGTGTTATTGTCGGTAGTGGTACGCTAGCCATTAAGTGTGCTCAGCTAGCCAAAGAAAAGGGGCATGTGATCCGCGGGCTCTGTTAGGGTGACGCAGGAGCGGGGTAGAATGAAGCGATGAAGAAAAGAAAGTCGCTTTATCACGGTCACCGCTTTCCCTGCCATCGTCATCAGCTGCGCGGTTCGCTGGCATTTCCGATTCAGCCTGAGCCTGCGCGATACCGAGGAGTTGTTGCTCGAGCGTGGTGTCGTCGTCACGTACGAAACAATCCGTTGCTGGTGCGACAAGTTCGGCGCTGAATTCGCCCAGCGTGCAAAGACGGCGCGGGGCAACACATGGCATCTGGATGAGATGTTCGTGTCGCGGGGAGCCGTATCTGCTGTGGCGCGCGGTCGATGAGCATGGCACTGAACTCGACGTTCTGGTGCAAAAACGACGCGACAAGGCCGCAGCCAAGCGCTTCTTCCAGTGAGTGCTGCGATCAAACCGGTGCCGCGCAGGATCGTCACTGACCAGCTACGCAGCTATCCGGCAGCACTTTGCTTTACCCAGACATCGAATGAAAGCGGCAAGTCACCGTGCCGCACTTTCGGAACCATTCGCCACATGGTACGGTTGGACTGGAACTGCCTCAATCGGTAAGGCTCTTTAATAAGGATAACTACCGTTACCAATACCGGTACGCGTACAGTCTACGTTCGTTAACTTGACAAAGCTAGGAAACTGGGACTGTTTAATGGTTACCGGGTTCCATAAACCTTGACATGAAGCAGACAGGAAAGCCGTGTGCGGGAAAAAACCGCATGCACGGTTTGACGTGGCGGGAGTTGGAAACGTGACTATGGCAGCCGGACTGAGGACCACCGCGAAAGCGGTGGAGAGACCACCGGAGCCTACCGTGTGCGCGCCAGTTCTCGACCCTACCCTCTCGAACAGGATCATCGGGCGATCAAGCGCCGAACTCGACCGATGCTTGGGTTCAAAAGGTTTCGTTGTGCCCGCATCCTGTTGGGCGGCATCGAAGTTATGCACATGATCGTCAAGGGGCAGATGGACGATGGCGGCGTTGGTCAAACTCCCGCACAGCAATTCTATTCAGTGGCTGGATAAGGGATCCATACCATATCGGACTTGGCCGACCTCTCGCTCTTACTGCGACAGAACCCGCTTTTTGGGCGGTTATTCGCGATCTCGAGAATTTATGCATGCCTTGGTCACAACAAGTCGCATTTACGCGGCTTGATCAGCGTAGCCTTAACCCAAACCAAGAGAGGAATCTTCCGTGGCATCAAAGAAGATATTAATTCTGCTCATAGCTGCTTGGCTGGACGTTTATAACGGCCCCGTCAGCGCGCAGACGCTTAACACCCGGTTCTTGGGTTGGATCGGCAAAAGCCAGCACGGCTACTCCTTGGACGGATCGGACTGGCACTATTGTTTCGGTGGCTCTGGAGGAAGCTGTGGAACCGTGGCGTTAACGACAGGCCATTCGTCATGCCACACCACCAGCTTTAACATCGGTGCGCAGTGGGGAATGCCGATAAAAATCGGCGAAATGGCGATCGATGTCGGGATCAATAAGTCATGGACTGCATGCAATATTCGTAGCGAAACGGTCACTTGTGGGCCTAACCCGGGCTGGAAGGGCCGCGCAGTCATCAACTTCAGCGAACGATGGGGGAAAGTCCACGTGATCGGAGCGGATAACTACCTCACCTTGCAGTCAAGCTGCCCAGCGGGATGGCGTTCCGATTGGATGGGGGGGGAGAGTTGGCGTTGCACATACGTCGGTGGCGCATATGATCGTGAAGGATATTTGCCAGAGTGGCGTGGCAGTAGCTGCAACTATCAGCGCATTTAGTTACTCAGATCGCGATTCGCCTCGTTCATTGGCTTGAGACAGCGGAGTGTCTTTGATGTCGCCACGATACCGCCAAGAGCGAGGCGTGCACTGTATCAGACGGCTGACGTTCCTTATCTACAAATAAAACTTATGTCCTTCAATATAAATTTAACTTCACGGCGTCGAGTCCATCTAGCCATAGTTGGATGCTTGCTGATGGTGGTGGCAGGGTACCTCTTATTTCTCGCCGCGCCCACGGTAAGTTCGGAGCAAGCGAAGCGCGCATACAAGCCCACAGACTTGAGGTCTTCCGAAGCCACCGCGACAAGCAGCAAAGAGGGAATTGCGTGGCCCGATGGCATTAATGCCGGCGGGAGTTTGGCCACCGATGACAAGCCCTCTGGAGCGGCATCCAATGATACACCTGTACAAATTGACGCGAGCCTTCGTGCGATCTTTCAGAAGATCGTGAATCGCGGCAACATGTCTCAGAATGAGCTGGATGAGTTTCGGGCTCGGCTGCAGATTGCTTTGGAAAATGACCCCGAGGTCGCAAAGCTTGTGACTCAGTTCTATCACGACATGCCTGCCGAACAGGGCATGGAGCGAGATATTCTTCGATCTATCCTAGTTGATTCTGCAATTGGCAGAGACATAGTCTTGCAAGAAGCAAATGCCATTTGGGAGGGCAGAAACGAATCCAAATATGCCGAGATGTATGAGACTTACTTCAACATGCCAAGTCAAACGCCTCAAGAGGTCTTCAGTAAGGCGCTGAGCGATTTGAGGAACGATGCCACGACCGATGAGAGGACCGCTGTCGCGCGACTGAATCTCATCGGCACTCTTGAGGAACCAAGCATTCTCGATGCCGCGAACTTAAGAAGTGAGGCCGTGCAGACATTGAACCAGATAGCGGACGGCCACGATAGTGAGTTGATACGTGCACTCGCTGTACAAAAACTCTTTCGGCTGAATTCCCCGGGGGAAGCTGCGAATATCGCTATCGGCCAGCTTTCCAAAGGTGCCTATCCGGACTTGGTTCGTGAAACGCTGAATTCCGTCAGCAGCGGTGATGTCGAGCTTACGCCGAACTTGCGCACAGCTTTGACCATGGCTGTTAAACGTCCGTAGATGGCGTCTGTCAAACGAAGAAAAGTTGGTACGAAATTGCACAAATGTTGAGACTTCCCTGGTTCGACGATCGACTCCGACGAAGTGGGCCTTGCGTGGCGCCGGTTTCCCGTCGGCGCGAGTCAAGCAAGTTGTCGCCTCGGTCATGCGGCCAATGGCTCTATATCAGTCGAGTGCGTATGTGTTTTAACGATGCAGTCGCGCTCGGGATTCAGTGTTACTGCGCCGACAGGCGTCCAGGTCCTGGTGGCGCCGGACCAGCGCCGCAGATTTCGTTCGCGGGCCTGTAGATACGGCTTTGTCAAGTTAACGAATGTAGAATGTACGCGTACCGGTATTGGTAATGGTAGTTATCCTTATTAAATAGCCTTACCGATTGAGGCAGTTCCAATCCAACCGTACCATGTGGCGAAGGCACGGTGACTTTCCGCAAAGTGCTGCCGGATCGGGCCGAACCGTGAGAGAAACGCCTGAGTGCGACGCGCATTGCGAAATGCCGAGCATCTGGCGTTCGCGTCTGCGGGTCGGCTGGTGGCTATTCTCGGCGCGGTTATTCACGCGTGCAACCGCCTTGACGAAAACGTGCTTCACGTGAGCGAGCTCTGGAATCGTGGACTTCACTGCCGGATAGCTGCGTAGCTGGTTAGTGACGATCCTGCGCGGCACCGGTTTGATCGCAGCACTCGCTGGAAGAAGCGCTTGGCTGTGGCCTTGTCGCGTCGTTTTTGCACCAGAACGTCGAGTTCAGTGCCATGCTCATCGACCGCGCGCCACAGCAGATACGGCTCACCAATTACGTTGCCACACTCACCAACCTCATCGGTGCGCACGAGCACGAAAGCCATTACGTCTTCGACCTCTGTTACCACAACACGATCGATATCGCGCCGACGATTATCACCGCAGACATGCACAGCATCAACAAGATGAATTTCGCGGCCATGTACTGGTTCGAGATGGACTTTGCGCCGCGCTTCACCAACCTGCAAGCACAGCTGCAACATCTGTTTTTCGGCGACGACAACATTGAGCAGGACGACAATTTCCTGATCAAACCCGCTGGACAGATCGACTTGCCCGCCATCTGCGACGATCCGTGTGAACCGCCCCGGGGATTTCCCTCAGGATTACCCACAAGTAATGCAGTCGTGCTATTCGTTCTGCCTGAATATTCGGTACATCATCGTAATTTCATGCAGAACAAGAAAGCCACGCCAGATGACGGTAGGCCCTAAAGGATGATCACGCTTTCGGGCAAGATAGCCGCCGAGTCTGGCGATCCACAAAATCACCTGCGCGAGTGAGGGCGGTTCATCGGGCATTTCTGTACTACCGTGCGTACGGCAGTAGAGGGCCTGCCACTCGATTGGCTGCAGCAATACTTCGCACGACAGGTTTCCATCAAGCCGTGCAAGCAGCATCGCGTACAGGATTCTCCGGTTCTGTTGCAGTAAGGGTGTCGGGACGAGAAATGTCGATATGGTAAGTATTGCTTATGGCACAAGGGAGTAAAACTGCTGGGAAGCAGGCGACGGGTCTTTGCCCGCACATTTCATCTGTCCTTTCCTGATCATGTGCATTACCTCGATGCCGCCGAGAATGACCCTCGCACGGTGGAAGTTCTTGAATCCCAGCATCGGCCGGGTCCGGCGTTTGATTGCCCGATGGTCCTGTTCGACAATGTTGTTCAGATACTTGATCTGACGGACCTTGATCGGCGTCTCGCGATCGGCATTCACCGCATCCAGTGCGGCCAGATTGGAGCCGCTTTTGTCGATGGTCACGGTCTCTGGCGTACCATTATGGGCGATCGCCTTTTCAAAGAACCGCCGGGCAGCGACCTTGTCCCGCCTGGCCCTGAGCAGGAAGTCGACCGTGCCGCCCGCCTTGTCCACTGCCCGCTAAAGATATTTCCACTCACCTTTGATCTTGATATAGCTCTCGTCCATTCGCCAGCTTTTCCCAACCGGGCGCTTGTGCTTGCGGAAGCGCCTTTCGAAGAGCGGCAGCAGCTTGATGACCCAGCGGTACACCGTCGAATGATCCACCGCGATACCACGCTCGTCCATCATTTCCGCAAGATTGCGCAAACTCAGCGAATAGGCCACGTACCATCGCACGCACAGCAAAATCACGTCAAGCGGGTAGTGAAGGCGCTTCAGGACCTTGGCCAGGCCCGGCGCGAGTGTGGTTCGCGGTGTCTTCGTCTTCTTCATCGCACAGCTCAAAAATTCGCTACCCAATTTTAACGTGGGCCTTACTGCAACAGAACCCGAAAATCACGGGGACCCCGATGCGGGGTTGTGTCGCGTTAAGGACGATGCGACGATCAGGCGCCTAAGGTGAAGAGCATTGCTTACATCACGAGAGAATAGAATTGTTCGGCTGCAGTTGAGGCGACGCCATCGTCATACATCTGCCCCTTGCGGATCATGTGTGCGATCTCAATGCCAGACACGATGATGCGCGCACAGCGGAAATCCTTGAACCCCATCATCGGTTTGATGATGCGTTTGATGGCACGGTGATCCTGCTCGACGACGGCTTTGTTCAGCAGGGCATGGCTGCAGTTGGTTGCAGACGCAACTAGGCATTTTTGACGCAAACGGCCTTGCCGAAGCTGTTCCACAAATTCACGAGGTTCGCGATAATCACGCCCTCGCGCTGCTGAGATGCGGTTTTGCGCGTCAGGGTTCTGTCGCAGTAAGAGCGAGAGGTCGGCCAAATCCGATATGGTATGTGTAGCGACTTGCAATCGAAATCAGCCGTGCTTGCAATCGACGCCGCTTCGGGCTCGAAATAACTGCAACTGACCGGAGGCGCGTGCTTGGATTATCTGCAACCGTGCTTGCATTCCATCCCCGCCTGCTCACATTAGCTGCAACTGGTTCAAGGTCGATGTGGCGATCATCGATCAATTCGGCAATCACCACTGGATCAAAGGGCTGATCTTCAAGCATACCGACGCGATGCTGGACTAAACGCGCGTGTCCGCACGTTCATTTCCGCTTCCGCTTCGGGTAGTCCTGCCGCGCGCTGACGATCCGCACGATTTCGATAACGCCGGCCCGCTTCAGTACCCGGTACACCAGCACGTAGTTCGGGGCCAACACCATTTCACGCGTGCCGCGCACGCGGCCGGCGCGGTACAGCTCGGGATGCTCGGGCAAGGCGTCCGTCTGTTGCGCTATCCGGTCGTCCAGCTCGAGCGCGGCCGTGGGGTTGTCCTCCGCGATGTAGTCAAAGATATTGCTTCGGTCCTCGCGCGCCTGCGCCCGCCACTCCACGATCAAGATTTAGCCCCGCGTGCGATCCGCTTGCGCAATACGGCCTTCTTCTCGGCCATCTCCTGCTGCACCTGCGCGTGCGGAACGTTCGGGCGCGGATCGTCTAGCGATGCCTGCACCTGTTCGCGAAACCACTTGTCGTAAGCCCGCGCGGCATGCGCTTCCTTGAGCGCGGCCGATCGGTCGGGCCGGGTCGTGCGGTCGGCCGCTTCGGGATCGAAGTCGGCCGCATCCACTTCAAAGCGGCTGATGCCCATGTCACGCAGAAAGCCAACCAGCGTTTCGAGCTTGCGGAACACGCGCACGTCACCACTCTTGGCCGACAGAAAGCGCTCCGTCATGCCGTAGCGCGCCGCGATCGTCCAGCCGTTGCCGTGGCCGACCACGTGGGCCGCGCGCACCGCGCCGGCCTCTACAAGCTGAGTAAGCGTCTTTTGGTCGATTGTCTCGGTTGCCATCACAACACCTTTAGCCGTTGTCCGTGAGCAGTTCTGGACGCCATTCGCGCACGATGGCCTCGAACTGCGGGCCATAGCCCAGCGTGTCCGGGTAGCTGTTCGCACGCGACGCGAGGCGGAACACGACGCACATATCCTCCATGATGGCGTCGGCCACGCCCCAAGCCGTCGTCAGGTCGTAGCTGCCGCACTGGCCGGCGTTCCACCAGGCCAGCAGGAAGTCGGCGACGCGCCGGCTCTGGCCGGTGTCGCTCTGGGCGATCTTCACCAGGTTGTCGAGCGCCTGGCGCTCGGCCGGCAGTATCTGTTCGGGTCGCATGATTTCCCCCGTATGGGCCGGCTCACGCCAGCAACGATATTGGGCGCATCGCTACTATTGTACAGCCACCCATTTTACTGTAAATTGGGATAATAGCTATTCTTGATCGGGTCTTCTATTTGACCCTCGAGGGAAAGACATGGTTGAAGACACGAATTTGAGTCTGCTGCTGCAGGCCTTGACCGGAAATCAGCCGGTCGCAAACAACCTGAACAGTCTCTTTTCCCTCGGGTCGGGCCTCCGGCCCTCAGCACCCGCGAATCCCGTCCCGCTCAACTCGCTCATCGCGCTGAGCGGGCTACCGTGCTTCCGCCCCCGCGGATTTATCGGCTGCCCCATTGGGCCGCTGTCCGGCAACGCTTCGAGCGGTTTCATCGGAATCTCGCGCTGACGCCGCTGCATCACCGGGACGGCTTCGCCAAGCGCGCCGGCGTCGTGAATTGCCTGAATCGCGCGTACTACGGTACGGCCTCGGACACCGATCACAGCTTTTTCGTCGGCTCCTGGAGCAAAGACACGGCGGTCCGGCCGCCGCGCGACGTCGATGTGTATTTCCTGCTGCCAGTCGACGTCTACTACCGCTTTCAGGCCTACACGTGGAACCGGCAATCGGCGCTTTTGCAGGAAGTGAAAGCAAAGCTGGCGCAAACCTATTGGAACACCGACATCAGCGGCGACGGCCAAGTGGTGCTCGTCAACTTCGGCAGCTACAACGTCGAAGTGGTCCCCGCATTCGAACTCACGACGCCCGGTCGCTATTGGATCTGCGACACCCACAACGGCGGCTCTTACAAAGAAACCGCGCCTTGGGCCGAGGTAAGCGCGCTTGATGCCGCAGACAGTGCGAACGCGCAAAACGTGCGTCCGCTCGTGCGCATGCTCAAGGCCTGGCAGGCGAACTGCTTGGTGCCGATCAAATCGTTTCACCTCGAGCGGCTCGCCGCCGAGTTCATCGCTCAATCGCCGTGGCGCCTTTACGACTGGTTCTACTTCGACTGGATCGTGCGCGACTTCTTCGCGTTTCTCTACCATCGCGCCAACGGCTTCGTGTTCGTGCCCGGCACCTACGAGGTCATGATGCTGGGCAGTGACTGGCAAAGCAAAGCGGAATCGGCCTATCGTCGCGCTGCGAAAGCCTGCGAGTACGAATATCAAAACCGCGTCACCGACGCCGGCGACGAGTGGCAAAAAATCTTTGGCTGCGACGTGCCGCGGGTGGTGTGATGGAGGAGCGCACCCAACAACTCATCGCCGAGTGCAAGCGACAGCAAGAGTCCTGCGAGTACACCTCGACGGCGATCATCGAGTGGCTGAAGTGCTTGCGTCTATTGCGCTTGGCGTTCGTGGTGGTCCCGATCATCCTGGGCGGGCTCGCCACGTGGCCGCTGCTGGCGGAAGCCAAGGAATACCAGTGGGTTACCGGTCTTTGTGCACTGCTCGCAGGCCTCGCCCCTGCGGTCTACAAGGCCCTCCATTTGGATGTCAGCATCGAGGCGCTCGGCAAGAGCGAGCACCAATTCAGAATCCTGCGCGACCGCTTCCGCCAGGCGTGGTGCGTGGCTGCGCTGGGTCCTTACGAGGACTTCAAAGCCGAGTTCGACAAACTGATGGATCGCATGGACGCGGCCCGAGAGGGCAGCGTCGCCGTGCCGGACCGTTTTTTCAACAAGGGGCGAGCGAAGATCGAACGGGGCGATTACCGTTTCAACGTCGACGACCAAGACGTTCCGGCTTGACGAGGGAGGGTCGTGACGCAGCTGAAATTACCCCGCATGGTCGGGGCAATTTTGCGGGTTCTGTTGCAGTAAGGGTGTCGGGACGAGAAATGTCGATATGATAAGTATTGCTTATGGCACAAGGGAGTAAAACTGCTGGGAAGCAGACGACGGGTCTTTGCCCGCACATTTCATCTGTCCTTTTCTGATCATGTGCATTACCTCGATGCCGCCGAGAATGACCCTCGCACGGTGGAAGTTCTTGAATCCCAGCATCGGCCGGGTCCGGCGTTTGATAGCCCGATGGTCCTGTTCGACAATGTTGTTCAGGTACTTGATCTGACGGACCTTGATCGGCGTCTCGCGGTCGGCATTCACCGCATCCAGTGCGGCCAGATTGGAGCCGCTTTTGTCGATGGTCACGCTCTCTGGCGTACCATTATGGGCGATCGCCTTTTCAAAGAACCGCCGGGCAGCGACCTTGTCCCGCCTGGCCCTGAGCAGGAATTCGACCGTGTCGCCCGCCTTGTCCACTGCCCGGTAAAGATATTTCCACTCGCCTTTGATCTTGATATAGCGGTGAGTAGACCCGGGGAATTGCGCCGCGAGTCTCTCGCAGAACCGTGCGTCAACCTCTCGATTTACACGGCTCCCGTTATCCAACCTGTTTCCCCTGATTCTGCCAGTGCGCGAACTCTCGCGGGTACGCCTGCCTCATCTTGCGTAGCCGCTCCTCACTGCACCGTTTGTGCCGTCGCAGTGTTTTGTACTTGCGCTGAACCCAGCGCACGAGCTTTCGGTCGAGATATCGACTCAACTCATGCATGGTGGTCCGATGGAAAGCCCCGTAGTAGTTCCACCAGCCACATATCGTGGGATTACATCGCTCAGCGACTTCGAACAGTGATTTCGACGTTTGGCGCTGCAACCGCCACCCCCGCACCGTCCGTCTCATCCGTTTCAGGGCGTCAGGACTGACGCCAGGTACAAAGCTGGTCGAGACCTGCCCGTGCCTGGTCAACACCCTTCGCGGACGAAACTGAAAGCCCAGAAATGTGAAGGTCACATTCGGGTAGGTTTGGGTGCGACTTCTGTCCTTGCAATACACGATCTTTGACTTTTCCGGATGCATCGTCAACCCACATTCCGCCAGCCGCGAGGCAATGGCGTGCATAACCTCTTGTGCCTGCTCCCAGCTACGGCAATGGACCACCGCATCATCGGCATAGCGCGCAAAGGGACACTGCGGGAAGTGACGCTGTATCCAGACGTCAGACGCATAGTGCATGAACAGATTCATCAGGATCGGACTGGTTACGCCTCGTACAATGTTGCATACTTTTCGCTCCGTCGTCTGAATCATTCGAATTTTCGATGGCGAGTGCTCCCGGCTGCGGATCGACCCTGAACACCACGACGATTTCGTCTTTGTGGATTTCGACGCGCTTGACCAAACCCAACGCGATCCTGCGCTTCGCTTCAAGATCAATCGTGTCCAGCTTTTCGGTGACGGCGCCTGCGAATTCCTCGAGCCGATTGATGACCAGGAACAGCTCGCTTTGTACGGCCCCTTGTTGCCTCGACTCAAGGATCTGCTGATCAATCTGCTCAAGCCAGTTCTTCAGTTGCTGCATCTTCGGTTCGAAGTCGGTCTTATCGATGATGCCGTCGGCATAGCTGTCGATCAACCTGGACTTGCCCTTTTCCAGCTGAGTCCGCTGCTTTTCAAGGCTGCCCGTGTCGAAGCTACTCTTTTCGACGCGCTCGATCATATCAAGCCGACGCTCGTATTCGTTCTTCAGTCGCTCTGGATGCCTTATCAATTCGACGACCTGCTGCCACACCAGATCATCGAGCTTGTCCGTTCGCACCTGCGGATTGTCACAGATGCGATTTCCGCCGAAACGATACGCGTCGGTTCCGACGCAGCGGTAATAAGCGTAGTCGCGCTGATGCCCCTTGGCCGCCGCCTTGCTCACCTTCTTCGCATAATAGGCGTAACGGCACTGGCCGCAAACGGTCAACCCTTGGAGCAGGCGTTGCGGCACATTATCCCGACGCTGACGTGCCAGCTTGCGGTTCTCGGCAAGCTGCTCCTGAACAGCATGGAACAGCGCTTCACTCACGATGGCCGGCACCGGAATTTCGATCCATTGCTGCCGGTCCGCACGTACGTCGAATAGGATTTCTTGGGCACATCGGCGCTATGGCGCTGGGCACGTACGCGTACCAGGTGATCACGCACCTGCGTTTTGCCGAACGCAGCCCGCCCCATGTACGCCGGATTGCGCAATATGCCCCATACCACGCTGCGGTCCCAGAACGGCTTGCCCGATGCCGTCACGGTACCCGCCTCCGTAAGCCGACGCACCACTTCACCTATGCTCAAGCGGTCCATCCCCACCCACTGGAAGATCGACCGGACTGTTGCTGCCTGGGGCAGTTCGATTACGTAGCGAGCTGGCGTTCCGTCCAGCTGCCGGCGAATGTAGCGGTAGCCGTAGGGCGCCCCGGACAGTACATTGACGCTACCGCGTTTTGCGCCGTGAAGCTTGCCACGACGGTGACGCTCGGCGATCTTCGCGCGCTCGTACTCCGCGATCATGCCCTGCATCTGTAACAGCAGCGACTCTTCCGTACCGATTGCGTGATTGAGGAATATGACCTGCACGCCGCAGGCCGTGAACTCTTCCATCAACAGCGCCTGGTGCGCATATTTGCGCGCCAGGCGGTCCGGCGACAGGATGTAGAGCCGATCGATGGCACCGAGCGCGGCACAGTCCCTCAGTCGCTCCAGTTGTGGCCTGATCAGCGTCGCGCCGCTCACGCCTGCGTCAATGAAACACATGTCCTCGACGATCTGCACGCCGTCCGCTGAAACACGTTCCTTCAGGGCGGCAATCTGGCTCTCAATGGTGCCGCGTTTGTTCTGCTGTTCGGAGGATACCCGCGCATAGAGCGCAACCATCGCGGCTTTGTTCATCGTCTACCTCGCTTGATGGTCACTCGCTTGGCCGCGGCAGGCTGCGTCGCGGAGGGCTGCGCCGTGGAGCGTGCTTCGATCGGACTGATCTGCTCGTACGCCTTTTGCAGCTGCTCCTGGGCATAGCGGTTCGGCTCGAAAGCCAGACGTACATGCCATTTCTTACGTCCTCGGGTCATCACCGCACCTTCCTGTTAGCGGGAGCGACCGTCTCAAGGACGAGGTCCACGTCAATCTTGGAACAGCCTCTGGACCAGGGCGCCAGACACTCCCTCGAAATGCGCAGGCTCCATTTTATGCGGCAGTTTGCTCTGTTGTTGGCGGCGTTACCACTCCCCCCTGCGGGGTACCGCGGTCCCGCGGCAAGCGGGTACCCTGTACAGTTTCGAATGGCGCAGTCAGCCACCTCTCGATGTACATCAGGATCCAGTCCTCTTTGATGTGTTTGCGTACCGCTTCTAGCAAGAGGCCATGATCGATTTGATCAAAGGCCGCCTTGATATCAAACTCCACCAGCCAGTCGAACTTCCAGCACCTTTGTCGGGTGATGGCGACCGCCTGCTTGGCCGATTTCCCGGGCCGGTAACCATACGAATCCGCATGGAATAGTGGATCGAGAATCGGCTCAATGAGGAGCTTGACCGCATTCTGCGCCACACGGTCACTCACCGTGGGGACGGTCAGCGCGAACTGCACAAGCGCTCAACGAGCATTTGGGTTGGGCGGAGATCTGTCATCCATTTCATCCGCTTAAGGGCCAACGCTTTCCGGTGCTGAAGAGGCGACGCGTCTCGGGTATCGAAACGCTGATCGTGGGTCACGCAAAGCGCGGTAGTTTCAGCATTCCCCGCGAATGGACCGATTGGGGCTCGCCGGTTGCCGATCCGCAGTCTCCGGCATGCTACTTAGATCCCGGCATGCTGCTGGATCTGGTCGCCCCGATCGAGCAGCTCACCGAACCAGTCTACGAACTCGCCGATCAGGGGAGCTTGATCAATGAACATTCGTGACCTACCATCAGACCAGTTAATTACGTGGTCTGCCAATGGAAGATATTCCGTCGTCCACCCTCCGCAAACGACGCGCCGAATTACTGCGGCAAATGCCGGCTCTGGACACGCTGCTCAGGGGCTCCCTCATCGAACGCTACAAGCGCTGCGGCAAGCCCGGCTGCAAGTGCGCGGATGGGCCAGGCCATGGCCCCAAGTACTACCTCTCCGTGAGCTTCCCCGGTCGTCGTCCGCAAATGGATTACGTGCCACAGGCCGATCACGCCGACGTCGTCGAGCGCGTGGCGAGTTATCACCGGGTGCGCGAGATCATCGAAGAGATCTGCGAGATCAACCGCGAACTGTTACGTCGCCGCGAGGCACTCTAAGGAGCCCCGGTGAGCCGGCCTCCGCCGCTCACCATCTCCATCGATCCGCATCTTGCCGGCGTGCTCATCGCCAACATGCTCGATGCCTGGCTTGCGGCCGGGTTCGACACGGCGCCGATCGAGGAGACCGCCGATGAACCCCAAGATCACGCAACAGCATCACAGCAAACCGGCGTACATCTATATCCGCCAGTCGACGCTGGCTCAGGTACGCCACCATCACGAGAGTACCGAGCGCCAGTATGCGTTGAAGGACAAGGCGCTGGCACTAGGCTGGCCAGAGACCGCGATCCGCACGCTGGACCGGGACCTCGGTCAGTCGGGCGCACAGATGGCGGGACGCGAGGACTTCAAGACGCTCGTGGCGGATGTTTCGATGGGACAGGTGGGCGCGGTGTTTGCCCTGGAGGTGTCACGCCTGGCACGCTCGAATCTGGACTGGCACCGGCTGCGGGAGTTGTGCGCGCTCACTCATACATTGGTTATCGACGCCGACGGCTGTTACGACCCTGGCGACTTCAACGACGGGCTGTTGCTGGGCCTCAAGGGAACAATGGCACAGGCGGAGCTACATTTCTTGCGCGGGCGCCTCCAGGGAGGCAAGCTCAACAAGGCGCAGAAGGGAGAATTGCGGTTTCCTCTTCCTGTCGGCCTGTGCTACGACGATCAAGGGCGCATCGTCCTTGATCCCGACGACGACGTGCGCGGCGCCGTTCAGCTGGCGTTTCGTCTGTTTCGTGAAACCGGTAGCGCGTACGGCGTCGTCAAGCGCTTTGCCGAAGATGGTCTGCGTTTTCCCAGGCGCGCGTACGGCGGAGCCTGGGCAGGCCAGATCATCTGGGGGCAACTCAGTCACGAACGCGTGCGTGGGCTGATCAAGAACCCATCTTACGCGGGCGTCTATGTCTTTGGACGCTACCAGTACCGCAAGCACATTACGCCCCAAGGGGATGTGCGCACGCACATGAAGGCGGTACCAAAGGCACAATGGCGCGTTCATTTGCCGGAACATCACGAGGGATACATTACCCCGGATGAATTGAGCAGAATCAGGTGCGCCTGGCACGCAATCGCACTAACGGCGAAGGAAACTTGCTGAACGGTGCAGCTCGTGAAGGACTCGCGTTGCTTCAAGGCCTGCTGGTGTGCGGCTGCTGCGGCCGGGCAATCACGGTACGCTACCAGGGGAACGGCGGCATTTATCCGGTCTATGTGTGCAACTGGCGGCGCCGTGAAGGTCTGGCAACCCGGGACTGCATGAGCGTGCGCAGCAACCTGCTCGACGCCGCGATCAGCGACGCGGTGATCAATGCGCTACGCCCGGCCGAGCTCGAACTCGCCCTGACGGCGCTGAAGGAACTTGAGCAACGTGATCAGGCCATTATGCGTCAGTGGCACATGCGCATCGAGCGAGCCGAATATGAGGCCGCGCTTGCCGAACGACGCTATCAGGAATGCGATCCTGCCAACCGTCTGGTTGCGGGCACCCTCGAGCGGCGCTGGAACGACGCGTTGCTTCGCGTCGAGTCGATCAGGACGGAAGCCGCTCAATTCCAGAGCCAGAAAGCGCGCGTTGTCACGGCGGAGCAGAGGACCCAGATCCTTGCGCTGGCCTGTGATCTGCCGCGCTTGTGGGGCGCACCAACGACCGCTGCGAAGGAACGCAAGCGGATGCTGCGACTGCTCATCCGCGACATCACCGTAGAGAAATTGTCCGGGCAACGGCAGTTCGTTCTGCATGTGCGTTGGCAAGGCGGCGTCTGCACCGACATCACCGTCAATCTGCCCAGGCCACGTCCCGAAGCGATACGCTATCCGGCGGAGACCGTCGAGCAGGTCCGCCAGGCAGCGCGAAGTATGTCCGATCCGCAAATCGTCGCACGCTTCAATCAGGCGGGGCTCCGCAGTCCTTACGGCAAGCCCTTTACGCTCGCGATGATCAAATGGATCCGCTTCAGGTACGGGATTGCGCCGGCCTGCCTGACGCGTCCTGACGAATTCACCGTGCAGCAACTCGCCAGTCGATTGCAGGTGAGCACGTACGTCGTCTATTACTGGATCGACCGCCGTGTCGTCGAAGCACGCAAGATCGACGGCCGGGGAGCGTGGTGGATCACCCTGGACGCCACGAAAGAGCATCAGCTTCAGAACTGGATCCGCAATTCAGGGCATCTTCAACCGTAGCAGTCCAACATTCAACTGTGAGAGGTGCATTATGAGATCGCCTTCGGCACGCCCAACTTGCGAATACCGCCCGTTGCCTTTGGAATCTCAACTTGCTTGACCGGTGGCGGGAAGTACGACCCCGACGACATCCGGTTCCACAGCTTGAAAAGATTCTTCGGCAGGTCCTGCTCGAACATCTCGATAGTTTCATCATCGATGCCGGCAGCACCCCGGTTGGCCTTCACTCGCTGGTACGCCTCCCAGATCGTTCGCTTGGCAATGTCATAAGGTTTCGTTGATGTCATGTCACTCCTCCCCGACAAGCAGGTTGGTGACCTTTGTCAACCGGATAACGCTGCCCCTTCCCTCCACCCTCATTACAAGGGCTTCAACACTACTACGGGCAGCTCCGCCCCTCGTTGCGGCATCGGTATTCTTCCTCATGGTGCTAGCCATTTGTCATTTCCCTTTCCATCCGCAACAAGGTTCTCACGTTCCATACCGAAGCCTGTATTGAGCTCATGCCGCCTCTACGCCGGCTGCCGCCAGGTCCGTAAACACGTCTCGTCCTGACTGATCCTGGAGCGACGAAATGACCCCAGTTTTGACAGCACCTTAACGAATTAACGACGCATCATCGAACGGTTTGCTTTCGCTCATCTTCTCAACACATACCTGCCATCCTTATGGATGACTTTTCCACGGTCGCTCACCACCACGCCTTTTGAACGCAGCAGCACCGGGCGGTTTGAAGCCTGCTCCCGCAAGCCGGCTTCGGGAGGCCTACTCCCATCTTCAGTACAGCACCACAAGCTTTCGCTTGTGTTCGTGACACACTCTCGTCCATTCGCCAGCTTTTCCCAACCGGACGCTTGTGCTTGCGGAAGCGCCTTTCGAAGAGCGGCAGCAGCTTGATGACCCAGCGGTACACCGTCGAATGATCCACCGCGATACCACGCTCGTCCATCATTTCCGCAAGATTGCGCAAACTCAGCGAATAGGCCACGTACCATCGCACGCACAGCAAAATCACGTCAAGCGGGTAGTGAAGGCGCTTCAGGACCTTGGCTAGGCCCGGCGCGAGTGTGGTGCGCGGTGTCTTCGTCTTCTTCATCGCACAGCTCAAAAATTCGCTACCCAATTTTAACGTGGGCCTTACTGCAACAGAACCGCGGCGTTGGTGGCCGCGGGGTACACGGCCGACGAACTGCTCAATCCCGATGACCAGTCGCACATCCTCGACCGGTTCCGCGGCGAGGGATTCCACAAGGCCACGGATTTTTTTGGCGAATGGGGCTGGTGGTGGATCGAGCAGCTCAGGGAGGCGGCGACCCCGAAATGGCTGCTGCCGGCGCGCATTTTGGTCGCGGTGATCTCGCTTGCGTGGCTAAACCATTACCATCCGGTTGCCACGACGGTACTGGCCGCGACCATGCTGGCGTGCCTTGTTGGCACGGCCGTGTTTGCCATCAATGGCGTGACGACCGTGAAGAGAGTCCGCAACTTTATCGACGTCGCGCTCAGGGCGAAGCTCGGCGAGGCAGCGGCGGGGCCCGACAAACCCCTGACGTTCCGCGATCTCAACGACCGGAGCGATATCCCGCTCAAGATTGTCGCCACCAACATTACGGACGAAGTCGGCGAGGTCTTTTCCTATTACCGTATGAGGCGTAGCCCGCCGCCTCGGCAAGTTGGGTAGCGGTGATAGTGCGATCCGGCGCGTGATAATGCGCCTGGAGCATCTTCAGCTGCGCTGCCGTCAAGCGTGGCAGAACCGATGTCAGTGCCTCAGTGTATGCTGCATCAGCTTCCTCTCCGTCCCGAAGCGGAACACCGAGTTCGCCGTCGATCGCCCGACGAGCTGCGACAATCGCTTCGCCGACGGTCCCACCGACCGCCTTGTGAACCGGTGTTTTGTCCTTCCATGCCCAGCAGCGCGCGCCGACATCTGCCGCGCGTGCGACGAGCACATATCCCCGGTAGTTCTCCGTCCGTTCGGTCATTGGTCAATAGCCCCCGATTTCCGTATTTCCTTGCTATTTGTCAGCGGTCGCGACCAGGTCTATCGGCGACTCATGCAACCGAGCGTAGTCGCCGACCCGCGCCGTCGCCTCCAGGATAAACCTGCCGCTGTCGATACGGGCGATACCGGCGTCAAGCATCCGGTGCAAATCGGCACGTAAGATTCCATCACTAGTCCGGTTGTCGAATCGCCAGTTCTTTCCGGGCAAGTGTGCTGCTTCGAGTGCGGCTTTGATCGTGGTCCCGGACACCGCGCATCGCCAGCCATAGTAGCTTCCGAGTCTTTGCCTGAACGCGGCTTGCCGCATCCGGCGCTCCACTTCGGTCGTAACCTTCTTTGACGCCGGACCGGCATCAGCAGCGTCCCCTTCTGCTTGATCGCCTGAGGTATTCGGTCCCGCAGCGAGTGCGGCAAGACCGATCTCGACTTCAATTACTGTTTGCACGCAGTCGGCCCCCTCAACGGTACGCTCGTCCTCGAACCAAAGCGTCGCCGACTTCGTGTTGCGGGCGCGCTGCGGCCATCCCGCCATTTGCCGATGATAGGCAACAGGGAACCGGTGCAAAGATGCGCCATTTGGAGCTGAAGTTAGGTCGCCCGCTATGCTGGATCGAGAGCCGAGATGGCCAGCATGCGCACTCTTGAGCGCACGAAGCACGAGCTCGGCGATATGCAGAACCGGGCGCTTCACACCTTGTTCGATTTGCTCACGGCAACTGAACTCGTTCGTCACGATCAATGCATCTGACGGCGTTGCGCGCAAAAGTGGCAGTAGGTTGTCTTCCGCCACTCTCATCGACAGTTCATAATGCTCGTTGCTGAAACCGAACGACCCCGCCATGCCACAGCATCCTGTTTCGAGCAGCCTCCAGCGCGCGCCCAGTTTGTCGAGCAGTTCGGTTTCGCTCTTCATGCCGAACAACGATTTCTGGTGACAATGACCGTGCACGACGACTTCGGCATCGAGCGTCGGCCACTGAAAATCCGTCGCGGCGAGGAAGTCCGATAACAGATGCGTTTGCGCCGAGAGCCTTCGCGCGATGTCATCCTGCGGTAACTGCTTGAGCAATTCATCCTTGAACACGGACAGGCACCCCGGCTCGAGACCGACGACAGGAACGCCTAGCAGGATGTCTTCCGATAGTTCGTCGACGGCGCGCCGCAACAATACCTTCGCCTCATCGAGAAGCCCATAGTCATACAGCGGACGCCCACAACACAGACGGTTGCGAGGTAAGACGACGTCGTATCCGAGGAGTGTCAGGACGTCGAATGCGGCGCTCGCGATTTGAGGCGAGAAATGATCGTTGAAGGTATCAACCCACAGAATGACCTTACCCGCCGGCCTCGCGTTCGGATGCCTGTCGTGGACGCGATGACCATCCAGAAGTCGTCTGAACGGTTTTGGCGCGAAGAGCGGCAGGTTGCGCTGCGGCGCGATGCCCGCGGCCCACTTGCAGATAGGCGCCATGACACGCGACGACGTCATGAGATTCGTCAGCCACGGAAAACGACTCGCCAGCGGCGCCCATTGCCCGATCCTGCCCATAAACAGCACCTGTCTCGGCCGGCGATGACGCCGGTAGTAGTGAGACAAGAATTCGGCCTTGTACGATGCTATGTCGGTATGCGTCGGACAGTCCGATTTGCAGCCCTTGCACGCGAGACATCCGTCAAGCGCTTCCTTCACCTCGCGGCTGTTCCATCCGTCCGTGATGTCGCGCGAAAGCTCGGACACATGGTGCCGCCATTGAGAGAGCGGCACTTCCCCATGCCTATACAACGCTCTACCGCGCGCTGCAAACCATCGCCTTCGGGGCTAACAAACGTCAGTTTCGTCGTGAGCTTCACGGGCTTGTACGAAGGCCCCATGCGCAGATTCTCATCCGCGCGATACGCCTTGCCGACCTTGCCGGGGTTCAGGCGGTTCCCCGGGTCCCAGATAGCCTTGAACTCTTCCATCGCCTGCATAATTTCAGGGCCATACATGATGGGCAGGAACTCGGCCTTAGCTTGTCCATCGCCATGTTCGCCGGACAGGGAGCCGCCGTAGTCGACAACAAGTTGCGCTGCCTCGCGCAAAAACTCGCGCCACTTGATCACGCCCTCTGCCGTGCGAATATCAAAAGTTACGCGCGCATGCACACAGCCGTCGCCGAAGTGACCGTAAAGGCACGTCTCGTAGCCGAAGCGATCGACGAGCGCCTGGAATTGGCGCAGATAGTCGCCGAGACGCAGCGGATCGACAGCGGCGTCTTCCCATCCGACGATCGGATCGGGCTCGTCGGGATCGATCGACAGCGCGACAGCAGATGCGCCAGTCTCGCGAATCGACCGGATTTTTTGCTGCTTCTCTTTCTCTTCGACGACGACGCCGGTCACGTTCTCGCGGCCCAATCCTGCTTTGAAAAATTGGTGTGCTTCGCGCGCTTGCTCGAGCGCAGCAGAAACCGTATCTGCGCCAAATTCCAGCACGACCCACGCATCGCCAACAGGTAGCAGCGCGATTTCTTCCGCCTTCAATCCGCGCACCTGCAAGCCGCGAATGATGGCGCGATCCAACCCCTCGATTGCAATCGGTGAGAAGCGGTTGAAATGCGAAACGGCATCCGCCGCAGTGTAGATATCCTCGAAACCGAGGACAAGCAATACGCGGCACGACGGGCTGTGAACGAGCCGAACCTTGGCTTGAAGCGTCACGGCACATGTGCCTTCGGTTCCCACCAGGGCACGCGCTACGTTGAAACCATTTTCAGGCAACAACTGATCCAGGTTGAAACCGGAGACGCGTCGCTTGATCTGCGGAAACCCGTCGCGGATACGATCTGCATAGCGATCACGCAAATCGCGCAGCTTGCGATAGATCTCACCCCGCCGCCCTCCTTCGCTGATGATCGCCATGAGCTCGGCGTCGCTGGTCGGACCGACCCAGAAGCGCGCACCATCATAGGTCACGATTTCGAGCGCTTCCACGTTCTCGACCGTCTTGCCCGCCATCACCGAATGCGCGCCGCATGAGTTGTTGGCGATCATGCCACCGAGCGTGCAGCGGCTGTGGGTAGCCGGGTCCGGCGCAAAGGTCAAGCCGTATGCTTCCGCGGCATCACGCAAGGTCTCACAGATTGCACCGGGTTCTACAATCGCGATGCGCGTCTTTGCATCTATCGATACGACGCGGTTCAAATATTTGCTTGCGTCGGTCACGACCGCCACGTTCACGCACTGGCCGTTGTGCGAGGTACCGCCGCCCCGCGTCAGGAACGGCACATCCTTGCGACAACATACATCGAGTGCGCCGACGAGATCATCGATATCAACAGGCACGACGACACCGAGCGGGATCTGCCGATAGTTCGATGCATCCGATGCATACAGCGCTTTCGATCCCGCATCGAAACGCACTTCGCCGCGCACATTCGCACGCAGTTCGGTTTCGATGTCCTGTAAAAGGCGTTCGCTCGCCCGAAACGGTGTGGCTTCTTTCACGTTACTTCGCCGCGTTGGCTGTCATCTTGAAGATACCAGTGGCGTTGCCTGCATCGAAGCGCAGGTCTGTCTGCCAACGGCGCTTTGCCCGATCGAAATCACGCTTGCGTGTGATGAACTCATAGAAGGAACCAGGCACCTCTCGGGTAATCTCATTTCCATCGGACGAGCGGAAGGCGCGGCACACCGTGTCCGCCCTATAAGCCGTCTGGAACACGCGCCCCGAACGCGAGCGTTCGACCTCTGGCTTTATTGGGCGCCCCTTCGACTTCTCATCTTCCGAGAGGCTGAACACGTCCTCGACGCGATCCGTTGCATGGTTGAAGGCGTTCCCCTCCGTCGCGATCCACGCCATCTCGGCCGATTCGAGCAGTAATACGTCGTAATCCGTTTCCCGTGGAATGTCATGCTGACGGGAGAATGCACCGACGTTGACGGGCAATAACTGTTCGGCAGCGTCGATGGGCAAGGAACCGTCCCGCTCCAGTTCCGAAAGCTGTGAGATCGCGAGCGCCGTCAGGGGATCTTTAGATGAAGCGATGACGTTCGTCACGGCCTGCTGGAACTCCTTCGAAAAGCGCTCCGGGTGTAGCTCACTGACGAAGAACTGGGCGAGCTCATCGGGTGCATCCTCGTGCACATACGCACGGCCGGTCATGCCGAGCTTGTCGAGTGGATAGCGGCCGTTGAGCCTGAAGCCGAGCGGACGAAGAATCCGGGTGAACGCGGCCTCGCCGGGCGGCAGCGCGCCGCTATGCGGCCAGAGCACCGTGCGCAGCGCCCCGTGCTCGAAGAACACTGAGCCGCCGTTCGCAATCGCTTGCTTCGTGTAGGTGCGGCCGTTTTCCGATCGCTGCAGAAGATCATCGAAAAGCGCCATATTCATCGCTTGCGCCAACTCAGCACGGGTTACAGTGCCTTCTTCCCAGTCGTTGAGAATGGAGGGAAAATTGAGCGTGGAAAAAAGGACACAAGTTTTTTCTTCGCCAAGTAGGACATTGAGCAATCTGGATACGTTTGCGTTGTGCATTGAACTATTCTCTTGAACCCACCGCCGCCGCGGAGTATGTGTTTGATGGCTTGCCTTGGCCTATGGGCCTTACATTCTGCGAAGGGCTCACGACCTCTACGTCGGTGATCAGCTTTTGATCGTGACGGCTTTGGTAACCAAGTAAGGTTCCAACGCCTCGCAACCGCCTTCCGAACCGTAACCGGAGTTGCCGACGCCGCCAAACGGCATTTCAGGCCACGGCGTAGCGCCCTGATTAATCCATAGCATTCCAACATTCAAACGTTGCGAAAGCTGATGTACGTTCTTCACGCAATTCGTGAATGCGTGTCCCGCAAGTCCATACGGAAGCCTGTTCGCTTCTGATATTGCTTCGTCGAGGTCATCGAATCCTCGTATCGCAGCGACAGGGCCAAAAGGCTCCTCATTGAAGATTGCGGCGGTTACTGGCACATCGGAAAGCACCGCAGGCGCGAAGAAATTGCCTCGATCGCCGATCTGATTTCCACCCGTCAACAACCTGGCTCCAGACTCACGTGCGTTGCTCACGACCTCTTTTATGGCCGCCAAGCGACGCTTATTTGCCAATGCCCCTAGCGACGTGCATTTTTCGAGACCGTCACCGACTTGCAACTGTTCGGCATACGCGACCATCGCAGCCTCGAACGATCCGCGCAAGCTGTTATGCACGAGGAATCGCGTGGGCGAAACGCAGACCTGTCCCGCGTTTCTGAATTTTGCGGCACCTAAAACTTTCGCAGCTTCTTCGACGTCAGCGTCTGCAGCGATGATCACCGGCGCATGACCGCCCAGCTCCATCGTCGTCCGTTTCATATGTCGGCCGGCCAGACTGGCCAGTTGCTTGCCGATAGCCGTTGATCCTGTGAACGTGACCTTTCGAACTGCTGGATGAGAAACAAGAAACTCAGAAACTTCCGCAGGATTCCCGAAGACGAGGCCTAAAACGCCCCGAGGAACGCCAGCGTCCGCAAATGCCCGAATAAGCGCCGCCGGCGAGGCGGGCGTCTCTTCGGGCGCTTTCACAATGAAAGAGCACCCGTGGTAAGCGCGGCCGATAGTTTCCGAACGATCTGATTAACCGGAAAGTTCCAGGGCGTAAAGGCTACGACCGGTCCGACCGGTTCCTTCAGCACCAGTTGTTGAACATTCTGACTTCGCGACGGAACGACGCGTCCATAGACGCGCAAGCCTTCATCAGCGAACCATTCGATGATCTCTGACGCCGACAAGACTTCCGCCCGCGCTTCAGCAAGCGGCTTTCCCTGCTCTTGCGTTAGGAGGGAAGCGATGGTCTCGACGCGCTCCCGCAGGAGCATTGCCGCGCCTCTCATCATCCTCGCTCTTTCAACCGCTGCGACGTTGCGCCATTCAGCGAAACCCGCTTCTGAAGCGGATGCAGCGCGTTCAAGGTCCTCCTTTGCCGCGCAGGCGACCACGCCAATCCTTTCGCCGGTCGAAGGGCTGATCACATTGATGGTTGCTCCATCAAGTGCGTCACACCAAGTTCCGTTAATGAAAAGCTTGGTATTTGAATAGGTCATTTAACTACCTTCCATCATAGTGCAGCTCAACTGCGACTTTGCGAAGACGCTTCGCGAGTCAACTTGCGACGTCGTTGGTGACACTTCTCAGGTGAGAAGAACGTATATTTTTCGCACTGCCTCGGTGACTCTCAAAGTTCCTGAGAAGCCGGCGGGGATAACGCCCGTGTCGCCCTTAGCAGCCTGCGGAAGTACCGCTGAAACGCGTCATCGCGCTGCGTTCGTGAAGCGTTGATAGAAGGAGCCCAACAACCCGATGGAGATTATGCGCGGCGCCGACACATTCACCGAGAGTCTGTTTTC
>NZ_JBFPKG010000006.1:0-258864 GCF_040948665.1 Paraburkholderia sp. BR14320
ATCTACAGTTTCCGTGCGGCGGATCTGCAGACGTATCTCGCGGCGCGCGAGTCGGCGTCCGCGTGCTACACGCTCGCGGTCAACCAGCGCTCGACCGCACCGATCGTCGACGCGTGCAATCGGATCTTCGAAGCGAACCCTCGAGCTTTCGTGCTCGACGGGCTCGACTATCAGCCGGTGCGTGCGGGCGAGCGGCGGCGTGCACCGTTCGCCGATCCCGACGCGGGCGGCGGCGATTTCCGCATCTGGACGTTGCCGCGAGGCGAGAGCGCGCTGAGCAAACGCGACGCGCAGCGCGCGGCGAGCGAAGCGTGCGCGGCCGAGATCGTGCGGCTATTGCGAGGGGCGCGTGAAGGCGTCGTGACGATCGGCGACCAGCCGCTCGCGCCCGGCGATATCGCCGTGCTCGTGCAGACGCACAAGCAGGGTAGCCTCGTCAAACGCGTGCTCGCGTCGTGGGGCGTCGGCAGCGTGGAGCTTGCGCAGGCGTCGGTGTTCGCGACGCTGGATGCCGAGCAGATCGAGCGCGTGCTGGCCGCCATCGACACGCCTGGCGATTTGCGGCGTCTGCGCGCCGCGCTCGCGACCGACTGGCTTGGGCTCGACGCCGCCGCGCTGTGGCGTCTTACGCAGGTCGCCGATGCACCCGCGGCCGAGGCCTTTGACGAACCCACGCCAGCACTCGATCCCGCCGACGCAATGGGCTGGGTCGAGCGTTTTTCGCGCTACCGGATGCTGTGGCACGAACGCGGCTTCGCCGTGATGTGGCGCACGCTGATGCGCGAGCTGCGGGTTGCTCAGCGGCTCGTCGCGGGTGTCGACGGCGAGCGCCGGCTGACCAACGTGAACCATCTCGCCGAGCTCGTACAGGCGCGCGCGGCCGCCCAGCCCGGCATCGCGCCGACCTTGCGCTGGTTCGCCGCGCAGCGCCAGCAGGGCGGCGGGGAAGAGGCGCAACTGCGGCTCGAGTCGGATCGCAATCTCGTGCAGATCGTTACGGTCCATAAATCGAAGGGACTCGAATACGCGGTCGTGTTCTGTCCGTTCCTGAACGATGGCGGCTTGCGCGAGCCGCCGTCGTCGGGCTTGCCCGATGCGCGCGAGTATCACGACGACAGCGGCGACGCGGTGCTGCACTATGGTTGCGACGAACAGGAAGCCGAGCGCGCGTCGCGTTATGCGGTGCGCGAGCAGGCGGCGGAACGCGCGCGGCTCGTCTATGTGGCGCTCACGCGCGCGGTGTATCGCTGCTACCTGGTCGCGGGCACCTATCTGTCGTCGCGCTCGACCAAAGAGTCGCGCCGCAGCGTGCTGAACTGGCTCGTCGGCGGCAGCGGCCACACTTTCGACGCATGGCTCGCCGAGCCGCCCAACGAAGCCGCGCTCGCGGCGAGCTGGCATGCGCTGGCGGGCGGACCGGTCACCTTGCGGGCGCTGCCCGAAGTGACGCGCCGCGTGCCGCTCGAAAGTCTGCAGGATCAGGGCGCGCATCTGCACGCGCGCGCGAATCGGCGGCCGTTGCGGGATCAGTGGCGCATGGCGAGTTTCAGCGGCCTGATCGCGGCCGGCGCGAGGAACGGGGATGCCAACGCGCACGCGCCGCAGGAAGACGTGCGGCCCGACCACGATGAGATCGCCGATGCGCTACAGTCCGCGCCGTTGCTCGCGCCGGTTGCCGCGCCCAACGCCCCGGCGCATGCCGACGACGACATCCTCGCGTTCCCGCGCGGTGCGGCGGCTGGCGATTGCCTGCATCGGATGTTCGAGCTCGCCGATTTCAGCGACGCGCGCAGCTGGCCCGACGCGATCCGCGGCGCGCTGCGCGAGCGACCGGCGCCGGCCGCGCCCGAGCTCGCCGCGCGTTTGCCCGCGATGATGCATCGGCTGATCGCCGACGTCGTCTCGACCGAACTCGTGCCCGGCATGACGCTCGCGCAGCTCGACCCGCGTTGGCGCCTGAACGAACTCGAGTTTCTGTTCGCGGCGCCGTCGCTCGATTTTCCGGCGCTGCGCGAGCTGCTGATCGAATACGGCTATCCCGACGTCGCGCTGGAGCCCGGCGTGCTGCGTGGGTACATCAAAGGATTTATCGACATGATCGTCGAGCACGACGGCCGCTTCTGGATCGTCGACTGGAAATCGAACCATCTCGGCGACAGCGCGGCCGATTACGCGGCCGCGCCGCTCGAAGCGGCGATGGCGAGTCATGCGTATCACCTGCAGGCGCTGCTTTATACGGTCGGGTTGCATCGCTATCTGAAGACGCGCGTGCGCGATTACGCGTACGACACGCATATCGGCGGCTATCTGTATCTGTTCGTGCGCGGCGTGCGGCCGGACTGGCGCGATGTCGACGGCGCCGCCGGCGTGCACAGGCGGCGCGCGCCGTTCGAACTGGTGGCGCTGCTCGACGCGGCGATGATCGGAGGTGGCGCATGAGCACGTTCGGCACGCTTGACGAGCACGCGGCCGCGCCGCTCGGTCTGGAAGACATCGGCGTCAACCTGCCCGCGCCCGCCGATTTCAGCATCGCGCTGGCCGAAGGGTTCGCGCGTCGGATCGGCATGCTGGCGCGGCGCGGTGGTGCATCGACCGAGGTGGTGAAATGGGCCGCGCGCGGCGCGTTCGCGGCGAGCCGCGCGACCGCCGAAGGGCACGTGTGCGTGCCGCTCGCGGCGCTCGCGCGCCGCTTCGACGCATCGAGCGCCGAAGTGCGCGCGGCGCTGCTCGCGAGCGGCATGGCAAGCGATGGCGCCGCGGACGCAGCGAGTGCGGCGGCGTTGCGGCCGCTCGTGATCGACGCGCAGGGGCGTCTTTATCTCGCGCGCTACTACGACTACGAGCGGCGCCTGGCCCACGCGCTGGTCGCACAGGCGACGGGCGACGCGAGCACTGCGAATGTCGACGCCGGCTCCGCGCCCGCCGCTTTGCGCGAACGCCTGCTGCGCTACTTCGGCCCCCCGAAAGACGACGAAATCGACTGGCAGCGCGTCGCGGCCGTGATGGCGCTGTCGGGGCGGCTGACGATCGTCAGCGGCGGTCCGGGCACCGGCAAGACCACGACCGTGGTCGGGGTGCTCGCGTGTCTGCTCGATGCGCGCGCCGATTTGCGTATTGCGCTCGCGGCGCCGACCGGCAAGGCGGCGCAACGGATGCAGGAAGCGTTGCTCGCACGCGCGGGCGACCTGCCGCCGGAGCTCGCCGAGCGTTTGCCGCAGACGTCGTACACGCTGCATCGATTGCTGGGCTCGGGACCGGGCGGACGCTTCCGGCATCATCGCGATAATCCGTTGCCGTATGACGTGGTCGTGATCGACGAGGCGTCGATGATCGACGTCGCGATGGCCACGCATCTGCTCGACGCGATCGGACCGCAAACGCGGCTCGTGATGCTCGGTGACAAGGACCAGCTCGCTGCGGTCGAAGCCGGCGCGGTGTTCGCCGAACTCAGCGCGCGGCCGGCGTTGAGCGCAAGCGGATTGCGACGGGTCGCGCAGGCGCTCGATATCGACGAGGCGCGGCTTGCGCGGGCTTTGCCGCGTGCGTCGCGTCAGGACGATGCAGCGCCGTTGGATGATTTTTTTGTGCCGCCCGAGGCGCTGCGCACGTTCGCGCCGGACGCATCGGGCGATCTGTTCGCCGATGTCGCGACAGCGGCGACTGACGAGCAGTCCGGTCGCGATATGCAATTGGCGAACGAACGCAATCCGCTCGCGGACTGCGTCGTCTGGCTCGAGCGCAACTACCGGTTCGGCCTCGAGTCGCCGATCGGCCGTTTGTCGGTTGCGATTCGCAACGGCTCGGCGAGCGCGGCGCTCGACGTATTACGGACCGACCCGACCGAGGACTGCGCCGCGGCGCTGCACGAGGACGCGCACACGACGCTCGCCGAGCGCACCGTCACGCGACTTGCCGCCGGCTTCGGGCCTTACGCCGACGCCCTTGCCGCGGCGCTCGCCAGCGATACGCCCGATCCATTGCCGCTGTTCGACGCGCTCAACCGCTTCCGCATCCTCTGTGCGACGCGGCTCGGACCTCGTGGCGTCGATCAGGTCAATGCGGCGATGGCGGCCCAGGTGCGCCGCGCCGCGGGCGTCACACTCGCGGTCGGCGCGCAGTGGTTTGCGGGACGTCCGGTGATGGTGACGCGCAACGACTACGCGCTGGGGCTGTTCAATGGCGACATCGGCATTGCGCTGCCGGGCGCGGGCGGCGCGCTGCGCGTGTACTTCCGCACCGGCGACGGCGGCGTGCGCGCGGTGTCGCCGGCCGCGCTGCCGCCGCACGACACCGCGTTCGCGCTGACGGTCCACAAGTCGCAAGGTTCGGAGTTCGAGCACGCGGTGCTGGTGCTGCCGTCGGCGTTCAGCCGGGTGTTGTCGCGCGAGCTCGTGTACACGGCGATTACTCGCGCACGCGAACGCGTCGAGGTGATCGGCGCGCGGGCCGTGCTCGCGCAGGCGATCGCGACGCCGACGCAGCGTGATTCGGGGCTGGCCGCGCGGATTGCGGAGGCGTCGCGTTGATTGCGCAAGCGCAGGCGGAACACGCGGAGTGGAGGGCGTAGAGTGCGAGCGGCGCTCAACCGGCCATGCCGCTCGCCCGCTCGATAGACTCGACGCGGCTGCGCATCGTCTTGCGATACCACAGGGTCCACAGCGCCAGTCCCGCGTAGATGCCGTAGCCAATAAAGGGCGACACGACGAGGAAGCGTTCGATCGGCCACGTCAGCGCCATCCACGCGCGTAGCGCGGTCTCGGCGGTCAGGCCGACGCCCCACACGAGCGTCATGGTTCGCAACGCGGGAGCGAGACCGGGGCGTTCGCGCCACAGCGCCTCGAAATGCGCGGCGCCGCCTTCCATTTCGCGCGCGAGAGTCGCGCGCGCGAGGTAGAAGATCAGCGGACGACGCATCGGCAGCGACAGCAGGAACACCACGCCGACCGCGCCGGACACCAGCGACTCGCGCAACAGCAGCATGCGCGGACTGCCGCCGAGCGCCATGGCCGCGACCGACAACACGATGCCCGCGACCACCATCACGCTGAGCGCATCGACGCGTCTGAAGCGTGCGAGCTCGATCGCGCTCCAGATGAGCGGCGGCACGGCGGACGCGATCAGCGCGCCGGTCTCGCCGACTCGCGGTATCGCGAGCCGGTAGGCAAGCCACGGCAGCAGAAAGTTGACCGCCAGTTCGAGCACGAAACCGGGACGGATTTTCATTTGAATTTACGCCGTAAGCGAAAGAGCCAGTATCGATGAACCGGTCGTGCCGACGCAAATGGTTTTTTTCGTAAGCGATCGCGTGCCGGTGCCGCCCAGCACTGCACCCGGCGCTGCGGCGCGCTGCGGCGACCTCGGGCATCTCGCGCCGAGCGCTTGTACACTGATGCATCTTTCTTCCCGACCGCCCATGACATCCCGCTACCCGATCCCGCCCAACGAAATCGAACTGACCGCCGTGCGCGCGCAAGGGGCGGGTGGGCAGAACGTCAACAAGGTATCGAGCGCGATCCATCTGCGTTTCGACGTGCGCGCCTCGTCGCTGCCGGAAGTGCTGAAAATGCGTCTGCTCGCGCTGTCCGACCACCGGCTCACGCGCGACGGAGTCGTGGTCATCAAGGCGCAGGAACATCGGACCCAGGAGATGAACCGCGCGGCGGCGCTCGCGCGGCTCGATGAACTGATCGAAAGTGTCAGCGTCACCCGCAAGCATCGGGTCGCGACGCGGCCGACTCGCGCGTCGAACCTGCGACGGCTCGACAGCAAGGCAAAGCGCAGCGAGGTGAAGTCGGGGCGCGGCCGCGTGCACGAGTAGCGGCGCGGGTCGCTAACGCTTCGTGCCGCGTCGTCCGGTGCGCACATCCGGCGGCGATGCCTCCGGCACGAAGTCGACGCACAGCACGTTCGTGCCGTCGCGCTCGAACGCGATCGCCGCGGTGTAGCAGTCTTGACCATCGGCGAGCGAATAGTGCGGCCCCATCATCGCGACGCGGCCCGGCGCCGCGAGCGCGTGCCGGAAATACGCGCGACGCGACCAGTTGCTGCGCGTCTCCGTATAGAGTGGCGCGAGCCGCTTCGGAGGCGGCGGGACCGATGCCGCCGTCACCGAAGGCTGGGTCTGCTCGCCCTGGTCGTCGGTGAGGAATACGCGGCGTGCTTCGGGCAGATGCCAGACCCTTTGCGCAGCCTGTTCGAGGTCGCCGGTCGCCTTGTAGGTGTCGGCGGCGGCCAGCACCGCTTCCGCGAAGCCCTCGAAGCCGAGCCGCTGGTGGCCGGCGTGCGCGCGCTCGTAGTCGGCGAACTTGCTCCAGATCGATTCGACGAGCGCGGGCACCTTCGTGCAGGCGGCCCGCACGCTGCTCTTCGGCTGGCCGAACCAGAAGCCTTGCACGAAATCGACGTCGGCCTGCATCAGGATCATCAGCTCTTCATCGGTTTCGACGCCTTCGGCGAGCACCAGCGTGCCCGACTGATGCAACATTGCGATCAGATGGCTGATCATCGATTCGTCGCCCTCGCGCTTGCCCGCGCGCGCGACGAGCGAACGGTCGAGCTTGACGATGTCGGGGCGGAAGCGCCATACGCGGTCGAAGTTCGAGAAGCCGGTGCCGAAGTCGTCGATCGCGATCAGGAAATCGCGCGGCTGGGAGGCGGCGAGCATGCTGGCGACGGCGGATTCATCGTCGGCGGGCTGCTCGAGCACTTCGATCACGATGCGCTCCTGCGGCAGCCCGAAATGCGCGGACAACTCGTCGATGAACGCGCGCTGCGGCCAGCCGGTTTCGAACACCTGCGGGCGTGTGTTCAGAAACAGCCATCCGGTGCTGATGCCTTGCTCCATGAAGTTCGCCACGTGCAGGCAGCGCGCGATGCGGTCGAGTTCGCGCGCTTCGGCGGCCGAGCGCGTGCCGGAGAACAGCACTTCGGGCGAAACGGGCAGGCCGACCGGATCGAACGCGCGCAACAGCCCCTCGTAGCCGACCACGCACTGATGCGTGACCGACAGCACCGGCTGGAACACGCTGTGCAGTGTCAACGCGCGCCAGGTCGCGGTCCAGCCCGACTCGCCGCGGACCAGGTGCGGGAGCACGCCGCTCACGGTCAATTCGCTGACAGATGGCATAGAAGCGGGCATCAGAGCTGACATGGGATTGTTGCGGCAAGGGGTAAAGGGGCTCGCAAACCCATTCGGCGCGCAGCGCCCGCACACCCGAAGCGTCGCCGGGACGACACGAACGCGTCCCGCGAACACGGAGGGCAGTACCAGCTACGCTGGACTCCGGCGAATTGGTCAAAATGAGTCTAGCAGTTTGCAGCGTGCATCAATGTGCGGGTTATCACAAAGGCATAAGCGCGAGAATTGTCCGCAAAACGGCTGCCAACGGCCATGCGGCAACCCGTTGCGGTCATGCGCCGGAGCGTTTCGCGCGCTTGCCACGCGTGAAACCGATTCTCAATCGCAATGAGTTGCCGTACCACGCCGAGGGTAGCAGGGCGCCCAGTGGTCGCCCGCCAAACTCCAGGCGCCGACGGTGCACACATCTTAGTGCCGGTGCGGAGGCTGATGTTGCGGTTCGGGCGGCGGGCTTGGCACTGCCTTGCCGGGCGGATTCCGTGTTGACGCGACGGTGGCCTGGCATGGCGGGCGGAGGCGAGATTCATGCGTCGCCAGGCTGGTGAGCGCCGTCGTCGGCAGGTTCAGCGACTGGCGGGTATGCTGCTGATTTTCGTAAAGAGGAGATCAGGCATGGCGGAAATCGCGGTGGTCGCAATTTCGGTGGCGAAACCGGGGCAAGAGGAGCTGTTGCGCGAGGCGCTCGAAGGCATCGTCGGGCCGACGCGCAAGGAAGCTGGTGTGCTGCAGTACGACTTGCACCGCGACGTGCAGGAGCCGCGCCGGTTCGTGTTCATCGAGCGATGGGAAAGCCAGGATGCGCTCGCGGCGCATGCGAAATCCGCGCATATCCAGGCTTATAAGAAAGCGGCCGCGGATTGGATCGAGCACGCGGAGATTCGCGTGGTGTCGAAGATCGCCTGAGCTCGGCGGGCGGGCGTCAGCGGCGCGCGGACGACGCGCCGGCCAGGTGCGGCGGGACCGAGGCCGCCGGCGCGCCGTCAGCGATCAGTGGGTCGCTTGCGGGACGTCGAGAATCAGGATGATGGTCCAGTCGGCGTCGCCGTCATGGTGATACTGACGCTCCGCGACGATGAACGGCTGCTGCTTGCCAGCCGGGCCGAGAAACAGCACGTCGCCTTCCATCGGCAGGCATTCGACGGGCGGCAGCGCGAGGTACGCTTCCTGACCGCCACGCGGCATCAGTTTTTCGATCTTGCGAGATGCTGCTTCGGTCCATTCGATATCAAGCTGGATATTGCTCATGCTGTCCTCCGCACCAGGGTGCGCACGGGTTAGGGGATGCCGGCGGCTCGCCGGTCGGTGCGCGACTTTAGCATACAGAATGCTGTGCGCCGGAGGCTCTGCCAGACCGGTGCGCGTTCGAAGCGTGTCGTCGGCGGGGAGCGGATCGCGCAAACAAAAAAGCCGAAACCGGCGCTGCCGGCTTCGGCTTTTTGACCTTCACGACGAGGCCGCGAGGCGAGATCCGCGAAGTCGCTCAGGTACCCGACGCGTCCGCACCCTTCTTCGGATGATGCGGAGCCATCTTGTGATGTTTGGCCGGGGCGGCGGGTGCGGTTCCCATCGACTGCTCGCGGTTTTGCAAATCTTGCGCACGCTGCTCGACGTCGGCGGCCTTGGCCGGATCGGTGCTCGTCGTGATGCCCTGGTCCTGCGCGTAAGCTGCGCCGGCCGCGGCACACAGGGAAACTAGTATCGCCATGGACACTTTCTTCATCGTTACCTCCATAGAGTGGTGGTGGACCCGAGTATTGCTGTCCAGGGGAAAGACAATTCATTCTATCGAGCAAACTCTGCTCCAACGGATGGCTTTGTAACTGCGCTCGACATTTGTTACGTTTTGTAATGACTCCGTCGGCCCATATCGTTCGTCAGAACCAGCCGATCGCGCGATACAGGTGAAACTGCGCGAGGCCGATGAGCTCATGCAACGCTATCTCCGCGGCCACGAGATTACCGAAGCGCGGCAGCACGCCGAGCCGCACGCGCCGCGCGCTCGAAATCTGCGGCTGCGGCTCGACGCCGAAGCGGTGAAAGTCGAGCAGCGCACGCGGCATGTGATACGCGGAAGTGACGAGTATCAACGTGTCGTAATGTGATTGACCGACAATGGCCGAGACGTTGCGCGCGTTCTCGTAGGTCGTGCGGCTGCTTTTCTCGAGCACGATGTCCGAGCGCGGCACCTGCTGACGCAGCAGATAGGGCAGGTAGGTGTCGGCTTCCGTCGCGCTGTGCCGCTGAGGATTGCCACCACTCACGATCACCCGGCAGACGATCGCCGTGCGCTTGCAGGCCGCATAGTTCTGCGCGCTGACTTTGATGCGCGAAAGCACGTCGCGCGGTGGCACCAGCACGTGGTCGTGGTCGTAGATCGTGCCGCCGCCGAGCAGGATGATCCCGGTGCGTGGCGCGAAGGTGGCGGCCTCGGCGCTCTGTCGTTGCGGCTGCGCCAGATCGAGCAGTGGCGCGGTCAGCCAGCCGGCCGCCAGCAGCCAGAACAGCGCGATCAAGCAGACGATGAGCGGCCGTCGCGCACGTTTCCATAGCACGATTGCTGCAAAAAAAAGCGCTAATAAAGTGAATAGAATCAATTTAAATGGGGTAACGTATGTCTTTCGGGATAAATCCACGGGCCGGCCATCGCGCCGCGGCGGTTGCATCGTCGGTTCGGGGAGGGAACGCTAACATGCCGTTCTGACGGGGGTTCCGAAAACGAGACCAGGCAGCACCTGGCGGAAATCCGCCGTCAAACAGGCGGCGAGCTTCCGACCGGGAGCGGGTGCTACGCGCGTCGCCGGTGGCGCAGCGACGCGTGGGCATGAATGTGTCATAGCTGCACTTTAAGAAAGAAGTGAGATGACCACGTATTCCAACGAAGCGGTACTTGAAGCGCTGCGGCGAGCGCAATATCGCCAGGTCCCCTGGGCCAGAAGGCCGGGTGTCTTCCAATATCTTCGCGCGCTGGGACTGATGGACACCGTTCGTCAGCGAACCGTAGCCCCGGCGCCGGGCTTTCATGCCCCCGTCGACATCGCCGTGCTCACCGAACGCGGCAAAGCGGAGTTTGCGCGGCTCGAGCACGACGAGCGTCTGCTCACATGGACAGCGCAACGCATGAACGATTACGTTCTCGGCGCGGCTGAAACGCAGTCCGCAGCGACAGCCGAAGTCAGGCCTTAGTTCAAGGTTCATCGCTTATCTGAATCACTGTCCGCCCGGGCCTGTCACCCCCACGGCGGGCGGTCTCTACTGTCGGCCGGTCGCTATGCGCGTCCGCGGGCGACTCTCGGCTTCCCCATCGACCATGCGGCGACGCGTTCAGCGCCGGCCGTTGCCGTTGCGCGCCTTGCATGCCATCAACGCCACGGTGGCGAAAAAAAGCCCGTATCACGAAGATACGGGCATACCGGAATTACTACTGCCACGCTGTGCTAATGGCGTTGAGTCAGACCGGTGCCGCGTCCGGTGGTTCCCCGATCGTGCATACGCAATGCGAAAGACTCGTACCGCGTCGCACGACGCGCCACCCACGCGGCGACACACGACATCAACGCCGTCGCTGCTCCTCGCGCGGCGCATCAGGCCGTGCCCGGACATTGCTGGCGATATCGCCACGCAGATCGCCTCGCGGCGTCGGCGGCGTGAAGTCGCGATTGTGGGCCTCGCTTTGCTGCCACGCTTCCAGCGTAGCCTGACGGTCCGGGCGCCAGTTCCACCCTTGCGGGCGTTGTTGCGCAAATGCTGGCGCGGCCATCGATGAAATGACAATGCCGCACAACAGCAGTGACATTGGTTTCATTCCGAAATCCCCCTCAACCTCGAGCCCATCGTCTCAAGGCCTGTTTGCATAGGTATTAAGTTATGCCGGGGGAAGAAAGGGTGCTGTAATTAATAGTAAATGGATGTTTCACCCGGAGCTATCGGACAGTTTGCGAGTCTTAGGCCGCGCACAAGATACGCTGTGGCGCTCGTGCGGATGGCGCGCCGAAAGCGGGCACGAAACCGAGGGCAGCGTCCCGCGGCGACCGTCAAATGCTCGCGGGTCGCGGCGTGCACGCAATCGTGAATAAGGCGGCTGGATAAAAAACCGGGCGCCCGCAGGCGCCCGGTGACAACGTGGTTTCGCGTCAGGCCATCTTGACCGGCGCGCGCCACGATTCCGGATTGGTCCAGAACGCGCCGCGCATACGGTCGCGGCTCGGCGGTGCCGGCGGTTTCGCGGCCGTTGCGCCGATCCTGCCGCGCAACGAGATTTCGCGGCCGCTGGTGCCAAGCCGCTTCACAATTTCAGCGAGCGTGCCATCGGCCTGCCACTCGTCGAAACGCCGGCGGCAAGTCGGCGGGGACGGATAGCGGCCCGGCAGCTTGGACCAGCCTTCGCCCGTCGACAACACCCAAAGTACGGCGTTGACCACCGCCCGAGCTTCCACGCGCGGTCGACCGCGCCGTTCGCTGCGCGTCGGCTCGGCACAGAACAAAGCCTCGACCAGCGCCCACTCGTTATCTCTCAAATCGTCGAACAGCATCATGTATCACCTCAGCGAAGCTAACTCCGGTGCGCTGCCCCGCGCCGCGCACTCTTCATACACTCGATAGGCGAGTGCCAAAGGGGACGGGCTTGCCACGGATTGCCGTTTCAGTCGGAAATCATGGCGCCGACCCTGCGCGTCTCACAACGCACGAAGTGTGCCAATTTGATATCGATTGCCTGAAAACCCCGTGGCGGCGGGCCAACGCGGGCGCCAACCAGGGCCGTATATGAATCCAAAAAACCCACCTCGCAAATCGGGACAATCACCAATCTTGTGCAGATGAGCCCGGCCAGCGGGCGTTCGCGCCTTTTTGCTGCATTGCGGCGGCCGGTGTGACGGGCGCTGTGCCGCATGGATTTAACCTACAATGCGCATTAAATTGCGTTATTGATGAGGTCAACAAATGAATGTGACGCTGCGACAGCTCAGGGTTTTCATCGAGGTGGCGCGCTTGCAAAGCTTCAGCCGGGCCGGCGATGAAATCGGCCTCACACAGTCGGCGGTCAGTCGGTGCGTGCGCGAGCTCGAAGGCGAAATCGGCTTGAAGCTCATCGATCGCACGACGCGCGAAGTGCAACTAACCGACGTTGGCGGCAACCTTGTGTCGAGCGTGTCGCGGCTGCTGTCGGATCTCGACGACGCGTTGCGCGAGATCCGCGAAATCGGCGAGCAGCGCCGCGGACGCGTGGTGGTCGCGGCGAGCCCGACCGTCGCGTGCCGGCTGATGCCGCGCGTGGTCGCATCGTGCGGGCAGCAGTTTCCCTATGTGACGCTTGGTCTGCGCGACGACGTGCAAAGCGACGTGGTGCGCAAGGTGAAGTCGGGTGAAGTGGACTTCGGCGTGATCATCGGTCCGTTCTCCGACGACGATCTGCTCAGCGAGACGCTGATGACCGACTCGTTCTGCATCGTGTCGCGTGACGATCACCGGCTCGCCGCGCGCAAACAGGTTACGTGGAAGGACCTCGACGGTGAGCAACTCGTGATGCTCGACTATGCGTCCGGTAGCCGCCCACTCATCGACGCCGTGATGCAGGCGCAGGGTGTGAACGCCACCGTGGTGCAGGAACTCGGCCATTCGGCGACGGTGTTCGGGCTCGTCGAGGCGGGCGTCGGCATCAGCGTGCTGCCGTGGCTCGCGCTGCCGCTGCCGGCGGGGGCGTCTCTGGTCGCGCGTCCGCTGGTGCCGCGCGCGGAGCGCCGCGTCGAGCTGGTGCGGCGGCGCGACCGTTCGCTGTCGCCCGCGGCCGAGGCGGTGTGGAATCTGATCAGGCAGTTGCCGGGGCGGGCCGAGGAGTTGAATTAACGGGCGGGATGGTGTGCGGTCTGTCCCACCAGGCGTGGCCCGCCGCCCACCCGGCACCTGCTTCGCCGCTGTCCGATTACCCGGCGCGCTAAACTACCGCCGTCATCGCGCACGCCTTCGCGTTGCGCCCAGAGCCTCTTATCTTTCACCCTCCCGGAACCCTCGATGAGCGAATTGGACCTGCCCGTGCCCTCCATCCCGAATGCGCGCGACGCCGTGCGCGCGCTGCGTCCATCGCAAATCCGAGAGGTCGCGAACGCCGGTTTCGGCGTGGACGACGTGCTGCCGTTCTGGTTCGGCGAGTCCGACCGCGTCACTCCCGCATTCATCCGCGACGCCGCGAGTGCAGCGCTCGCCGCCGGCGCGACGTTTTACACGCACAACCTCGGCATCGCGCCGTTGCGCGCGGCGCTCGCGGGCTACGTCAGCGAGCTGCACGGCGCAACGTCGCCCGAGCACATCGCGATCACGAGCGCGGGCGTCAACGCGCTGATGCTCGCCGCGCAACTGGTGGTCGGCGCTGGTGACCGGGTCGTCGCGGTGACACCGCTATGGCCGAATCTCGTCGAGATTCCGAAGATTCTCGGCGCGCATGTCGAAACCGTCGCGCTTGGCTACGGCGGACACGGCTGGGAGCTCGACGTCGGGCAATTGCTTGCCGCGCTGACGCCTGCCACGAAGATGCTGATGATCAACTCGCCGAACAATCCGACCGGCTGGGTGATGAATCGCGACGAGCAGCGTACCGTGCTCGAACACTGCCGGCGGCACGGTATCTGGATCGTCGCGGACGAGGTCTACGAGCGGCTCTACTATCCCGGCGACGACGCCGCGCAGGCGGCCGGCGCGCGCACCGCGCCTTCGTTTCTCGATCTCACGACGCGCGACGAACGCGTGACCTGCGTGAATTCGTTCTCGAAAGCCTGGCTGATGACCGGGTGGCGGCTCGGCTGGATCGTCGCGCCGACCGCGTTGATGGACGATCTCGCGAAGCTGGTCGAGTACAACACGTCGTGCGCGCCGTCGTTCGTGCAACAGGCGGGCATCGCGGCGCTCGAGCAGGGCGAGCGCTTTACGCAGGAACTGGTGCGCGACCTGAGGAAGTCGCGTGATCATCTGGTGCGCGCGCTGTCGGCAGTCCCCGGCGTCGATGTGAAGGCTCCGCTGGGCGCGATGTATCTGTTCTTCGCGATGCCGGGCTCGACGCGCAGTCTCGATTTGTGCAAGGCGATGGTGCGTGAGGTCGGGCTCGGCGTAGCGCCTGGCAGCGCGTTCGGGCCGCAAGGCGAGGGGTTCGTGCGCTGGTGCTATGCGTGCGATACGGCGCGGCTAGATGCGGGCGTAGAACGCTTGACGCGGTTTCTGGCGCGCCACGCCGGCGCGTGAGCGCATGGCGTCGCGTGTCCGCCGCGCAGCGTCCTGGCGCGCCGCAAGCGGCGAAAGGCCGCGAATCGTGGATATCTTCTCAGTGGCGACTCGGTCCCCGCGAGCACGGGTACACCGGTCGGCGCCGAAGCAGAAGATGCACGGCAGATCGCGGCTTTACGCCCCGGTCGTTTTTGCGTAATATGGCGCTCAGTTCACGCGAATCCTTTCAGGAATATCGCCGCTCCGTCCGGCTGGGTCTGGCTCGATAAGTCTGTTCGCCACCCCCCGGTGCGTGCTCCCATCAATATGACCGATCAGAATCGGGCGAGCGCGTCTTCAGTTCCACATCGTCTGTTTGATCCGGTTCTTTGACCACAGGGTCTGACCTAGCTGCATGAATACCCAAGAGGCGAAGATCGTCCTCGAGACTGCCTTGATCTGCGCGCAGGAGCCGTTAAAGCTCGGCGAATTGCGCAAGCTCTTTGCCGACGGCGTGTCGGCAGACACTGTTCGGACTTTGCTCGAAGACCTGAAGCGGGACTGGTCTGGGCGCGGTGTGGAGTTGGTCGGGCTGGCGTCGGGCTGGCGGTTTCAAAGCAAGCCCGCGATGCGTTCGTATCTGGATCGACTGCATCCGGAAAAACCGCCGAAATATTCGCGCGCGGTGCTCGAAACGCTCGCGATCATTGCCTACCGGCAACCGGTGACGCGGGGCGACATCGAAGAAATTCGCGGTGTGACGGTGAATACGCAGGTCGTCAAGCAACTCGAGGATCGCGGCTGGATCGAGGTGATCGGTCATCGCGACGTGCCGGGGCGTCCGGCGCTGTATGCGACCACGCGTCAGTTCCTCGACGACCTTGGCCTAACGGCGCTCGACGAATTGCCGCCGCTGGCCGATCCGTCCGCGCAACTGAACGCGGATCTGCTAGGTCAGCACGCAATCGAATTTGCCGAGGGCGATGCGCAAAGCGTGCGGCAGCCAGATCAGGATGCGGAGCGCGACACGGAGAGTGACGCGGACGAACCGGAAGCGGCGGAGCAGTCGGCGTCCGGATTTGCAGCAGCACCGCCCGAGACCATAGCCGAGTCGACGTCCAATCCGGAGCCCCATGCGGAAGCGACCGGGCAGTCCGGCACGACGAATGCGTCAAGTGCATCAGACGCGTCGAGCGCGCCGCACGACACGCAACAACAGCCGGAACCGGCACCTACGGCAACGCAGACCAGCGTCGCCGGTTCGGCACAGAATCACGATCCGGTCGCCCCGACCGATCCGGCAACACCCGCGCACGACTCGGGCGTAGCTCGCAATACGGAGCACGCCGCCGAGCCGAACCCGATCGAGGCGGCGCGCGACGATCCAGAGGATCGCCGCGATGCCGCGCAGGACGCAGGTTTTCTGACCGACGACGAAACCGAGTCGCGCAGCGCCTGACGTGACCGAACTTTTTTTGCCGCGCCCGCAACGGGCGCGCGCGACCTGACATTTTGAGGTTGTTTTGACACATACCCACGACACCGATTCGTCCGAATCCGAGCGCCCCGTGCCGTCGGCGCGGAGCGACGAACGCACTACGCAAGCGTCGGCAGGCGAGGGCGAGCGCCCGGCTCACGGCGCGGAAGCAGAGGGCGAAGAACGCCCCCGCCGCGGTCTGCGTCGCGGGCCGCGCAGCTTGATCGCGCGACGCCGCGCCGGCGCAAAGACTAAGGCGGCCGAGGGCGCGCCCGCGCAAGGCGCGCCGGTCGTCGCCGAAACGCCGCCGGACGGCGAGGTCGTCGCCCAGGCGCGCGCACCGCGCAAGGACGCGGGCGCGAAACAGGGCGGCCGTCGCAATGCCGGCGGCGCGGCGAAGCGCGAGGGCGCGCCACGCGAAGGCCAGCGCGAACGTCAGCCGCGCGAAGGTCAACGTGAGGGCCAGCGCCAGAATCGACGCGGCAACGATGCGGCCGTGGCCTCCGAATCGGCTCAGGACGATCTGTTCTCGTATGTGACATCGCCCGCATTCGACGCCGACAACACCACCACTGGCGGCGTACGCGCGCCGATGCTGCGCCGTGGCAAGGCAGCGGGCCCGAAGCGCGTGCTGTCGCCCGATGACGACGCGCCGAAGCTGCATAAGGTGCTAGCCGAGGCGGGCATGGGCTCGCGCCGCGACATGGAAGAGCTGATCATCGCAGGCCGGGTGTCGGTGAACGGCGAGCCGGCGCACATCGGCCAGCGCATCATGCCGACCGACCAGGTTCGCATCAACGGCAAGCCGGTCAAGCGCAAGCTCGCCAGCAAGCCGCCGCGCGTGCTGCTGTACCACAAACCGACCGGCGAAATCGTCAGCCACGCGGACCCAGAAGGCCGCCCGTCGGTGTTCGACAAGCTGCCGCCGATGAAAACCGCCAAGTGGGTCGCGGTCGGCCGTCTCGACTTCAACACCGAAGGTCTGCTGATGCTGACCACCTCGGGCGATCTCGCGAACCGCTTCATGCATCCGCGTTACAGCGTCGAGCGCGAATATGCGGTGCGTGTCGTCGGCGAACTGGCCGAGGGTATGCGCCAGAAACTGCTGCACGGCGTAGAACTCGAGGACGGCCCGGCGAACTTCCTGCGCATCCGCGATGGCGGCGGCGAAGGCACTAATCACTGGTACCACGTCGCGCTCGCCGAAGGGCGGAATCGCGAAGTGCGCCGCATGTTCGAAGCGGCCGGCCTGATGGTCAGCCGGCTGATCCGCACTCGCCATGGCCCGATCTCGCTGCCGCGTGGTCTGAAGCGCGGCCGCTGGGAGGAGCTCGAGGATAATCAGGTGCGCGCGCTGATGGCCTCGGTCGGCCTGAAGGCGCCGGCCGAGGAACGCGGTAGCCGCAATGCGGCGCCGGAGCGTCGTCAGCCGGATCCGATGCAGACGTCGATGGGCTTCATCAACCGCGAGCCGGTGCTGATGTCGCATAGCCGCTTCGAGCAGCAGCCGCGCGGCCAGGGCCGCCGCGGCGCGGCGGGCGGCGGCTTCGGCGCAGGCACGGGGAGCGGCGCTGGCTTTGGTGCCGGCGTAGGCAATCGTGGCCCCGGCGGGCAGCGCGGCCGCGATGTCGACGGCAATCGCGCGCCGTCGCCGAACGGCAATCGTGCACGCACGGGCGGCAAGCGTGCCGGCCCGGCCGGCAACAGCGCCGGCAATCGCGGGCCGGGTGGCAATCGTGGCGGCAACACCAACCGCGCCGGTGGTAACGCGGGTCCGGGCGGCGCAAATCGTGGTGGTGGCACGTCGCGCGGTCGCTCGCGGGGTCGTTAGGCGGGGCGCTGTACCGTTGAGCGGCCATAGCCTTCGGTGCGGTTCGTACGACCTGCAGGGCTAGGACCGCTTCAGACGGCTCGCTCAGCAAACGCGACGCACATCAATGCTGAACGCTTACCGGACGCGCCGTTTTTTGTTTTTGCCGATTCTATGCCGCCTCTCGTCTGCCTCGTTCGAGCGGCTTCCCGATGCGTCAAACCCCGCGCGAGACGGCATCGAATACCCAAAGGACGATTCACCGCAACGTGTTGGCGTGGCCCGTCCTGGCTCCCTTTCCGCACGGCTCGCGCGACCTTGCAAAAGCCCGGATTTGCCGCCACATGGTCGAAAGATTCCTATCAAATCAAGCGGAAATGCGGATCGCCCGTCGTTCTGCGGATTGCCTTTGGGCCGAAAAATGGCTACAATCGCGAAGTCGCTGGGCGTACGGTTTCATGTGCGGCTCAGGTGCGACCACCGGCAATAAGATGATGGGCGTTCAGCCCATTTTTTTTTGCCGCTCAGTTCATCGTGGTTCGGCATCTCGGGTTCGCACCAACGTGCGCCGGCTTGGCGCGCGGCCCGCATTGGTTGTTTGCAGAAGAGGCGAGGCTCGCTGCGCGAACATCTAAGAGGGCACTGTGCAACTGACGGAACTGATTGAAACCACGGTCGTGGGACTCGGCTACGAGCTCGTCGATCTCGAGCGCACCGGGCGCGGCATGTTGTGTATCTATATCGACCAGCCGGCCGGCATCGCAATCGAAGACTGCGAGAAAGTCACGCGTCAGCTCCAGCACGTTCTGACGGTCGAAAATATCGATTACGAGCGGCTCGAAGTTTCGTCGCCCGGTCTCGACCGCCCGCTGAAAAAACTGGCGGATTTTGAACGTTTCGCGGGCAGCGAAGCGGTTATCACACTGAAAAAGCCATTAGACGGTCGGAAATCGTACCGGGGTATTTTGCATGCCCCGCAGGGCGAGACGATCGGTCTGGAATTTGAAGGAAAAGAAGGCGCCGCGATGCTCGATTTCACGCTCGCGGACATGGACAAGGCGCGCCTTGTTCCGAAAGTTGACTTTAGGAGCCGCAAACAATGAGTCGCGAAGTGTTGATGCTGGTGGATGCGCTGGCACGCGAGAAGAATGTCGATAAGGACGTGGTATTTGCCGCGCTCGAAGCGGCTCTCGCTTCGGCCTCCAAGAAACTCTTCGAAGAAGATGCGGATATCCGCGTCCACATCGACCGTGAAAGCGGCGAGCACGAAACGTTTCGCCGCTGGAAAGTGGTGCCGGACGAAGCCGGTCTGCAGGAGCCGGATCAGGAAATCCTGCTGTTCGAGGCGCGCGAGCAGCAGCCCAACATCCAGCTCGACGAGTTCATCGAGGAGCCGGTGCCGTCGATCGAATTCGGCCGTATCGGCGCGCAGGCGGCCAAGCAGGTGATCCTGCAGAAGGTGCGCGATGCCGAGCGCGAGCAGATCCTGAACGACTTCCTCGAGCGCGGCGAACACATCATGACCGGCTCGGTGAAGCGCCTCGACAAGGGCAACTTCATCGTAGAGTCGGGCCGCGTCGAAGCGCTGCTGCGGCGTGACCAGCTGATCCCGAAGGAAAACCTTCGCGTGGGCGACCGCGTGCGCGCGTATATCGCAAAGGTCGACCGCACCGCGCGTGGTCCGCAGATCGAGCTGTCGCGTACGGCGCCGGAATTCCTGATGAAGCTGTTCGAGATGGAAGTGCCGGAAATCGAGCAGGGCTTGCTCGAGATCAAGGCGGCCGCACGCGATCCGGGCGTGCGCGCGAAGATCGGTGTAGTCGCTTATGACAAGCGCATCGATCCGATCGGCACCTGTGTCGGTATTCGCGGCTCGCGCGTGCAGGCCGTACGCAACGAGCTCGGTGGCGAAAACGTCGACATCGTGCTATGGTCGGAAGACCCCGCCCAGTTCGTGATCGGCGCGCTCGCGCCGGCAGCCGTGCAGTCGATCGTCGTCGATGAAGAAAAGCATTCGATGGACGTCGTCGTCGACGAGAACGAACTCGCGGTCGCGATCGGCCGCAGCGGCCAGAACGTGCGACTTGCCAGCGAGCTCACCGGCTGGCAGATCAACATCATGACGCCGGACGAATCTGCGCAGAAGCAGAATCAGGAGCGCGGCGTCCTGCGTGACCTGTTCATGGCGCGTCTCGATGTCGACGAGGAAGTCGCCGACATCCTGATCGACGAAGGCTTCACGAGCCTCGAAGAGATCGCCTACGTGCCGCTCAACGAAATGCTCGAAATCGAGGCATTCGACGAAGACACCGTTCACGAACTGCGCAACCGCTCGCGCGACGCGCTGTTGACGATGGCGATCGCGAACGAAGAAAAGGTCGAGAATGTAGCGCTCGACCTGAAGAGCCTGGACGGCATGGACGCCGACCTGCTCGCGAAACTGGCCGAACATCAGATCCAGACTCGCGACGAACTCGCCGAGCTGGCCGTGGATGAACTGGTCGAGATGACTGGGATGGGAGAGGATGCCGCTAAGGCGTTGATCATGAAAGCACGTGAACACTGGTTCCAGTGAGAAATGACCATGGCGCACTGAATTGAACGCGGCCGTGAGGCCGCATGACCCGATGCTAACCGCAAGGAATCGGTCCTTGCATTAAGAGGAATGAATGGCGAGTAACAACGTAGCCCAATTTGCCGCGGAACTGAAAATGCCTGCTGGCGTGCTGCTCGAGCAGCTGCAGGCAGCGGGCGTCCAGAAAGCGAGCGAAGACGACAACCTGTCCGAGGCGGACAAGGCGCGTCTGCTCGATCACTTGCGCAAGTCGCATGGCTCGAACGATGCCGACAAGCGCAAGATCACGCTGACGCGCCGGCATACGTCGGAGATCAAGCAGTCCGATGCGACGGGCAAAGCTCGCACCATTCAGGTCGAGGTGCGCAAGAAGCGCACGTTCGTCCGCCGCGACGAGACCGTCGCGGAAGGCGGGGATGCATCGAATCATGTGGCCGAAAACGCGGACGTCGAGGATCTCGAACTGCAGCGTCGTGAGGAAGAAGCACGTCACGAAGCGGAGCTGCTCGAAAAGCAGGCACAGGAGCTGAAGGCGCGTCAGGAACAGCTCGAGCGCGAAGAGGCCGAGCGTCAGGCGCGCGAGCAGGCTGCCGAAGCCGAACGTCAGCGCGCGGAAGAAGAAGCGAAGAAGCGGGCAGCGGCTGCGGCCGATGCGGCGGCTCGCGAGAAGGCTCAGCAGGCGGCGGCGCAAGCCGCTGCGCCGGTTGCCGCGAAGGCAAGCGAGCAGGACGACGAACGCGCGGCAGCGGAACGCGCCGCGCAACGTGAAGCTGCGAAGAAAGCGGAAGACGCTGCGCGCGTGGCTGCCGAAAAGGCGCGCGCCGAACAGGAAGAAATCGCCAAGCGCCGTGCGGCGGCCGAAGCCGAAGCGCGCGCGATTCGCGAAATGATGAACACACCGCGCAAGGCGCAGGTGAAGGCGCCGGAACCGGCACCGAAGCCCGTCGAGCCGGCCAAGGCTGCCGAAGCCAAGGGTACGCTGCACAAGCCGGCGCGTCCGGCTGGCGAAGCACCGGCTCGCCCCGCAGCCAGGAAGCCGGCGGCCGCGGCTCCGGCACCCGCAAGCGCACCGTCCGCGGGCGACAAGAAGAAGCCCGGCGCCGGCGGCAAGGGCGGCGGCAACTGGCAGGACGACGCAGCGAAGCGCCGCGGCATCAAGACGCGCGGCGATTCAAGCGGCGGCGTCGATCGCGGCTGGCGCGGCGGTCCGAAGGGTCGTGGCAAGCATCAGGAGCAGACCACCACGTTCCAGGCGCCGACCGAACCGATTGTGCGTGAAGTGCACGTGCCGGAGACCATCACGGTGGCGGATCTCGCACACAAGATGGCGGTGAAGGCTTCGGAAGTCATCAAGGTGATGATGAAGCTCGGCCAGATGGTCACGATTAACCAGATGCTGGACCAGGAAACGGCGATGATCATCGTCGAGGAACTGGGCCATCGTGCGCTCGCGGCGAAGCTGGACGATCCGGAAGCCATGCTGGTCGAAGGCGAAGCGAGCGATGCTGAAGCGCTGCCGCGTCCGCCGGTCGTTACCGTCATGGGTCACGTCGACCACGGCAAGACCTCGCTGCTCGACTACATCCGCCGCGCGAAGGTTGCGGCAGGCGAAGCGGGCGGCATTACGCAGCACATCGGCGCTTACCACGTCGAAACGCCGCGTGGCGTGATCACGTTCCTCGACACGCCGGGTCACGAAGCCTTTACGGCAATGCGTGCCCGCGGTGCGAAAGCAACGGACATCGTGATCCTGGTGGTGGCGGCCGACGACGGCGTGATGCCGCAGACGAAGGAAGCGATCTCCCACGCGAAGGCTGGCGGCGTGCCGCTCGTCGTCGCGATCAACAAGATCGACAAGCCGGAAGCGAATCCGGAGCGCGTGAAGCAGGAACTCGTCACGGAAGGCGTCGTGCCGGAAGAGTACGGCGGCGACTCGCCGTTCGTGCCGGTGTCGGCGAAGACTGGCGCGGGCATCGACGATCTGCTCGAAAACGTGCTGCTGCAGGCCGAAGTGCTGGAGTTGAAGGCACCGGTCGAATCGCCGGCCAAGGGGCTCGTGATCGAAGCGAAGCTCGATAAGGGTAAGGGTCCGGTCGCAACGATCCTCGTCCAGTCGGGTACGCTGAACCGCGGCGACGTCGTGCTGGCAGGCAGCGCCTACGGTCGCGTGCGCGCCATGCTCGACGAAACCGGCAAACCGACCAAGTCGGCTGGTCCGTCGATCCCGGTCGAAATTCAGGGTCTGTCGGAAGTGCCGCAGGCTGGCGAAGAAGTGATCGTGATGCCGGACGAGCGCAAGGCGCGTGAAGTTGCGCTGTTTCGTCAGGGCAAGTTCCGCGACGTCAAGCTCGCGAAGCAGCAGGCCGCGAAGCTCGAGACCATGCTCGAGCAGATGGGCGAAGGCGAAGTGCAGTACATGCCGCTCATCGTCAAGGCCGATGTGCAGGGTTCGCAGGAAGCACTGGTGCAGTCGCTGCAGAAGCTCTCCACCGACGAAGTGCGCGTGCAGATCGTGCATGGCGCGGTCGGCGGCATCAGCGAGTCGGACGTCAACCTCGCGACGGCGTCGAAGGCGGTCATCATCGGCTTCAACACCCGCGCGGATGCGCAGGCTCGCAAGCTCGCGGAAGCCAATGGCGTCGATATCCGCTACTACAACATCATCTACGACGCGGTGGATGACGTGAAGGCGGCGATGTCGGGCATGCTGGCGCCGGAGAAGCGCGAAGTCGTGACGGGCACGGTCGAAGTGCGCCAGGTCTTCAAGGTACCGAAGGTCGGCACGGTGGCGGGCTGTATGGTCACGGACGGTTTCGTCAAGCGCTCGTCGTCGGTGCGCGTGCTGCGCAACAACGTCGTCATCTTCACGGGCGAGCTCGATTCGCTCAAGCGCTTCAAGGACGATGTGAAGGAAGTCCGTCAGGGCTTCGAGTGCGGTATGTCGATCAGGAACTTCAACGATATCGTCGAAGGCGATCAGTTCGAAGTCTTCGAGGTCACCGAAGTCGCGCGTACGCTGTAATCCACGCGGCACGGCACAGCGGGCGGAACGGGCTTGACGCCCGCTCCGCCCGTTGTTTTTGAGCCCGCTGCGTCGGGTTTGTCGCTGGCTTCGTTGCCGCGTTCGTCGCAAACGGACTCTCACCGGTCGCGGCGATCGCGACGCCGTCGTATCGAATGGATAACGAACACGGCTCGCGCGAACCAATTTTTGCATCCGTTATAGCGGAGCACACAACACCATGCCTAAGAAACGTACTACTCCCAATCGCAACGTGCAGATCGCCGATCAGATCCAGCGCGACCTGGCCGAGCTGCTGCGCGAGGTCAAGGATCCGCGCATCGGTATCGTCACGTTTCAGAGCGTCGAGCTGACACCCGACTACGCGCACGCGAAGGTGTACTTCACGACGCTGACGGGCGACCCGCAGCAGACGCTGGAAGCGCTGACGCACGCGGCCGGCCATCTGCGCAACCTGCTGTTCAAGCGCCTGCATATCCATACGGTGCCGACTCTGCATTTTCACTACGACAAGACGATTGAGCGGGCCGTGGAGATGTCGCGGTTGATTGACGAGGCAAATTCCACGCGCGCGAAAGACGACTGAGCGTCTGCGATGCGTCGCGTTCCAGTAGCGCGCGGCGCCGTTTTTCGTGTTTCCCGAACGTTCTGCCTTCCTCGACATGACCGCACCTCAACGCCCCCGCGTGCCGCGTCGCGCGCTCGACGGCGTGCTGCTGCTCGACAAGCCGCTCGGCCTGTCGAGCAACGACGCGCTGATTCGTGCGAAACGTCTCTATCTGGCGAAAAAGGCGGGCCACACCGGCACGCTCGATCCGCTCGCCACCGGCTTGCTGCCGCTTTGTTTCGGCGAGGCCACCAAGTTTTCGCAAGACCTGCTCGAAGCCGACAAGACCTACGAGGCCACGATGCGCCTCGGCATCCGCACGACCACCGGCGACGCCGAGGGCGAGGCGCTCGACATCCGCGCCGTCGACTGCGACGAAGCGGCGGTGCGGGCGGCTTTGCGGGGATTCATCGGCGAGATCGTTCAGGTTCCGCCGATGTACTCGGCGCTCAAGCGCGACGGCAAGCCGCTGTATGAGTACGCGCGCGCCGGTCAAACGGTCGAGCGGGAAGGGCGGCCGGTGACGATTCACGCGCTAGAGCTGATTGCGTGCGCGCTGCCGGATGTCACGTTTCGCGTGACGTGCAGCAAGGGCACGTACGTGCGCACGCTTGCCGAGGATATCGGCGAGGCGCTCGGCTGCGGCGCGCATCTGGTTGCGCTGCGCCGCACCGGCGTCGGCGCGCTGACGCTGGATCATTCGGTCACGCTCGACGCGTTGTCCGCCGCGACCGAGCTCGAACGCGACGCATGGCTGCAGCCGGTCGACGCATTGCTGTCGACGTTCCCGCAGGTCACGCTGAACGACGACGACACGCGTCGCTTCTTGCACGGCCAGCGCCTGAAGCTGTCGTCGTTGACGATCGCCGCTGATGCCGCGAATGCCCCGCGTGTGAGGGTGTACTCGGCGCAGGGGCGGCTTCTGGGGGTCGCAAAACCGGGCGAAGGGGTGCTCGCGCCCGAACGTCTGGTCGTGACGACGGAGAGCTAGAGGCCGCCGTTTTGCCAGCACCGCGCCGACAATAAAAAAGCGGGATCGCCATCGTGCGATCCCGCTTTTTTCACGCCCTACAGTGGAGCGGTGTCGAACTCAAGCAACGCCCCGAATACGACTCAATGCGCCGCAGCCGCCGCCGCTCCCGAGTCGCCGCCCGCCCGTTCCGGCCGCGTGATCCAGATCAGCGCAATCAGCGCGACAAAAATACCGGCCGAAATGAAGAACAGATCGTTCACGCCGAGCTGCGCGGCCTGCTGCGTGACCATGGTGTTGAAGAGACCATAGGTCTGCTGCTGGTCCAGGCCCGCCGCGCCCATCTGATGAATCGACTGACCAAAAACCGGGTTGTAGGCGTTCGCCTGCTCCGTCAGTTGCGCGTGGTGCATGATCGTGCGGTGATCCCACGCGGTCTGGAAAATCGACGTGCCGATACCGCCGCACATGATCCGCACGAAGTTCGACAGCCCCGAGGCCGCCGGAATCCGATGGCCCGGCAAGCCCGACAGCGTGATCGACACGAGCGGTATGAAGAAGCCAGCCATGCCGATTCCCTGAATCAGCGTGGGCAGCATCAGCGAGTACGTATCGACGCCCGTCGTATAGCGCGAGCGCATCCAGAAACACAGCGCGAAAATCAGGAACGACAGCGTCGCGATATAGCGCGGATCGGTGCGCGGCAGCACCTTGCCGGTGATCGGCGACAACAGGATCGCGAACACGCCGACGGGCGCCATCACGAGTCCCGCTTCGGTCGCGGTGTAGCCGATATCGGTCTGCAGCCACAGCGGCAACAGCACGAGATTGCCGAAGTAAAGCCCATAGCCGATCGACAACGCGATCGTGCCGCCAGTGAAATTACGTCGGCTGAACAGCGACAGGTCGACCACCGGATGCTCGGCCGTCAGCTCCCACACGATGAAAAACGCGAGCGCGATCACCGCGACGAGCGCGAGCACGACGATCGTCGTCGACGAGAACCAGTCGAGGTCCTTGCCCTTGTCGAGCATGACCTGCAGCGAGCCGACCCAGACGATCAGAAGACCGAGACCGACGCCGTCGATTGGCGCCTTCTTGATCACCGAGTCGCGGTTGCGGAAGATCATCCACGTGGCGGCGGCCGCGACCGCGCCGACCGGAATGTTGACGTAGAAGATCCACGGCCACGAGATGTTGTCGGAAATCCAGCCGCCGAGAATCGGACCGGCAACCGGCGCGATCAGCGTGGTCATCGCCCACATCGATAGCGCCATTGGCGCCTTCGCGCGCGGATAGCTCGCGAGCAGCAGCGTCTGCGACAGTGGGATCATCGGGCCGGCCACCGCGCCTTGCAGCACGCGCGACGCGAGCAGGAACGGCAGGTTCGGCGACAGCCCGCACATCCATGACGACAGCACGAATAGCACGATCGACGCCATGAACAGCCGCACCTGACCGATGCGGTCGGTGAGCCAGCCGGTCAGCGGCACCGAGATCGCGTTGGCCACCGCGAACGATGTGATCACCCACGTGCCCTGGTCGGACGACACGCCGAGGTCGCCGGAAATCGACGGGATCGACACGTTGGCGATCGACGTGTCCAGGACGTTCATGAACACGGCGAGCGACACCGCGATGGTGCCGATCACCAGTTGCGCGCCCTCGAGCGGCGGGTGAGGGACTTGCGCCTGAGCCTGAGCCATTAAAAGAGCCTTCTAGGAATCGTCGGGCGGAGCCTTAGCTCTTGTGGGCAGCCGGTTTCGTGGCGGCCGCGGCGCTCGCCGCGGTTGACTTCTGCGCGCCGCCGTTCGCGTTCTGGCCAGCGTTTTCCGCGATGATGCGCGCGATTTCCGCGTCGGCTTCGGCGCCGTACTTGTCGAAGACGTTGGTCTGGTAGGCCGTGGACGGCGCCTGACCGAGCTGGCCGCCGGTGTCGTCCTTGATGTTCACGTCAGCCTGCATCGACAGACCGATACGCAGCGGATGCTTCTCGAGTTCCTGCGGATCGAGCGAAATACGCACCGGCAGACGCTGCACGACCTTGATCCAGTTGCCGGTCGCGTTCTGCGCGGGTAGCAGCGAAAACGCCGAGCCAGTGCCGGCGGAGAAGCCGATCACCTTGCCGTGATACGGCACCGAAGAGCCGTAGACGTCGGCCGTCAGTTCGACCGGCTGGCCGATGCGCATGTGCTTCAGTTGCACTTCCTTGAAGTTCGCATCGACCCACACGTCATGCAGCGGCACGATCGCCATCAGCGGCGTGCCCGGCGACACGCGTTGGCCGACCTGCACCGAACGTTTCGCGACATAGCCGGTGACCGGCGCGGGCAGCGTATTGCGAGCGTGGTTCAGGTACGCGTCGCGCAGCTTCGCGGCGGCGGCCTGCACGTTCGGGTGATTCGCGATCGTGGTGTTCGCGGTCAGCGCGCGATTTGCCGCGAGTTGCTGTTTGGCGGCGTCGAGCGCGGCTTGCGCGCTCTTCACGGCGTCGCGTGCGTGCGAGATTTCTTCCTGCGATACCGCGCCGGTCTGCGCGACCGTCATACGGCGCTTCAGGTCGTCCTGGGCTCGCGACAGGTCCGCCTGGCTCGCCGCGACCCGCGCTTCGTACTGGCTGTCGTCGGCGAACAGACCCCGCACCTGACGCACCACCTGCGCAAGATTGGCCTCGGCCTGTTCGAGCGCGACGCGCGCGTCGGCGGGGTCGAGCACGACGAGCGGGTCGCCGGCCTTGACGACCTGGGTGTCGTCCGCATTGACTGCGATCACGGTGCCCGTGACCTGCGGCGTGATCTGCACGACGTTGCCGCTCACGTAGGCGTCGTCGGTGTCTTCATGGAAGCGTGCGTCGAGGAAGTAGTACAGGCCGTACGCGACCGCGGCAATCAGGATCACGATGACGAGCAGCGTCATCATGCGCTTGCGTTTGCCGTTGTTCGCCGCTTGCGGTGGAGTGGCGGGCTGCTGGGGGGTGCTCATTGATGTGCTCCGGGTTCTTTTGAACGTCGTCGTTTGTTCGGTGTTCGTGTGTATGCGTGTGTGTTGGCGCGGGCGGTCTCGCTCAGTTCGCGGCGGTGCTCGTGGCGTGGTTCGCGGAGTTGGCCGATGCGGGAGCATCGGTCGGCACGATGAGACCGGTCTGGGTCGCGTCGAAGCCGCCACCCAGTGCCTTGATCAGGCCGATCTGCAGACTGCGGCGGCGCATCTGCAGACCCGTGACCGTCTGCTCGGCGGCAAGGCGGTTGTCGTCGGCGGTTAGCACCTGCAACTGCGGCGACAGGCCGGCCTTGTAGCGGATCACGGCCAGCTGGTATGCCTTGCTCGACGCCTCGAGCGCGCGCTGGGCGTCGCCTTCCTGGCGGTCGATCGAGCGGATCGACGACACCTGCGTGGATACGTCCTGCAGAGCGTTGATCAACGTCTGGTTGTAGTTCGCAACGTCGCCCTCGAAGTCGGCGTAGCGGCCCTTCAGCTGCGCGCGCAACGCGCCGGCGTCGAAGAGCGGCAGATGGATCGCCGGGCCGAACTGGATCTGACGGCTCGACGAGGTCAGGAAACGGCCCCAGCCGAACGCGTCGAAGCCGAAGCCGGCCGCGAGATTCACGTCCGGGTAGAACTCGGCTTTCGCTTCCTTCACGTCGTGCATCGCGGCCTCGACCTGCCAGCGCGCGGCGACGATGTCAGCGCGACGCGCCACGAGGTCGGCCGGGATGTTGTCCGGCAGCGCGACCACGTTGCCGCCGGTGAGCACCGGCTTGTCGATCTGCAGGCCGCGGTCCGGGCCTTTGCCGAGCAGCGCGCCCAACTGGTAGCGCACGACGGTGATCTGGCCGTCGAGATCGGTCAGGTTCGACTGGCTCGTCGCGATGTTGCCGGCGGCGGTCTGCTTCTCGACGTTGGTGTCGAGACCGGCCTTCACGCGGTTATCCGTGATACGGCCGACGTCCTGGCGGTTCGCGATTTCACGCGCGGCGATGTCGCGGAACGCGTACAGCTGCGCGAGCTGGTTGTAGGTGCTCGCAACCGACGCGGCGAGCGTCACGCGCGCCTGCTGCATGTCGGCTTCGGCGGCTTTCTGCTGCGATACGGCCTGGCCGAGGCGCTGACGATTCTTGCCCCACAGGTCGAGATCCCACGATGCGCTCGCGAGCACGTTGTTCTCGCTAAACCAGGTGCCGCCGAACGGAGGCGGGAAGAGGGCGTTCGCCGAGTACAGTTCGCGGGTCCACGAATAGTTCAGTTCGGCCTTCGGGAATAGCGCCGAGCGCGAGCTTTCGATATACGACGAAGCCTTCGCGAGCCGCGCCTGCGCCTGGGCGATCGACGGGCTGCCCTCGAGCGCTTCCGCGATCAGCTTCGGCAGTTGCGGGTCTCCGAACTGGTTGGCCCAGTCGAGCGATGGCCACTGGCCGCCCTCGTTGGGCAGACTCTGCGTCGACTCGTACTGCGTCGGCGAGGCGATCTGCTTGTCGCTCTTGACGCCGAAGTAGTTCGCGCACCCCGTGAGGGCGAGCGCCGTCACCGCGGCGGCGACAGCGGCCCGGCTCGACAGCGCGGGCGCGGACAGGGAAAGGGATTTCATCGCTCGACTCTTCTTTGAGTGGAATGTAGTGATGGACGCAGCAAGCAAGCTATTACGATTTGCTATCGGGATGGCTCGAGGCATCGCGGGAAAGTCCCGTGTATTCGCCGGAATTGGCGAGCACGCGGCGCAGCATGCTCTTCAGGAAGCCCACTTCCTCCGGGGTGAACCCGTTCAGCAGGGTGTCGAGCACGCCGTTGAAAATTGCCGGCATGCGGGCCGCGATCGCATTGCCTTCCGGCGTCAACGCGAGGCGCACGACGCGCCGGTCTTCGTTACTGCGCACCCGCGTGAGCAGGCCACGCTTTTCGAGTCGGTCGATCAGGCGCGTGACGGCGCTTGCGTCGATACCATATTCACGGGCCAACTCGGCCGCGAGCAGGCATTTGCCGCTCGCCACCATGAACAGGATGCTGCCTTGCTGGCTAGTGATGCCGAGCTCGGCCATGCTGCGCTGCGTAACCAGATTGTGCAGAGTCGATTTCACCCGCGAGATGAGATAACCGACGCTTTCGCCGAGTTGATACTCGCTGAGGTCCGGCGTGGGGTCGTTGGACGGCTCCGTCATGATTCTCGTGCGATTGCAATGGTTGACTAGGCATTAGTATAGCTGGCTGTTGATTGACACGACAAGCGTAAATACAGCTTAGGCAAGGATTATTTCCTGCTCTAGCGAGATGCCGTACGGATTGGCGTAGGGCGCGGATGACGCGGTATTCGCAAAGCTCAACGGGGACCCGCAGAGCTACGGTCTATCGGGGAATACCAGAAAGGATCATCAGCGCGTGCTATACTTTTGGGTTCCCAAAAGTGCGCTTTGGGCTTGTTGTCGTGGTTTGGCTCCTCAACCAGCAGCATAAGCAAGCGGCGCACTCAACCGTCTTCAGGTTTCCTATGACCCGCGCCCTACGCAACATTGCCATCATTGCTCACGTCGACCACGGCAAGACTACGCTCGTCGACCAGCTCCTCCGTCAGACCGCCACGTTCCGCGAGAACCAGCAGATCGCCGAGCGCGTGATGGACTCGAACGACATCGAAAAAGAGCGCGGCATCACGATCCTGTCGAAGAATTGCGCGGTGGAGTACGAAGGCACGCACATCAATATCGTCGACACGCCGGGGCACGCCGACTTCGGCGGCGAAGTTGAGCGCGTGCTGTCGATGGTCGACTCGGTGCTGCTGCTCGTCGACGCGGTGGAAGGCCCGATGCCGCAAACCCGCTTCGTCACGAAGAAGGCGCTCGCGCTCGGCCTGAAGCCGATCGTCGTGATCAATAAGGTCGACCGTCCGGGCGCGCGGGTCGACTGGGTGATCAACCAGACCTTCGACCTGTTCGACAAGCTCGGCGCAAGCGAAGAGCAGCTCGACTTCCCGATCGTCTACGCATCGGGGCTGAACGGCTATGCGGGTCTCACGCCTGACGTGCGCGACGGCGATATGCGTCCGCTGTTCGAGGCAATCCTTCAGCACGTGCCGGTGCGCCCGGCCGATCCGGAAGGTCCGCTGCAACTGCAGATCACGTCGCTCGACTACTCGTCGTACGTCGGCCGTATCGGCATTGGCCGTATCACCCGCGGGCGTATCAAGCCGGGCATGGCCGTCGCGGTGCGCTCGGGCCCGGAAGGCGAAATCCTCAATCGCAAGATCAACCAGGTGCTGTCGTTCAAGGGCCTCGATCGGGTGCAGGTCGACTCTGCTGAGGCGGGCGACATCGTGCTGATCAACGGCATCGAGGAAGTCGGCATCGGCGTGACGATCTGCTCGCCGGAACAGCCGGAAGCGCTGCCGATGATCACCGTCGACGAACCCACGCTGACGATGAACTTCCTCGTCAACTCGTCGCCGCTCGCGGGCCGCGAAGGCAAGTTCGTCACGAGCCGTCAGATCCGCGACCGCCTGATGAAGGAACTGAATCACAACGTCGCGCTGCGCGTGCGCGATACCGGGGACGAAACCACGTTCGAAGTGGCGGGCCGCGGTGAGCTGCACCTGACCATTCTGGTCGAAAACATGCGCCGCGAAGGCTACGAGCTGGCCGTGTCGCGTCCGCGTGTCGTGATGCAGGAAATCAACGGCGAGAAGCACGAGCCGTACGAAAACCTGACCGTCGACATGGAAGACACCCACCAGGGCGGCGTAATGGAAGAACTCGGCCGCCGCAAGGGCGAAATGCTCGACATGGCGTCGGACGGCCGTGGCCGCACGCGTCTCGAGTACCGTATTTCGGCACGTGGTCTGATCGGCTTCCAGTCGGAATTCCTCACGCTGACGCGCGGCACGGGTCTGATGAGCCACACCTTCGATTCGTACCAGCCGGTCAAGGAAGGCGCGGTCGGCGAGCGTCGCAACGGCGTGCTGATCTCGCAGGACGACGGCGCGGCAGTCGCGTACGCATTGTGGAAGCTGCAGGACCGCGGCCGCATGTTCGTGTCGCCGGGTGAAGCGCTGTATGAAGGCATGATCATTGGCATTCACAGCCGCGACAACGATCTCGTCGTGAACCCGATCAAGGGCAAGCAGCTCACCAATGTGCGCGCGTCGGGCACCGATGAAGCGGTGCGTCTCGTGCCGCCGGTTCAGCTGTCGCTCGAATACGCTGTCGAGTTCATCGACGACGACGAGCTGGTCGAAGTCACGCCGAAGTCGATCCGTCTGCGCAAGCGCTACCTGAAGGAACACGAGCGCCGCAGCGCCAGCCGCAACAAGGTTGCCGGCGAATAAGCGGGACTCGAATCCGTCTGGACAGCAGGCAACGGAAGCCACCTTCGGGTGGCTTTTTTGTTTTCGGCGCGTCGGCACTTGTGGCGTTGCATCATGCCTAGGCACTTTCCGGACGGCACAGGTGTAGACACCTATTGCGCAATTCGCCTTCTCATTTTCTACAGAAGACTATTGCGCGCTTTGAAGAAGCACCCCGTCACCCGCGAAACGCCCGCCATCACAGGCTTTCCCGCGTGTGCTGTCCGCTATCTGGGCTATTCGTTCTGTGCTATGCTCCCGGGTGCAAAGTTTTAGGTCCTTCCAAGCAAGACTTGATTCGCGCAATCCGCTAAACGGTCAGGCCGTGTCGCGGAAGGTTCTGTAACCCGCTATTTCTCGAGAAGCTCGAAGAAAGGTGAGCGTAAAAATGATGAAGCAATTCCAGTCGAACTCTTATCTGTTCGGCGGCAATGCTCCGTACGTTGAAGAAATGTACGAAGCGTATCTCGATAATCCGGCGTCAGTGCCCGAGACCTGGCGCAGCTATTTCGATGCGTTGCAGAACGTGCCCGCATCGGACGGCAGCAACGCCAACGACGTGGCCCACGGCCCGATCGTCGAATCGTTTGCACAGCGCGCCAAGGCCAATGCCTTCCTGCCGCGCGCAACTACCGGCGGCGAAGATCTAGCAACTGCCCGCAAACAGGTTTACGTCCAGTCCCTCATCGGCGCATATCGCTTCCTCGGCTCGCAATGGGCCAATCTCGATCCTCTGAAGCGCCGCGAACGTCCCGCGATCCCCGAACTTGAACCCGCGTTCTACGACTTCACCGAAGCCGACATGGACCAGGAGTTCAGCGCAACGAATCTGTACTTCGGGTTCGAGCGCGCGACGCTGCGCGAGATCGTCAAAGCCCTGCGCGACACGTACTGCGGCACGATCGGCGCCGAGTACATGTACATCAGCGATCCGGAACAGAAGCGCTGGTGGAAGGAACGCCTCGAATCGATCCGTTCGACGCCGAACTTCAGCAACGACAAGAAGAAGCACATCCTGAACCGCCTGACGGCCGCCGAAGGCCTCGAGCGTTTCCTGCACACCAAGTACGTCGGTCAGAAGCGCTTCTCGCTCGAAGGCGGCGAGAGTTTCATCGCGGCGATGGACGAAGTCGTGCGTCACGGCGGTCTGCGCGGCGTTCAGGAAATCGTCATCGCGATGGCTCACCGTGGCCGTCTGAATGTGCTGGTCAACACGCTCGGCAAGATGCCGGCCGACCTGTTCGCTGAATTCGAAGGCAAGCACGTCGACGATCTGCCGGCTGGCGACGTGAAGTACCACAAGGGCTTCTCGTCGGACGTCGCGACCGAAGGCGGTCCGGTTCACCTGTCGCTCGCGTTCAACCCGTCGCACCTCGAAATCGTCAACCCGGTGGTCGAGGGCTCGGCGAAGGCGCGTATGGACCGCCGCGGCGACGAAAACGGCATCCAGGTGCTGCCGGTGCAAATCCACGGCGACGCGGCCTTCGCAGGCCAGGGCGTCGTGATGGAAACGCTGAACCTCGCGCAAACGCGCGGTTACGGCACGCACGGCACGCTGCACATCGTCATCAACAACCAGATCGGCTTCACGACGTCCGACCCGCGCGATTCGCGCTCCACGTTGTACTGCTCGGACGTCGTCAAGATGATCGAAGCGCCGGTGCTGCACGTGAACGGTGACGATCCCGAAGCTGTCGTGCTGGCCATCCAGATGGCGATCGACTTCCGCATGCAGTTCCACAAGGACGTCGTCGTCGACATCGTCTGCTTCCGCAAGCTGGGTCACAACGAGCAGGACACGCCGGCGGTCACGCAGCCGCTGATGTACAAGACGATCTCGAAGCACCCGGGCACGCGCGCACTGTACGCTGAAAAGCTCGTGCAGCAGGGCGTCATCAAGGCCGACGAAGGCGAAGAATTCGTCAAGGCCTACCGCAAGGCGATGGACGAAGGCCACCACACGGTCGACCCGGTGCTCTCGAACTACAAGAGCAAGTACGCGGTGGACTGGGTGCCGTTCCTGAACCGCAAGTGGACCGACGCGGCCGACACGGCCGTGCCGCTCGCGGAACTGAAGCGCCTCGCCGAGCGCATCACCACCATTCCGGAAAACTTCAAGGTTCACCCGCTCGTCGAGCGCGTGATCAACGACCGTCGCGCGATGGGCCGCGGCGAAGCGAAGCTCGACTGGGGCATGGGCGAGCACCTCGCGTTCGCATCGCTGGTCGCATCGGGCTACGCCGTTCGTCTGACCGGCCAGGATTCGGGCCGCGGCACGTTCACGCACCGTCACGCGGTGCTGCACGACCAGAACCGCGAGCGCTGGAACGACGGCACCTACGTGCCGCTGCAGAACATCGCCGAAGGTCAGGCGAAGTTCACGGTGATCGACTCGGTGCTGTCCGAAGAAGCGGTGCTCGGCTTCGAATACGGCTACTCGACCGCTGAACCGAACACGTTCGTCGCGTGGGAAGCGCAGTTCGGCGACTTCGTGAACGGCGCACAGGTCGTGATCGACCAGTTCATCTCGTCGGGCGAAGTGAAGTGGGGCCGCGTGTCGGGCCTGACGATGCTGCTGCCGCATGGCTACGAAGGCCAGGGTCCGGAGCACTCGTCGGCGCGTATCGAGCGTTTCCTGCAACTGTGCGCAGACCACAACATGCAGGTCGTTCAGCCGACCACGCCGGCGCAGATCTTCCACCTGCTGCGTCGCCAGATGATCCGTCTGTTCCGCAAGCCGCTGATCGTCGCAACGCCGAAGTCGTTGCTGCGTCACAAGGAAGCCGTGTCGGATCTGTCGGAACTCGCGAAGGGTTCGTTCCAGCCGGTGATCGGCGAAGTGGACGAAACCATCGACGCGAAGAAGGTCAAGCGCGTGCTGGTCTGCTCGGGCCGCGTGTACTACGACCTGGTCGCGCATCGCCGCGAAGCGAAGGTGAACGACGTCGCGATCGTCCGTATCGAGCAGCTGTATCCGTTCGCTCACAAGCAGTTCGAAGCGGAATTGAAGAAGTACGACAACGCAACCGAAGTGGTGTGGGTGCAGGACGAGCCGCAGAATCAGGGCCCGTGGTTCTACATCGAGCACCATCTGAAGGAAGGCATGAAGGAAGGGCAGAAGCTGGCGTACAGCGGCCGTCCGGCTTCGGCTTCGCCTGCAGTCGGCTACTACGCGAAGCACTACGAGCAGCAGAAGGCGCTGGTCGAAGGCGCTTTCGGCCGCCTCAAGAGCGCGTCGATCGCCAAGTAAAGAAACAGACGAGCCGGGAGAGCGCAGTGCGCTTTCCCGCGCCGCGCCGAACGTTCCCATGTGGTTCAGGCGCAGTGCGCGCGGTTCGCAGGCGGTCGTGAAAATGCGCCGTCACCCGATACGTATTCAGGATACTCATAATGGCTATTGTTGAAGTCAAGGTTCCCCAGCTCTCCGAGTCGGTCTCGGAAGCGACCATGCTGCAGTGGAAGAAGAAGCCCGGCGAGGCTGTCGCTCAGGACGAAATCCTCATCGAAATCGAGACCGACAAGGTCGTGCTCGAAGTGCCGGCTCCGGCAGCAGGCGTGCTCGCGCAAGTCATCTCGAACGACGGCGACACGGTCACGGCGGACCAGGTGATCGCGAACATCGACACGGAAGGCACCGCAGGCGCCGCCGCTGTCGAAGCGGAAGTGAAGCCGGCTCCGGTCGCCGCAGCGGCTCCCGCGCCCGCGGCTCAGGCTGCTGCCGCAACGGGCTCGAACACCGCTGCTTCGCCGGCTGCCGGCAAGCTGATGGCCGAGAAGGGTCTGGCTGCTGGCGACGTCGCCGGCACGGGCCGCGACGGCCGCATCACCAAGGGCGACGTGCTGACCGCAGGCGCTCCGGCTGCCAAGGCTGCACCGGCTCCGGCTGCCGCACCGAAGGCTGCCAAGCCGTCGCTGCCGGACGTCAAGGCTCCGGCATCGGCCGACCAGTGGCTGAAGGACCGTCCGGAACAGCGCGTGCCGATGTCGCGTCTGCGTGCGCGTATCGCCGAGCGTCTGCTCGAGTCGCAGCAAACCAACGCCATCCTCACGACGTTCAACGAAGTGAACATGGCGCCGGTCATGGATCTGCGCAACAAGTACAAGGACAAGTTCGAGAAGGAACACGGCGTGAAGCTCGGCTTCATGTCGTTCTTCGTGAAGGCGGCTGTTCATGCGCTGAAGAAGTTCCCGCTCGTGAACGCGTCGATCGACGGTAACGACATCGTCTATCACGGCTACTTCGACATCGGTATCGCGGTCGGTTCGCCGCGCGGTCTGGTGGTGCCGATCCTGCGCAACGCAGATCAGCTGAGCCTCGCCGACATCGAGAAGAAGATCGCCGAATTCGGCCAGAAGGCGAAGGACGGCAAGCTGTCGATCGAAGAAATGACCGGCGGTACCTTCTCGATCTCGAACGGCGGCGTGTTCGGCTCGATGCTGTCGACCCCGATCATCAACCCGCCGCAGTCCGCGATTCTCGGCGTGCACGCCACCAAGGAACGCGCTGTGGTCGAAAACGGCCAGATCGTGATCCGCCCGATGAACTACCTCGCGCTGTCGTACGATCACCGCATCATCGACGGCCGCGAAGCCGTGCTGTCGCTGGTCGCGATGAAGGACGCGCTGGAAGATCCGGCACGCCTGCTGCTCGACCTGTAAGCGCCCGCCCGGAGCGCGCCGGCTTGTGAAACCGCAAGCCGGCGTCATCTAGTCAGTACGTATCTAGCATTTCGCAGTACAGGAACGGCGCGCGCCACCTTGGGTGGTCCGGCGCCGTTCCGCTATCAAAGGGATTGTCATGTCCAAAGAATTTGACGTCGTCGTGATCGGCGCAGGCCCTGGCGGTTATATCGCCGCCATCCGCGCAGCGCAGCTCGGCAAGACCGTCGCATGTATCGAAAAATGGAAGAACCCGGCCGGCGCGCTGAAGCTTGGCGGCACCTGCCTGAACGTCGGCTGCATTCCGTCGAAGGCGCTGCTCGCGTCGTCGGAAGAGTTTGAAAACGCGTCGCATCACCTCGCCGACCACGGCATCTCGGTGGGCGACGTGTCGGTCGATATCTCGAAGATGATGGCCCGCAAGGACGGCATCGTCGAGAAGATGACCAAGGGCATCGAATTCCTGTTCCGCAAGAACAAGATCACGTGGCTCAAGGGCCACGGCAAGTTCACCGGCAAGACCGACGCCGGCGTGCAGATCGAAGTGAGCGGCGAAGGTGAAACCGAAGTCGTCACGGCGAAGAACGTGATCATCGCGACGGGTTCGAAGGCGCGTCATCTGCCGGGCATCCCGGTCGACAACAAGCTGATCGCCGACAACGAAGGCGCATTGAGCTTCGACACGGCACCGAAGAAGCTCGCCGTGATCGGCGCGGGCGTGATCGGTCTGGAGCTTGGCTCGGTGTGGCGCCGTCTCGGCGCGGACGTGACGGTGCTCGAAGCGCTGCCGGAGTTCCTCGGCGCGGCTGACCAGGCGCTGTCGAAGGAAGCAGCCAAGCAGTTCAAGAAGCAGGGTCTCGACATTCACGTCGGCGTGAAGGTCGGCGAAGTGAAGACGGGCGCGAACGGCGTGACGATCGCCTACACGGACAAGGACGGCAACGCGCAGACGCTCGAAGCCGACCGCCTGATCGTGTCGGTCGGCCGCGTGCCGAACACCGACAACCTCGGCCTCGAATCGATCGGCCTGAAGGCCAACGAGCGCGGCTTCATCGACGTCGACGACCACTGCGCGACGGCTGTGCCGAACGTGTACGCGATCGGCGACGTGGTGCGTGGCCCGATGCTCGCGCACAAGGCCGAAGACGAAGGCGTGATGGTCGCGGAAGTGATCGACGGCCAGAAGCCGCACATCGACTACAACTGCGTTCCGTGGGTGATCTACACCGAGCCGGAAATCGCATGGGTCGGCAAGACCGAGCAGCAGCTGAAGGCCGAAGGCCGCGAGATCAAGACGGGCCAGTTCCCGTTCATGGCGAACGGCCGCGCGCTCGGCATCAACAAGGCGGACGGTTTCGTCAAGATGATCGCCGACGCGAAGACCGACGAACTGCTCGGCGTGCACATCATCTCGGCGAACGCATCGGACCTGATCGCGGAAGCCGTGGTGGCGATGGAGTTCAAGGCGGCGTCGGAAGACATCGGCCGGATTTGCCATCCGCACCCGTCGCTGTCGGAAGTCATGCGCGAAGCGGCACTCGCCGTCGACAAGCGCGCGCTGAACATGTAAGCGCGCACGCCTGAGCTGAAACGCAACCTTGGCATCACCAAAGGCGGGCGGGGTTCACTCCCTCCCGCCTTTCTTTTTGCAGCAACACGATGAACGTCACCGAATACTACGAAAAAGAACTGCAGACGCGGGGTTATCAATCCGATCCGGCGCAGCGCGCGGCGGTCGACCGCCTGCAGCGGTGCTATGAAGAGTGGACCGCATACAAGTCGCGCCGCTCGAACGCGTTCAAGAAGCTGATCATTCACCCGGATCTGCCGCGCGGCGTGTACATGTGGGGCGGCGTGGGCCGCGGCAAGAGCTTCCTGATGGACAGCTTCTACATGATCGTGCCGTTGCATCGCAAAACCCGCCTGCACTTCCATGAGTTCATGCGCGAGGTGCATCGCGAGCTCGAAGAACTCAAGGGCCGGGCAGATCCGCTCGACGAACTCGCGCGCCGCATCGCGAAGCGCTATCGGCTGATCTGCTTCGACGAATTCCACGTGTCGGATATCGCCGACGCGATGATTCTGTATCGTCTGCTCGACAAGCTGTTCGAGAACGGCGTGCAGTTCGTGATGACGTCCAACTACGCGCCCGACACGCTGTACCCGGACGGCCTGCATCGCGACCGCATGCTGCCCGCGATCGAGCTGATCAAGCAGAAGCTCGACGTGATCAACGTCGACGCGGGGATCGACTACCGGCAGCGCACGCTCGCCCAGGTGGAGGTCTATCACACGCCGCTGGACGCCGCTGCCGGCAAGGCGCTGCGCGACGCCTTCGCGCGCCTCGCCGCAGTGCCTGACGAAAGTCCGCTGCTCCATATCGAGAAGCGCGAGCTGAAGGCGCTGCGCCGCGCGGATGGCGTCGTCTGGTTCGACTTCGCGACGCTGTGCGGCGGCCCGCGCTCGCAGAACGACTACCTTGAACTCGCGACCCGCTTTCACGCGGTGATCCTGTCGGACGTGCCGCAGATGTCGGCGCGCATGGCGTCGGAAGCGCGCCGCTTCACCTGGCTCATCGACGTGTTCTATGACCACAAGGTCAAGCTGCTGATGTCGGCCGCGGTGCCGCCGGAGGAGTTGTACGTCGACGGTCCGATGGCCAACGAATTCACGCGGACGGTATCGCGCATCGTCGAGATGCAGTCGAAGGAGTATCTCGATGCACCTCGCCGGATCGTCGATACGTCTCTAACCTGAGCCTCGGCTAGGACAGTCCTTAGGAATCGGAGTGGTCTTATATTCCGCGCGCGGGTGACTAGCTATCTTTTGTCGTTGTTCTGACAAAGGAGGAAGCATGAACTCGTACCGCGAAATCACCGATGAAGAATGGCAGCGCGTTGCGCCACTGCTGCCTGAACTCCGGCCGCGTGCCGAAATGCGTGGCCGTCCCCTGGCCAATACCCGCTCAGTGCTCAACGGCGTGCTTTGGGTCATGTATAGCGGCGCCACCTGGTCGACCATGCCGCGCCGCTACCCGTCGTATCAAACCTGTCATCGCCGCTTCAAGTCCGGGTACCAATCGGGCGTGCTCAAACACGTCACGGAGCAACTGCTCGGCACCGCAAGCGAAGATCTCTGCAGATTGATGGAAGCGCGTATGCGCATGCACGCGAGCGCGCCGCACAAGCGCGCCGGGGCCCGCCGCACAGCCGCGGCGTTCCGTGTTCCGCCCGCCGTGTACGACCAGGTATCCGCCACGGCAGTGTCGGCGACGCCGTCCGGTTACGCTGCACCGTTCAAGCAGGCAGCATGACCCACGCAAACAACTTGCCCCAATGAGAACGGCCGCGCGATTCTGGATCGCCGGCCGTTTTTTTATGCTGTACGTGCTGGTGCTGAGCGCGCCATCGTTGCAGCATGATGCGCTCATTCAGGCAACGTGCGAGGCCACACAAAGGCTCCACGTCGAACCTCACTGCTGCCGGATCCACGTCTGCGAGCGGCCGAGCAGCGCAACGCCAATATAGCCTCGCACCACGAGCTTGTTGCCGCCGTCTTCGAGATGCATCTTGCACTTGTAGACCTTGCCGTTTTCAGGATCGAGAATCTGGCCATGATCCCACGCGTCGCCATCCTTCTTCATGCTGTTGATGATGGTCATGCCGAGGATCGGTTGGTCCTTGCGCGCGTCGGTGCATGCGCTGCAGCGGCGATCCGGCTGGTCGTTCGCCCCGAGACCCTTGACGACTTTGCCGTTCAATTCGCCATTGCCGTCTTGCGTGATCTGCACGAGCGCTTTCGGTTGGCCCGTATGATCGTCGATGGTTTGCCACATGCCGATCGGTGTCTCGGTCTGCGCCATCGCGGTCACGGCGCTGGCGAGCAGGGCGCCGGCGAGCGCGGCATGACGGGCGGTGCGCAGCGCGAGCGCGCGCGCACGATAAGTGAATTGAGTCATTGCCTTCCTCCTTGATATGAGACGGCGCGATCGTGGTCGCGCGGCTTTATGGGCATCGTGGTGGGATGCGCGGCACCGGTCTTCGCGATGCGGGCCCATGCTAGCGGCGTGCCGTTTGCATCGCCAGCGCAGAATACGCGAAAGCGCATGCGCCGTTTGATAGAGAAGCTTCTAATCAGCACGCGTCGTTCGGAGGCGTGTCAATTCAGCTATGGGAAGAGCGTCGCGTTGAAGCGCTGTCCACCAGCGCATCAACGACCGCTTTCCAGACGAAAAGATCGAGGCTGTAATAGCGCGCCGCCAACGGAGCAAACGCGCAAGTGCCAAATTTTCGACGAAGAGCCCGGAACTCGCAAAATTGAGTAATAATTCCCCGTTTTCTACTAAAACAAGATCTGTTCAACAGGTGTCACATGGACCGAAAGTCAAAGCTACGAAAGATTGCTCTGGCCGCATGCATCGTATTGGGGGCCCTTCAGGGCGCGAATGCACAGGCTCTGCAGAACAGTGATGCGAGCGGTACGATCGTGTCCCAGCCGGTTTCCACGAGCGCGCCGACCGACACGTCGCAGGGCGGCCAGGCAGAGACCACCGCACTGACGCCGGATGAAAGCCGGCAATCCGCCACCGGGAATGTGGCTGAATTGCAGCAGATGATCCATGGCTCGGATCTGAGCGAACTGCGCACCACGTATAACGGCAGCTATGGCGCGAGCCTGCTGTTCTACGGGAAGGAGATGACCTACTACGTCGCGCTGTTCCAACAGAAAAACTTCTGGCGCGTGATCAAGACGCAGGACGCCTCGCGCGCCGAGCTGATCTACAAGGATTTCGCGCGGCAGACGATGCAGTTGTCGGACGTTGAGATCCGCCGTACGCAACTCGAAGCGCAGAAGGCGTTCACGCAGCGCCTGGTCGCGTTGTCGCAGGAACGCGCGAGCCGGCTGCAGGCCGACCTCGACGTCGCGCGTCAGCAGCAGAGCATCGTCGCGAGCCAGCAGGAGCAGAAGCGCGCCGAGGCGACCGAACTGGCGCAGCAGAAGGCCGCCGCGCAGGATCAGTTGCGCGTCGCGCAGCGTCAGGTCCGCAACCTGCAGCGTCAGCTCGAGAGCGGCTTGCCGCTGCGTTGAGCACGACGATGTGAGCCTCGGTGGACGGGCGGCACGGCGCGCAAATCGATACGCCGTGCCGCCCGTCCGCGGGCGTTACCGTCGTCAAGTTCGCTTGGTGCTTTCCGCACCCCGCCAACCCGCGCATCGCACTCTCGCCGCCGGGCTTTTCGGCATTTCCACTCGACATTGTTCGCGAGCCACGATGGCTCGCTGCCGCGCCATGGTGCGACCCAAGACGGCGCGATTTCAATGCCGCTTGCGCGTATCCGCCTGAGTCTTGCGCATCCGCTCGCGAAACGGCTCCGTCACATCGACGGCGATCGGATCGCTGGCGGGAAAGCTTTCCATCAGCGCTTCATCGAGCCGCGTGTCGGCGGACGTCGACGGCGTCCGGCGCGTGCGCGCAGGCCGGGAGGCATGCTGGCTTTTGCTGGTCATGGCGCGCTCCATCGGTAGAGAATCAATGATTCAGCATAGCGCATTGCGGCTATCGACGAACGTCGGCCGAATCGCGCAGGCGCGTCGTTTGAAACCGGCCCGCATCGATTCGTTCTCCGAGTGTCCCGGCCGCGCTTGAGCCGCACCTGAGCCGCGCTTTAGCCGCAAGCGACACCTCCATCGATCCATCACACAGCGAACCACATGAACGCGAAAAAGCCGGCGGGTACACGACGAGTGCTCGCAGCCCACGTCGTGGAAGCTGAACTGGAACACCTGGATTGGGCGACGCGGCAACCGGCGCTGCACCTGTTCGACTCGGCTACTGGCGCCGCCGCGTGCTGGCGGTCAAGGGGAGATTCGAGCTGACCGAGCGGCAGCTGACCCAACTGGAGAAAATTCTGCAGCGCCTCTGTCCGTGCGCGGATTAGCGAGGCGCGGCCGTCACCGCTCCTTCGTATTTATTCCTGATTGCCGCTGGGGTTGCCGCTGCCGTGGTTGCCGCCATGATTGCCGCCTTCGCCGCCGGTGCCGAATAGACGCCGCCGCCGCGTGACGACCACCGGGCCTTCGGGGTTGCCGCTGCGCTCGCTCGGCGCGCGTTCCGCGGCCGGCGCGCCATACGATTCACGCCCCTCGCGCGGCTCGCGATGTTCGCGCGACCCATGCGGGCCGCGCGCGCCATGTTCGCCATGCGACGTTCGGCCCGTGCGCGGCGCCGGCCGCGTGCCGGTGTCGAGCTGGATCGTGGAGATCGCGCGCTTGTAGATGCCTTGCAGGCCAACCGGCGTGCGCAGCATCACCAGGTACTGATCGAACGACTCGATGCATCCGGTCAGGCGGATGCCGTTGACCAGATAGATCTCGACGCGCTTTCGTTCCTTGCGCGCGGCGTTCATGAAGTCGTTTTGCGGATGCGATTCTGCGGAAGCCATGGACAATTCAGGTTAGATAGACGGTGGTTCGCCGCGATTCTACCCTTTCTACTCCAGGCGGGGCAGTACGCGTCGACGGGGCGAACTTCGTCCACTATAACGGCTTGTGAGCCCATAAGCATCCGATACCGCGAGACTGTAACGTTGAGTTACGAATCTGCTGGTCAATGGCGTCTTCTTCCGGTCTCTCCAGGCATTGCCGGCAAGCGTGGCGGAAAAGGAAGAACATAGGGGTGTGCTGCGCGACCGCCCGCGGCGGCGTCGAAATGCCCCGAAAAAACCAAAAACTCCCGGAGAAAGCAGCGCAACAGCAGCGCAGCGACACGGCGCCACGGCCGCGATGGAATAAACCGCTCGGTCGCAGCGTTAAGCCCAGTATGGCAGCACCGCATTCGGCGGCCTGCCGCCCACCGCCCGCCGCGCCTGTCGGTCGATCGCGCGCCGGGCATCCGTGAGGAGATTCAACATGATGAAAGCATCCCGTATTCTGTCAGCGCTCTTCGTCCTGCTCGCGCTCGCCTGCGGCTCCCTTGCTCACGCGGCCGACACCGACAACGCCGCGTCGAGTTCGAGCGGCAACAGCAACAGCAGCGGCGGCTACTAGAGCCGCGACCGCGCCTGGCACACCGGGTGAGCTTCGAATCGGAAGTGATCGCGTGGCTGCCCCAGTTGCGCCGCTATGCGCGCGCACTGACGGGCGACCGCGCCTGGGCCGACGATCTCGTCCAGGATACGGCGGAGCGCGCGCTTGCGCGCTGGTCGGCATTCCGGCCGAACAGCAACCTGCGCGCGTGGTTGCTGACGATCCTGCGGCATCTGTACATAGACCAACTGCGCGGGCGGCGCGAGATCGCCGTCGACGAGGAAAGCGCGCCCTGGCGCAATCTCGAGGCGCCGCACGGCGAGGTCGACGGTCTGGTTCTGCGCGACGTGCAGCGCGCGCTGTACTGCCTGCCACTCGAGCAGCGTGAGGTGCTGCTGCTGGTGTGCGTGGAGGAGTTGTCGTACCAGGAGGCATCGAGTGCATTGGGGGTGCCGATCGGTACAGTGATGTCGCGGCTGTCGCGGGCACGCGAGCATATGCGCGCGTTGCTGTGCGAGGAGCCGCCGGGGCCAATGCACGGACCGCAGCCCCGTGCGCCGCGGGCGGCGCACAAAGTAGCGCCGCTGAAAGTGGTGAGAAACCGATAATGAACAACGATAACCCCGAATCCGGATTGCCCGACGAGCCCGATCTGCGCTCGCTGTCGGCCTATGTCGATGGCGAATTGACGGATGAGCAGCGCGCCGCGGTCGAAACGCAGCTTCGCCAGCATCCGCAGGCCGCCGCGCGCGTCGCGGCGTGGCGCGCGCAGAAGGCGGCGCTGCGGGCGCTGTGCGGCGTGCCGGGCAGCGATGCTTGGCACGCGCAAGCGGGGCAGGAAGCCGACTACGAGCAGCAAGCCGCTGAACCGGGCGAGCGACATTACGCCGGCAGCCAGCCCGCGGAGCAGGAGCCGGCTTTCATCGTCGTGCGGCGTGCGCGGCCGTGGTGGCAGCGCGCCGGTCTCGCCGCCTGCTGGCTCGCGGCCGGCGCCGGGCTCGCGCTGGTGCTCGGTCCGCTCGCGCCGCGGCTGAGCGGCGGCGCGTGGAGCGGCTTCGGCGGCCAGCCGGCCGGTTTTGCGCAGCGCGCGGATGTCGCGTACGCGGTGTACTCGCCGGAGCGGCGTCATCCGGTCGAAGTCGCGGCGAGCGAAGAGGAGCATCTGATCGCGTGGCTGTCGAAGCGGCTGAATCGGCCGCTGTCGGTGCCGTCGCTGCAGGAGTATGGTTATTCGCTGGTGGGCGGCCGGCTGCTGCCCGGCGAGTCCGGGCCGGCCGCGCAGTTCATGTACGAGAACCAGGCCGGCGCGCGCCTGACGCTGTATGTGACCGGTGTCACGCGCGACGAAACCGTGTTCCGCCTGTTTCGCGACGGCAACCGCCGCACCTTCTACTGGGTCAGCGACCGCATGGGCTACGCGCTGTCCGGCGCGATCACGGAAGGCAAGCTGCGCGAAATCGCGATCGACGTGTGCAGCGAGCTCGGTGGTAAGCCTGAGGCGTGGCAGCAGTAGGGGGCGGTAGCGTGTCGTAAAGGCCGTCGGCGGCCCACGCACGCATTGCTGCTTCCAAGCGGGCCGCACCCTCGGCTTACCCGACCGACAAGGAGACGCCTTGCCCCCGACGCTGCCGCCCAACCTGTCCGCCGCGCAGTTCGACCGTGCGCTTGCCGGCTGGCGCGCGATCGTCGGTGACGCGCACGTGCTGAGTTCCGACGCCGGCCTCGCCGTCTATATCGATCCGTTCGCGCCCGGCGAGCCGGGTGCGTTCGCCGCGAGCGCCGCGGTGCTGCCCGCGTCGGTCGATGAAATCCGCGCGGTGCTGCGCATCGCCAATCAGTACCGGATTCCGCTATGGACCGTGTCGACCGGGCGCAACTTCGCGTACGGCGGCGCCGCGCCGCGTCTGACCGGCTCGGTCGTGCTCGACTTGCAGCGCATGAACCGCATCCTCGAAGTCAATGAAACGCTCGCCTATGCGCTCGTCGAGCCCGGCGTCAGCTATTTCGATCTGTACGCGCATCTGCGCGACAAGGGCTACAAGCTGTGGGTCGATCCACCGGCCGCCGGCTGGGGCAGCGTGGTCGGCAATACGCTCGAGCGCGGCTTCGGCTATACCGACTATGGCGACCACGCGGCCGCGCAATGCGGAATGGAGGTGATGCTCGCCAACGGCGACCTGCTGCGCACCGGCATGGGCGGCGTCGAAATCGGCACGGCGTGGCAGCTGTATCAGCCGGGCTACGGGCCGTCGTTCGATGCGCTGTTCATGCAGTCGAACTACGGCATCGTGACCAAGCTCGGCGTGTGGCTGATGCCCGCACCGCCCGCGTATCTGCTGGGCGAAATCCAGTTTCGCCGCGAGGCCGATCTGGAGGCGATCGTCGAGATTCTGCGGCCGTTGCGGCTCGACGGCACGATCCGCAATCACGCGGTGATCGAGGGCGGCTTGCGGCGCGCGGCGGGCCTGTCGCCACGCCGGCAGTGGTACCACGGCGCGGGCGCGATGCCCGAGAGCGCGGTGCAGGCGATGCTCGACAAACTCGGCGTCGGCCGCTGGAACCTGCATTTCGCGCTATACGGCACGCCCGAGGTGATCGACGCGCGCTACGCGCTGATCGAGCGCGCGTTCGCGCGGGTGCCCGATGCGCGGCTCGCGGCGGCGCGTTATGCGGGCGATGCGCAGCCGAGCGGCGGCGGCGACCGCAACATGGCCGGCATCCCCGCGATGACCGCGTTTCGCATGCTCGACTGGCGCGGCGGCGCGGGCGCGCACGTCGACTTCGCGCCGATCTGTCCGGCGACCGGGCGCGACGCGATGCGCCAGTACACGATGGTGAAAGCGCGCGCCGCCGAATACGGCTTCGATTACTACGGCGGCTTCACGGCGGGCGCGCGGCATCTGCATCACATTTTCGCGGCGATCTTCGATCGGCACGACGCGAACCAGGTGGAGCAGGCCGGCGCGCTGCTGCGCTCGCTGATGAGCGACGCGCGCGCGGCCGGCTACGGCGAATATCGCGCGCATCTCGCGTATATGGATTTCGCGGCCGCGCAATACAGCTTCAACGACGGTGCGTCGCTGCGCTTCGCGGAAACGCTGAAGGATGCGCTCGACCCGAACGGCATTCTCGCGCCGGGCAAGCAGGGCATCTGGCCCGCGGCGTGGCGCGACCGGCGAGGCTATACATGAAAAAGCGCGTGAAAAAGCGCGTGAACAAGCGCGTGAGCAAGCGCGGGATCAACGAGTGAATGGAACGTACACGCCAATGGATCGACGCACTTTCATGCTGACCGGTGCATGGCTCGCGACGGCCGCGGGCGGCGCATGGCCGTGGCTCGCGCAAGCCGCCGCGTGTGCCGACGATGCGCGCGCGTTCGCGATCGTCGACTCGACGCTCGAATGCGGCGCGTCGTTCGCGCGCTATGCCGCGCATCTGCGATTGCCGACCTTCGAAACCGGCGACGATGCCGGCGCGCTGTGGTTCACCACCCTCGCGCCGCTGCTAGACGACGGCCGGACCCCGCACCCGATGCCCGCGCTGATCGGCTTCACGCGCGCGTCCGATTACTTCGTGCTGCAACACCTCGCGCTGCGCACCGGACGCTTCGTCGAGCATCGTCACGAAGCGCGCGAGGGGCTGCATGCGCAACCCGTCCACGTGGCTTTCGCGCTGACGCCGCGCAGCGGGCGCGGCTAAAAACCGGCAAAAACCCGGCTAGAACTTATAGTCTTTGTTGTTCGGATCGAAGGTCGAATCGTCGAACGTCTTCGGCGTGATGCTCTCGAACACGATCTGCTCGAAGATCTTGCCGTCGTTGTCGTAAGACTCGATGGTGCGAAAGAACGGATGCCGCAGATCGAGCCCGAGCGTTTCCTTTTTCGCGTAGAACTGCGGCTGGCCGACCGGTGTTTCGAACGTGAACGCGACGACGCGCACATCGTCGATCGTTTTCACTTCGATCTGCACCGAACGCGGCAAGCCGGTCTGGCTGTATTTTTTCCCTTCACTCAGGTATTGATCGGCAACGTACTCGGTGCCGAGATCGCGCACGCTGTGATTCGATTGCGAGCGTGCGAGCGCGCCGGTCAGCGACGTCCACAACGGCATCACATTCATGATGCCGCCGAGGTGGCCGAGCGTTTCGTCGCTGCGCTTCGATTCGTCGTAGATGATTTCCTGGCCCGCGTGCGCGCCGTCGGGCAGCCACTTCGCGTAGATGCGCAGCGGGTCGTGCGCGACGCGCACGAGCATGTGATCGGGCTTGTCGGGCCAGATGCCGCGAATGCGTTCGGAGCGCGACATCGTGAACTCATACGACGGGTAGCCGTTCGGCCCTTCCTTGATATAGCGCGGCAGCGTCAGCGGATCGAGCGACTTGAACAGCGCGACCAGTTGCGCGTCGTCGAGTTTTTCGAGCGTGCCGCTTTGCTGCGCGGCGCGCAGCCATTTGACCTGCTGGTCGAGCGTCAGCTTGCCGACCTGCGCGGGCGGCGTGGTGGGCGGCTTGACGGCGTTCGCGGTGTCGAGCGGGGGCGGCCGGTCGTCGTTCTGCGCGACCGCCGCCGGCCCCGATAGCAGGGCGAGCGTGACGAGCAGCGCACCCGGCAGCGAGCGGAATCGCAAGCGGGGTCGCAAGCGATGAGAGCGGGCGGACATGCGGTGCTTCATGAATTTCTCCAGAAAGTGGCGCGGCCGCTCATGCAACATGCAAGGCAATAACGCAAGGCAACAAAGCTATAACGCAAGGCAACAAAGCTATAACGCATTGAAGCAATGCTTATTCCCGTCAGGCAGACTTCTGTTTCGCGAGTTCCTCGTCGCGCAATGCACGGCGCAGAATTTTGCCGACATTGGTTTGCGGCAACTCGTCGCGGAACTCGACGAGCTTCGGCACCTTGTAGCCGGTCAGATTCTTGCGGCAGTACGCGATCACCTGCTCGGCGGTCAGTGTCGGCGTGCGCCGCACGATGAACACCTTCACGCGCTCGCCCTGAGCGGGATCGGGCACGCCGATCGCGGCCACTTCGCGCACGTCCGGATGCGCGGCGATCACATCCTCGATTTCGTTCGGATACACGTTGAAGCCCGACACGAGGATCATGTCCTTCTTGCGATCGATCAGACGGATAAAGCCGCGCGAGTCCATCACGCCGATGTCGCCGGTCGCGAGCCAGCCGTCGTCGTCGATCACCTTCGCGGTTTCGTCGGGGCGGTTCCAGTAGCCCTTCATCACCTGCGGGCCCTTCACGCACAGCTCGCCCGCCTCGCCGATATTGGCCCAGCTGCCGTCGTCTTTCCTGAAGCGCACCTGCGTGGACGGCGCGGGCAGTCCGACCGAGCCCTCGAAGTCGCGCAGATTGGTCAGATCGACCGGATTCATCGACACGATCGGCGAGCACTCGGTCAGCCCGTAGCCCTCGACGATCGGCTTGCCCGTCACCGCCTTGAAGCGCTCCGCGACGCTCTTCTGCGTCGCCATGCCGCCCGCCATCGCGAGCTTCAGGTCCGAGAAATCGCGCCGGCAGAATTCCTCGTTGTCGAGGAACGCGTTATAGAGCGTGTTGACCGCGGTCATGCCGGTGAATTTTTCGTGACGCAGGATCATCATCACCCGCTTCATGTCGCGCGGATTCGCGATCAGGATGTTGCGCCCGCCGAGCCCCATGAAAATCAGCGCGTTCACGGTCAGCGAGTAGATGTGATAGAGCGGCAGCGGTGTGAGCACCGTTTCGCCTTCGCCGGACAGTTGCCCCGCGGCCCATGCCTTCGCCTGCAACAGATTGGCGATGATGTTCCGGTGCGTGAGCATCGCGCCTTTCGCGACGCCTGTCGTGCCGCCCGTGTACTGCAGGAACGCGATGTCTTCGTGGCTCGCGCGCACCGGCGTGTGCGGCCGCGCGTAACCGATCGAAAGCGCTTTCAGCAGCGGCACCGCCTGCGGCAGCTGGTAGGCGGGCACCATCTTTTTCACGTGACGCAGCATGAAATTGAGCAGGTGGCCCTTCAGGTTCACGCCGTCGGCGAGCAGATCGCCGAGGCCGGTCACGATCACGTTGCGCACCTGGGTGCCGGGCAACGCGTCTTCGAGCGTCTTCGCGAAGTTTTCGAACACGACGATCGTCTGCGCGCCGCTGTCCTTTAGCTGGTGCGCGAGTTCGCGCACCGTATAGAGCGGATTCACGTTGACGACCACGGCGCCCGCCTTGATCGTGCCGAACAGCGCGACCGGATACTGGAACGTGTTCGGCAGCATGATCGCGACGCGCTCGCCGGGCTCAACGCCGATGCTTTGCAGGTAGGCCGCGAACGCGCTCGCCTTGCGGGCCAGCTCGCCGTACGTCAGGCTCGCGCCGACGCTGACGTACGCGACGCGCTCGCGGAACTGCGCGGTGCATTCGTCGAAGAACTGGTCGATCGATTCGTATTGCGTGACGTCGATGTCGCGCGGCACGTCGTCCGGATAGGACGCGTACCAGATGCCGTCGGTGTTCGGTGCGGGGTTTGGCGCCGCGTTTGGCGCCGGGTTTGACACCTGAGTGCTGCCTGCATCCGGCACTTGCTGCGGCGCTTGGGTGGGCTCGATCATCGGTTGCCTCCTGATATGTTGGTATCCGCTGCCGCGCTAGCGCTCCAGAATCGCGACGACCCCCTGGCCGCCCGCCGCGCAGATCGAGATCAGCCCGCGTGCGCCACCAGCCGGTTTGTCGAGTTGCGCGAGCATCTTCGCGAGCGCGGCGACGATGCGTCCGCCCGTCGCCGCAAACGGATGGCCGGTCGCGAGCGAACCGCCGTTCACGTTGAGCTTCGTGCGATCGATCGACCCCAGCGCGCCGGCGAGGCCAAGCTGCGTACGGCAATATTCGTCATCCTGCCATGCCGCGAGCGTGCACAACACCTGGGCCGCGAACGCTTCGTGAATCTCATAGAAATCGAAGTCCTGCAACGCGAGGCCGGCGCGCGTGAGCATGCGCGGCACGGCGTAGGCGGGCGCCATCAGCAGGCCTTCCTGCCTGTCGAAAAAGTCGACGGCCGCGGTTTCCGACCAGCTCAGATACGCGAGCACCGGCAAGCCGCGCTCGGCCGCCCATGCTTCGCTTGCGAGCAGTACCGCGGATGCGCCGTCGGTCAGCGGCGTCGAGTTGCCCGCGGTCAGCGTGCCGGCGTCGCGGTCGAACACCGGCTTCAGATTCGACAGCTTTTCGAGCGACAGGTCGGCGCGCAGGTTGTTGTCGCGCGCGAGGCCTTTGTACGGCGTCATCAGATCGTTGACGAAGCCGCGCGCGTACGCATCGGCGAGCTTGCGATGGCTTTCGTAGGCGAGCACGTCCTGCGCCTCGCGCGAAATGTTCCAGCGCTTGGCCATCAGTTCGCAATGCTCGCCCATCGACAGCCCGGTGCGCGGCTCGACGTTGCGCGGCAACAGCGGCTTGAAGAACATGCCGGGCCGCAGCCTGCTGAGCGCGGCAACCCGTTGCCCGGTGCTCTTGCCGCGATTCGCTTCGAGCAGAATCTTGCGCATCCGCTCGTTGACGCCGATCGGCGCGTCGGAGGTGGTGTCGACGCCGCCCGCGATGCCCGCGTCGATCTGCCCGAGCGCGATCTTGTTGGCGACGAGGATCGCCGCTTCGAGGCCGGTGCCGCAGGCCTGCTGCACGTCGTAGGCGGGGGTTTCCTTCGCGAGCGTGGTGGACAGCACCGACTCGCGCGTCAGGTTGAAGTCGCGCGAATGCTTGATCACCGCGCCCGCCGCGACTTCGCCGAGACGCACGCCGTGCAGGTCGTAGCGATCGACGAGCCCTTGCAGCGTGAAGGTCAGCATGTCCTGATTCGATGCGCTCGCGTACGCGGTGTTCGAGCGCGCAAACGGAATCCGGTTGCCGCCGATGACGGCGACGCGGCGCACGGCGGGTTGCGGGTGGGACATGCTCGGCTCCTTTGGGTCGTGCCCGGATCATTGGTCGAAGCAATCGATGCAAACGATGCAAACGCTACGAACGGCGCGCTCGCGGCTCACAGCAGCCGCCACTGCATGCGCGCGCGCAAATGCGGCTTGACCCCGGCGATATCGCGCACCTCGAGATCGCGCTCGATCAGCGAAGGCGAGGCGCTCCACAGCGACGCTTCGCCGGGCAGCAGCATCGGCAGCTTGAACTCGGCGGCGAGCGTCGCTTCGGCGAGCGGCTTCGGCGGCTGCAGCGACGAAGCAGCGCGCGCGAGCGTCCACATGCCATGCGCGATCGCCCGCGGAAAGCCGAACGCCTTCGCCGACAGCGCGCTCAGGTGGATCGGGTTGTAGTCGCCGGACACGCTCGCATAGTCGCGGCCCAGTTGCGGCGCGAGCTGCCAGCGCGCGATCCGTTGCAGCGCGTCGGGGCCGAGCGCGAGCGCTTCGAGCGGATGACCGAGCGCTGGCACCGCGCGCTTCAGATAGATGCTGTCGCCGTCCCACACCGCCTCGCCGCGTCGATAGATGCGCGTATGCACGACGAATGCCTGGCCCTTGTCGTGGCGCAGCATCGCGCCAAATTCGACCTCGATGCGCAACAGATCCTTGTAGGCGAGCGGCCGGCGCAGCCGCACGTGATTGGCCAGATGCACGAGACCGAGCGCGGGCCACGGAAACGCGGGGTCGGTCAGCATCAGCAGATGCAGCGGAAACGCGAGCAGGTGCGGGTAAGTGAGCGGCACGCCGTGCTCGGGAATGAAGCCGCACACGCGCGCATAGCGCCACGCGGGGCCGGGCTCGAGCACGACGGCGGGGCGCACGAGCCGCAACGGCGGCAGCCGCGATTCGCGGCCTCGCTTGACGATGCCCGTCAGCGCGCGCCCGTAAAGTTTCGCCGGCGCGGGCAGCGTTTCGATGACGACGGTTTTCGGCCGCGCGCCGTCGCCGCCCGGCGCGGGCGCGAGGTGACGGCTGCCGAACGGATCGCGTGGTTCGTCCATAGCCATGCTCCGGTTCAGGCGCCGATCAGGCTTTGACCGCACACGCGCACGACCTGGCCCGTCACGCCGGCCGAGCCCGGATGCGCGAGCCACGCGATGGTCTGCGCGACGTCGACGGGCTGGCCGCCCTGGCTCATCGAGTTCATGCGGCGGCCGGCCTCGCGGAGCGCGAGCGGCATTTTCGCGGTCATCTGCGTTTCGATGAAGCCGGGCGCGACCGCGTTGATCGTGATGCCGCGCGCGCGCAGTTGCGGCGCCATGCTTTGCACCCGGCCGATCACGCCGGCCTTCGACGTCGCATAGTTGGTCTGGCCGGCATTGCCCGCGATGCCGCTGATCGACGACACCGCGACGATGCGCCCGCCATCGCGCAGGATGCCGCCCGCGAGCAGCGCGTCGTCGATGCGCTCCTGCGCGCCCAGATTGACGTCGATCACGCTTTGCCACGCGGCGTCGGTCATCCTCGAGATGGTCTTGTCCTTCGTGATGCCGGCGTTGTGCACGACGATGTCGACGCCGAGCTCATCGAGCGCCGCTGCGATCTGCGCGGGCGCTTCGGGCGCGGCGATGTCGAACGCGAGCGCGCTGCCGTTCAGCTGACGACCATCTCGAGGATGACCGACGCCGATCACATGCGCGCCCTCGGCCGCAAGCACGCTCGCAATCGCGGCGCCGATGCCGCGCGCGGCGCCCGTGACGAGCGCACGCCGCCCGGCGAGCGGCTGGCGCCAGTCGAACGCGGGCGCGCCGGGCGGTAGCGCTTCGTTGCGGCTGGCCGCGATCCGCACCACCTGACCCGACACATAGGCCGAACGCGGCGACAGGAAGAAACGCAGCGTCGCGTCGATGGCGCTTTCAGAGCCGTCCGCGACGTACACGAGATTCGCGGTGATGCCGCGCCGCGCTTCCTTGCCGAGCGAACGCACGAGCCCTTCGAGCGCGCGCTGCGCGGTCCACTGACGCGGGCTCGCGCAGGCCTCGGGCGGCCGCCCCAGCACGACGATGCGCCCACACTTGCCGAGCGAGCGCAGCGTGTCGTGGAAAAAGCCGTGCAATGGTTCGAGATGGCTGCTGTCGTCGATACCACTGGCGTCGAACAGCAGCGCGGCGAGCTTGCCGGGCGCACCGGCTTCGGCCGGCTCGAAGCGGCCGGTCATCAGGCCGTGTCGATTGGCGAGCGGCACCCACAGCCCGGCGCTTTCGTGCGCGACGCTCGTCATGCCGATGCTGGCGATCAGACTCGCGAGCGCGTCGAACAGGCGCGGCTCGCGGCCCGCGCCGATCGCGATCAGACCGTCGAATTCGGGCCGGTCCGCCCGGTAGCGCCGCAGCACCTCGGGCTTCGGCAGGCCGAGGGAGCGCGCGAGGCGGCCGCCGAACGGCGAGTTGACGAACTTCAGGTAGGAGTCGTTCATGTTATCGGTTGCTCCGCTGGACGCGCCGCGGGTAGCCCCAGCGATTTTTCAGGGCTGCCGGACGTGTGTCAGTGTGCCTTGAGTTGCGTGACTCGGGTACGGGTTGCCGCGCCGCATCGGTAGTTTTTTCTGCGTGAGCGCGCGCGTCAGGCCGCCAGATCCAGCGCCTTTTCGAGCGCCTGCTTGCGCTGTTGCAAGCTCGCGAGCAGGTCGAAGTCGGCCGGGAAATCGTCGACCTTGACGACCTGCGCGCCGTAGCGCGCGTAGTCGTCGAGCACCCGCCGCTCGTCGGCGTCGATGAGGCCCTGACGTTGCGCCGCATCGGTCCACGCGGCGAGCTGCGGCAGGCTTTGCGGCAGCGGTTCGAGCAGGCCCTGTTCGACCGCGTCGCGCAGCTTGTGCTCGATTAGCGTGAACCGTGGATTTAGCGCGAACGCGAGCTCGCCATAGCCGAGCGCGTCGACGTCGGGACGCGGCACGTACGAGTCGGCGACGAGCCGCTCGCGCGCGGCGCCGGGCGTCTGCATCAGTTCGGCGATCTCGCTGCCGAGCCGGTCCGACGGCTCGCGATGCGGCAGGCCGAACGGGAACGCGAGCAGCTGCACGAGCGTCGCGGCGAGCCGGTTCGGATAGTTCGCGAGCACGCCGTCGAGCGCGTGCTGCGCCTTGTACAGTGCATCCTCGACGCCCCAGCGCACGAGCGGCAGGTCGTCCTGCTGACGGCCTTCGTCCTCGAAACGCTTCAGCGTCGCCGAGATCAGGAACAGTTGCGACAGCACGTCGCCGAGGCGTGCCGAGATGCGTTCACGGCGCTTCAGATCGCCGCCGAGCACCAGCATCGACACGTCGGCGAGCAGCGCGAACACGGTCGACAGACGCGTCGCCGCGCGGTAGTACGGATGGAGCGGCGCGTACGCGCGGCGCGGCTTCGCGATCAGCGCGCCGCCGGTCAGCCCATACACGGTGCTGCGTAGCACGGTCGACAGCGTGAAATTCACGTGACCGAAGAAGGCCGCGTCGAATTCGCGCAAGGCCTTCGCGCGATCTGGCTCGCGCGTCGCGGTCATTTCCTTCAGCACGTACGGGTGGCAGCGGATCGCGCCCTGGCCGAAGATGATCAGGCAGCGCGTCAGAATGTTCGCGCCTTCGACGGTGATCGAGATCGGCATCTGCTGATACGCGCGCGCCAGAAAATTCGACGGCCCCATGCAAATGCCCTTGCCGGCGACGACGTCCATGCCGTCGTTGATGACCATGCGCGCGCGCTCGGTGATGTGATATTTGGCGATCGCCGAAATGACCGACGGCTTTTCGCCGAGATCGACCGCCTGCGCGGACAGGCGGCGCGCGGCGTCCATCACGTACAGGTTGCCGCCCATGCGGCCGAGCGCTTCCTGCACGCCCTCGAACTTGCCGACGGCGGTGCGGAACTGGCGGCGAATCGCGGCATACGCGCCGGTGCCGCGCACCGCGACCTTGGCCATCCCGACGTTCGACGACGGCAGCGAGATCGCGCGGCCCGCCGCCAGACACTCCATCAGCATGCGCCAGCCGTTGCCGACCTGCGCGCGTCCGCCGATCACCCAGTCGAGCGGAATGAACACGTCCTTGCCCGAGTTCGGGCCGTTCTGGAATACCGCGTTCAACGGCCAGTGACGGCGGCCGATGTTCACGCCAGGGTGGTTGGTCGGAATCAGCGCGCAGGTGATGCCGGGTTCGTCGTTCGCGCCGAGCAGATGGTCGGGATCGAGCGCGCGGAACGCGAGGCCGAGCACCGTCGCGATCGGCCCGAGCGTGATGTAGCGCTTGTCCCACGTGACGCGAAAGCCGAGCGTCTCGCGGCCTTCGTGCATGCCCTGGCAGACGATGCCGACATCGGGAATCGCGGCGGCGTCGGAACCGGCGTACGGGCTCGTCAGCGCGAAGCAGGGGATTTCCTCGCCGCGCGCGAGACGCGGCAGATAGTAGTTCTTCTGCGCGTCGGTGCCGTAGTGCATCAGCAGCTCGGCGGAGCCGAGCGAGTTCGGCACCATCACCGAGACGGCCGCGGCCGTGCAGCGCGTCGCGAGCTTCATGATCACCTGCGAATGCGCGTACGCGGAGAACTGTTTGCCGCCGTACTGCTTCGGAATGATCATGCCGAGAAAGCCGTGCTGCTTGATGAACTGCCACGTTTGCGGCGACAGGTCCTGCCAGACCATCGTGGTGTCCCAGTCGTTCGCGAGGTCGCACAACTGCTCGCATTCGACGTCGAGGAATGCCTGCTCTTCGGCGCTGAGCGCGGCCGGGCCGTAGCCGAGCAGCGTGTCCCAGTGCGGGCGGCCCGAGAACAGCTCGGCGTCCCACCACACCGTGCCGGCTTCGATCGCGTCGCGCTCGGTCGGCGACATCTCCGGCAGGATCTTGCGGAACGTGTCGAGCAGCGGTTTCGCGAGCCATGCGCGGCGCAGCGGCTTGATCGTCAGCACGAGGGCGGGGAGCACGAACACGATTGCGAGCAAGGCCGTCAGCAGCGGGCCAGCCGCGCCGCTCAGGTGCTCGGCCGCGACCCAGACCATCAGCGCCGCGAGCCGCCACGAGGCGCGCGCCTGCACGTAGACGAGAGCGAAGGCGGCGATGACGAGCGCCAGGATGAACCACGGCATGATGTTTCCTCCTCTGTCGTTGCTGCGTGCGAATGCGGCCCACGGGCGCGCACCGCTCGCGCTCTGCTGATTTTTTGGGTTGCCTTTTCTCTGGTGATGCAATCGCCGGGCCACCTGTGCGCCGCGCTACGCGTCACATGGCGCGGCGCACGCAGCCGCTTCGCCGCTGGTGTCTCGATGCGCATTAGCGAACGTGCCGACCGCGCCATCGTCGTCGGTCGCATCGCCGAGTACCGCCGCGAATGCGGCCAGTTGCGTGCCGTCGAGCAGCGGCGCCTTCAGCGCGGCGACGATCAGCGACGCGAGGCGCGCGATCAGTTGCAGATCGTTCATCGGCTTGCCTTGCGAGAACTCGCCAATCAGGCTGTCGGTATCGGTGCCGGCGAGCACCCCCGACAGCGCGCCGATCGCGAAGTGCAGCCGCCAGCCGAGCTCCTCGCGCGGCAGATGCGGCAGCGCGCGCTGGAACGCGTCGAAGAAGCGCATCGCCACCGACTCGTAATGCGCGTTCAGAAAGTCGCGGACAAACGACGACGGATCGGTATACGCACGCCCGAGCAGGCGCAGAAACGCTTTGCCGCCGACACGCGGATCGCGCGACAGACGCAGAGCCGGAATGAACATCGCGCCGAGCACGTGCTCGCAGGTCAGGCGCGCGCCGAGCATCGCGTCGAAGCGGTCGATGAGCTTCACGCGCTCCTCGTTCAGCGGATCGAGCCGGCGCGACAGCATCGAATGAATCAGCGATTCCTTGTGGCCGAAGTGATAGTTGACCGCCGCGAGATTGACATCGGCGCGCGACGTGATCTGGCGCAGCGACAGCGCTTCATAACCGCATTCGATGAACAGCGTCTCCGCGGCGTCGAGAATGCGTGACTTCGTATCGCCGACATGCCGGCCCGTGGTGCGAACTGCCATGCTGCGTCTCCCAGTTGCCGGTGCTGCCGGCTCGCAAACACGCGATTCAAATCGGTATTTGAAACAATCGTTTTTTGCAGGATAAAAAAGGAGGGACGGTGCGAGCAAGGAGCGGGCTCGACTAACTCCTCTAGAAGAGCTGACGAAAGTCGTGCTTGCGAAGCGCGACTCGTGATACCGGCCGCGCCGGAAATGAAAAGGCCGTTCCGGGCGAACCGGAACGGCCTCGTCTTGCGTTGCGACTTGATGCGCGCCTGGCGTTGATGCGAACGCCCGAAGCGGTTAAATGCGCTGTCCTCGTACCGCGCCGCCCGCCGATCCCGCGCCGACGATCTCACGCGCGGACTGCGTCATGTCGATGCCGCGGCGCTCGCGGCTGAACGGAATCAGCGCGCAGATCACGATCGCGACGATGCCGATTACGACCGCCATCACGAGCGCGTAGTTGTTGTCGTGCATCTCGGCGATCTTCGATTGCATCGGACCGTTGACGGAGGCGATCAGATTGCCCAGCTGGTACACGAGCCCGGGGAAGGTCGCGCGGATTTCATCGGGCGAGATTTCGTTCAGGTGCACCGGAATCACGCCCCACGCGCCTTGCACCGAGATCTGCATCAGGAACGCGCCGAGCGCAAGCAGAAACGGCGTGGTGGAGAACGCCCACACCGGCAGCACCGGCAGCGCGATCAGCGCGGCGATGAAGATCGCGCGCTTGCGGCCGATCTTCTCCGATGCCCAGCCGAAGAACAGGCCCCCGCAGATCGCGCCGATGTTCAGGACGATCGTGATCCACGACACCGTGTGCGGATCGAACTTGAGCTGGACGCGCAGGAAAGTCGGATACAGATCCTGCGAGCCGTGCGAGAAGAAGTTGAACGCGGTCATCAGGACGATCGCGTAGATCGACAGGCCGATGTTCTGCTTGAGCGTCGCGACGAGGCCCGGACGCACCTTCTTTTCGAGCGTCTGGAACGCGGGCGACTCCGGCACGTGCGCGCGAATGTACAGCACGAGCAGCGCCGGCAGCACGCCGACGAAGAACATGCCGCGCCAGCCGATGTATTGAAAGAACACGCCGAACACGATCGACGCGAGCAGATAGCCGCTCGGATAACCGGCCTGCAGCAGACCCGAGACGATGCCGCGCGATTTCGGCGGCACGGTTTCCATGGTCAGCGCGCCGCCGACACCCCATTCGCCGCCCATCGCGATACCGAACAGCGCGCGCAGCACGAGCAGCGTCATCAGGTTGGGCGACAGACCGGACAGCAGTTCGAGCAACGAGAAGCACCCGATGTTGATCATCAGCGTCGGACGGCGGCCGTATTTGTCGGCAAGCCAGCCGAAAATCAATGCGCCGAGCGGGCGCATCATCAGGGTCAGCATGATCGCGACCGCGACCGACGGAATGTCCGTATTGAATTCCTGCGCGATATCTTTCAATACGAACACCATCAGAAAGAAATCGAATGCGTCGAGCGTCCAGCCTAGATAGGCGGCGATCGTGACGTTTCTCTGTTCCCGAGTCCAGCTCATTGATTGTCCTCCTGAGTATTCGCAAATCCGCGTTTGATCGCGGCCGGAAACGCAGCCCTTGCGCCTCATGGCAAGCGCTTGCCGGCGAGTGTACGCCGGGCATTAAGCGTTTGCGTGGTTGAAGCCGTTTTTCTCCGTGTTAATGCGCACAGCAATTTTCGTGCTGAATTCGTCATGCATGTTTAATGTCGGGTAAATGTAATTGTCGGTTTATCCGGGCGCGTTTTTGTAATATCTATCGGGATTTTCCGGGCGCCGTTTTTTATCGAGTTTATGGCAATGGCGTTTTGTGCGCGGAACGGTCTCCTGCTTGCCGAAGCCCGGGATGAGCGCGAGAGGCTGCAACCCGGCACAACGACGCGGCGACTTCCGCGCCGAACAGAAACACCGCCGCGCAGAAGTACAACCACATCATCAGCACCGCGAGCGAGCCGGCCGCGCCGAACACGCCTGCCGTGCCCGCATGCACGAGGTAGAAGCTGAACAGATGCCGGCCGGCCGTGAACAGCAGGCTCGCGACGGTGCCGCCCACGAGCGCGGGCCGCAACGGCACCGCCGCGTCGGGCAGCCACTTGATCAGCGCGCCGAGCCCGACGGCCAGAATGACGAAACCGAGTAACGATTGCAGCACATCGGCAACGATGCCCAGCGCCGAATTGCCGAACAGCGCACCGCCGAGGGTCTGAATCGCCGCGTCGACGACGAGCGACACGACCAGCAGAAAGCTGAGCCCGATCAGCAGACCGATCGACACGAGCCGCGCGCGCACCAGCAGCGCCAGCCCGGCGATGCCCTTGCGCGGGTGGGCGGCAAAGACGATGTCGAGCGCGGTATTCAACGATGAGAACGTGGCCGACGCGCCGACCAGCAGCAGCGCGATCGAAAACGCCGCGGCGACGCCGCTGCCGCCCGCATAGTGCGCATGGGCGACGATATCCTGCATCGCGTGCGCCGCGTCGTTGCCCACCAACTGCCGCGCCTGCTCGAAAAGCCGTCCCTGCGCGGCATCGCGGCCGAAGATCCAGCCGATGACCGCGAGCACGAGCAGCAGCGTGGGCGCCAGCGAGAACGCCGAATAGAACGCGATGCTCGCGCCGAGCATCGCGCATCGGTCCGACAGGAAACGGCCTGCGGCGTCGCTCGCGACGTTGAACGTGTGGCGCCAGCGAGCGGGTCGCGCTGCGGTTTTCGGTTGCGGTGCTGACATGCTGTCCTCGGCTTGCGGCAGCGCGCGAACGCTCGCCTCGCGCTGCCGCGACGATAAAGTGGCTGCGTCGAGCGCTGATGCAGCACGACGCGCGCCAGCCGCGAGCGGCCCGCGCGCCGCGCCGAACCTTCATGTAAAGTTATTTCGCCAACTTATCGACATATCGCTATGTCCGTGACGCCATCGCCTTCGTTGCTCGACGAGATGCTCGACGCCGTCGTGCGCCGCTATCGCCTGCCGGCGCTCGCGGCCGTCTGCGCGCCGACGCCGCAAGCGAGTCCCGCCACCGTGCTCGCGCTCGCGATCGAGCAGGCTCGCGAGGCGAGCGCGCGCGGCGAAGCGCCGGATGCGGCGAACCAGCGCTTCTTCGTCGAGGCGCTGGCGCGCATGATCCGCGAGGCGCTGCGCGAGGACGCCGGCGACCCGGTGTTCCAGGCGATGCTGCTACGGCATCGCAGCGCGGTGGTGCGCGAGTACGCGTCGCTGGCCGCGCACGCGAGCGTCGATCGCCGGCTGATCTACGCGGCCGTCAATGCGATCGCACATCCGGCCAAACAGCAGCGGCTGCTCCCCGGTCCGCAACGCGACGCGCTGGCGCGTCTGCACGCGCTCGCGGCCGCCGAAGCGTGGCCCGAACTGGCCGACGCCGTGCAAACTTGCATCGATACGCCGCAAATCGCGCACGACGCGGCGCTGCAACGCGGCCTCGCGCAATTGCTGCAGAGTGCTGCGTTGCAGCGCTTACGGCGCCTTGACGCGCTGACGTCCGACGAGCGCGTGCGCCACTACCAGACGCTGTGGGATCGCCAGGGGCCGCGCCCGGGAAGCTCGACCGCGGTCGCGCGAGGCTTGAATTCGAAGCAGCGCGGCGCCGCGGTCGAAGCGTTGGCCGCCGATGCACTCGACGCGCTCGCGCAGCGCCTCAATGACGCCCAGGGAGCGGTCGCCACCTACCGTGTCGTGAACTCGATGCGCGTGCCGGCCGCGATACCCGCGAGCCACGAGCGCGCCAAAACCGAATGGGATGTGGTGCTGCTGCGCCAGGCCCAGCCCCCGGCCGACGCCGCGGCGTGGGACGTATGCCTGCTCGTCGAAGCGAAGGCATCGGTCGACGCGGCCACCACCGATCTGCCGCGGCTCGTGCGCGGACTGACGCTGCTGGCGCACGCGGAACCGCACACCGTCTACTCGTTTCGCACGCAGCAGGGGACGGTGCATTTGAGCGGCGCGTCGCTTGCCGCGCTGACGGGCGACGCAACCGGTCTTCGCAGTACCGTGCTCTATTGCTGTGACGTTCCCGTCGAAGCGGCGCCGCGCGTGCTGAGTCCCGCGAGCCGGATGCAACTGCTGTCGGCCCAGGCCAGCCTCGATTTCGCGGGCGCGCTGGCGGACGGACGCGACGCCGACTGCGCGGATCTCGAACCGGTGTGGCATCAGTTGCTCGAATCGCCGCGATGGCGGACGGTGCTCGACCAGTACGCGACGCTGCGCGAGGTTCGGGAACTAATGGTTCATCCGGACGACTTGCGGGCCGCGGTCGGCATCGCGGACGCAAGACGGTTGAGCGCGGCGCGCTAGGCCTCTGATGAAGCGGTGGCGCGCGCGTTGCTCGTGGGATAGATCTTCGAGCAAAAAGGAGTGGCTGATGGAAACACTGTCGAAGCGACTGTCGGACACGCAGGTGCAGGTTGCCAGCAAGATCTACGAATTTCGCTCGCCGCAGGAGGCGGACCGTTTCGTGGAATGTCTGCGAGGCGGCAATGCGAGCCGCTGCGTCGCGGACGTTCCGCCCGAGACCGCAACCGATGCTTATCCGCCGGGGACCCGCAAGGGGTCGGGCGCGGGCATCACGATCGGGCCGCCGCCAGGCGGGCTCGATAGCGACGAGTAACGCGGTTGCGACGTGCGCTTTGCGGCTCACGCGTCAGCGCACCGGCTCCAGCATCACCGTGAGCGTTCCTCGCTCGCTTTGCATCCCCGCCGCGAGATCGATCTGGTGCGGTGTCAGCGTGGCGATCGCGCGCTGCAGCCTTGGCGCGAATGTCGTGGCGAAGCGGGCGAGCGCCGCTTCGCGTGCGGCGCCTTCATCGTTGGCGACGTCGCGCAGCTCGTCGAGCGGCAAGCCGACGAACAGATCGAGCGGGTAGGGCGGCACTTGCGGTTCCATCGCGATGTCCGGACCGGCCGGCACGCGAATGCGCAATCCGGGCTGCAGATGCTCGCGCAGTTCGGCGAGAACTTCGTAATCGGCGTCGGCGGGAAGAGCGCTTCTGGCTTCCTCCCGCAGAAACGGCTCGACGCCTTCCAGCCGCGCCAGTTCTTCATCGCTCAGTAGCATGTGAGTTTCCTCCGAATCGGGCCGTGCTTATCGCTCGTCGTCGAGGCGCCGCTGCGACGCCGACAGGGGGGCGGCGTGCTCGCCCAGGGTCCGGTCGATCAGATAGCGACCCTGTTCGATGCCGGCGCGCAACGCTTCCTCCTCGGTGAGCCATTCCGGCGTGACGGGTTCCACGTTGGCCAGATTGGCCGGTATTTCCATCGGCCGGCCGTCGCGGGAAATCGACACGTCGGCGATCCAGGCGCCTCGCGAGTTCCGATGCGCGGTCACCGTGATCAACGCGCCGCGGTGCGCGCCATGCATCGCGTGCTGGGAGCCGCGCTCGTCGCGCGCGGCCGGCATCGCGCGTCCGTCCTCGGTAGTCATATCGGAGCCGGTCTCGCCGATGCTGGCGCCGGCGGTCTTGTCAGTGGGATCGGTTGGGGGGAGCGGGGTCATGCTGTCCTCGACGAGCGAATGATCTGCCTGATTCGAGCAAGCTCTGTGCCGCCAGCGCGAACGCGTGCAGGCATCCATCCGGCTACGGGCACGCGGCGTGCGATCGGTCAGCGCGGGCCCGGCTCTTGCGCTGCGTTCAACGCTGGTGTCACTTCGCTCTGTCGGCCGAGGAGCGAAGTCTTTGCTTACCGCGGCCGGCGCAAATGAATCGTGAGGAGGACGGAATGTCAATCCATGCGAAGGTCACGAGGTGGCGCAACGTCGGGCGATTCTGCGTCGAACGCGTCACCGACTATAGCGAACTGTTCGCGCTGGAAGTCGAAGAGACGCGAAAACGCCTGGTGCGCGAGTTGAGCGCACTCGTGGCGTTGGCGGTCGCTGGGCTGTTCACGCTGTCCTTCATTTGCATCGCGATCATCGCCACCGCGTGGCAGACGGCTTACTTTCTTGCGGTGGCCTGGGGCGTGGCCGCCGCATGGCTGATCGTGTGCATCGCGTCTTTTCTCGTCTGGCGGGCGCAGAAACCGGCGCAATCGATTCACGTGCTCAAGGCCGAAATTCACTCCGATCTCGACGCTCTCAGGGAGTCGCTCAAATGAGTCAGCTACGTCACGCAAACGAGCTTGCCCGGCTCACCATTCTGGAACGCATGGAGGCATCGCGAACCGCCCTGGTGGTGGCGAACCAGACTGCCGCGTTGCCGGCGCCGCGGGCGGCGTCGCGCTCCCAGGTGAGCACTGTGCTCGGGTCGCTCGCCGAGGCGCCGCATGTCGCGTTGCTGCTCGCTTTGGTGGTCGGCGGCATCGTGCTGGGGCCGCGCCGCGCGCTGTCGATCGCGGGCCGCTCCGGTGCTGCGGCGTGGATTGCCCGCAATGTGCGGCGCTCCATCGCGCAGTGATCGTTCACGCGCCGACAGGCTTCGCCTGTTTCGCCGCGAAGTCCCAGTACAGCGCCTGCTTCGTCTCGACCGGTGCGGGCAGCAGTCCCGCGCGATAGAACGCGTCGGCGATCGTCTGCTGCTCGCTGAAATTCGGCGGCGCGAGCGCTCGCACCAGATAGCTGCGCCGGGTGTTGGCGCGTTCGATCGTCGGCGCGTCGAGTCCCCACACCGGCGCGAGCGTGTTGGCCGCGCCGAGCGGATTCGCGCGCAACCAGTCGCCGGCCGTCTGCAACTGCTCGAACACGGTCTCGATGATTTGCGGATGCGCGTCGGCGTACGTGCGCGACGCGAGGTAGTAGCGCTGATAGGACGCGAGGCCCGCGCCGTCGCTCAGTATGCGCACGTCGCCGTCGCGCTCGACCGACGCTACATACGGATCCCAGGTGATCCAGACGTCGACGCTGCCGCGCTCGAACGCGGCGCGGCCATCGGCCGGGCTCAGGTAGTTGACGCCGACGTCGGCGGGCTTGAGCCCCGCGCGCGCGAGCGCCGCAAGCAGCAGATAGTGGCTGCGCGCCGCCTTCGTCACCGCGATGCGGCGGCCCTTCAGATCGGCCAGCGTGTGAAGCGGGCCGTCCTTCTTCACGATGATCGCCTGCGCGCCCGGCGATGGCGCTTCCTGCGCGACGTAGACGAAGCGCGCATGCGCGGCCTGGGCGAAGATCGGCACGGTATCGGCGACATCGGCGCTGAAGTCGACGGCATCGACGTTGAGCGCTTCCGTCAGCGGCAGTCCGCTCGGAAACTCGTTCCAGGAGATGCGCACGTTGAGCGGCGCGAGCGCTTTTTCCAGCGATCCGCGCGCCTTCAGCAACGTAATGAGGGTAGAAGACTTCTGATAGCCGATGCGCAGCGCGACAGGCGCGCTCTGCGAGAAGCCGCGCGGAGCGCTGGCGGCCAGTAGTGATGCCACTGCGAAGCGGGTGAATGCGCGCCGTGTTATTTGCGTCATGACGTGGGCGTCCTGTCGAGCGGTGAAAACGGGAGAATCGAGCCATCGTAACAACCCGATCTCATCGCGCTAACCGACGGATTTAGCTATCGATCGCAGTGATCGTCATATGCGGCAAGCCACAACGCTTTTCGCGACTTCGCGATCGGTACCTGCCGTCCAGTTGACTGCGAGCGTGCTCGCATCAACGCTGACGCAGCTGTCCGATGTCCACGAATTACGGACAGCGGCGGCATCGCGCCGGGTTCCTATACTGCGTCGTCCGCTGTTCATGGGACGCCATGTCGACGCTGAGCGGAGCAGAACGTTGCGGACAAATAGAAGTAAAAAGCGCTGTGCAAATGAGAGAAGCCGAGACCGCGCGACCCAGCTGACCTACACTCGTCGGCAGCGGTATCGGCGCCGTATCGGCCCTTACGCCCGCCTTGCGCGCGGGTGCCAGTCAACGTCGGTGGAACATCATGGCTGCCAGTGCTGACGAATTAGCGAGCCGTCCAGCCAAAAAGGCTGATTACGCCCGAGAGAACCAGTCGCTGCTGCGGCTCGCGCGCGCGCAAACCGGCTCGCGTGAACACCTGCTGAACGCAATTGCCAGCGAGGCCATGGCGTTGTGCTGCGCGGGCAGTGCGGGCATCAGTCTGGTCGAGGGGCCACCCGACAGCCGGCGCTTTCGCTGGCTCGCGGTGGCGGGCCTGTGCGCCGGTCTGCAGGGACGCACGACCGCGTGGGACGAATGTCCTTGCGGCGTCACGCTCGAAGGGGGCGCGGCGCGCCTGTTCGTCGATCCGCAACAGCGGTTTCCCAGTCTGAACTTTCCGGGCGTCGAGGTGCCCGAGGGGATCGTCGTACCCATTCCGTGCGATAACGGCCACCTCGGCGCGATATGGGTGATGTCGCACCACACCGGGTGCCGCTTCGACAGCGAAGACGCACGGGTGCTGTCGGATCTCGCGATGGTCGCGGGCGCGGCCGTGACGATGGTCAACGTTCGCGACGACGGCGCGGACAACGACCGCCGCCACAACGAGTTCATCGCGATGCTCGCGCACGAGCTGCGCAACCCGATGGCGCCTATCGATGGCGCGATCGCCGCGGCCAAGCGTCTGGTGGTCGACAACGACAAGGCGGACGCGGTGCTGACCATCGCGCAACGGCAGATGAAGCATCTGCGCACCCTTGTCGACGATCTGCTCGACGCCGCGCGTCTGAAACACGGAAAGCTGACGATCCGGCGCAGCGATACGCTGCTGGCCGAGATCGTTTCCGACGCGGTCGCCGCGATCGACCACGACGTGCGCTCGCGCGGCCATACGCTGAAACTGACCGGTCTGGACAGCGCGATTCCGGTGCGCGCCGACCATGTGCGGCTCAGTCAGGTGCTCGGCAATCTGCTGTCGAACGCGGCGAAGTACACGCCGGCGGGCGGACTGATCGAGCTGACGGTTCGCGCTGGAGATCCGTCCGACGCGCGGATGCTCGTGATCGAAGTCAGCGATAACGGCATCGGCATCGATTCGTCGATCGCGCCGCATGTGTTCGACCTGTTCGCGCAGTGCTCGAGCGGCAGCGCGCGCTCGGAAGGCGGGCTCGGCATCGGTCTGGCCGTCGCCAAACGGCTGGTCGAGCTGCACGACGGCGAAATCGACATCCATAGCGATGGACCGGGCTGCGGCACCCGCGTCACACTGCGTTTGCCGATCCTGCGAACGCAGCCGCTAGCGCCGCCTGCCGACGCCTCGGACAAGGGCAGGGACTTCCGGGCGCTGCGCATCGTTCTGGTGGACGACAACGTCGACGCGTTGCATGTTTTGTGCGTGCTGCTCGACCTGGAGGGTTATCGCGTGTCCGCGGTCGACAACGGTCGCGCGGCCATCGACCTGATCACGCGAACCAGGCCGGAACTTGCCATCGTCGACGTCGCGATGCCCGTCATGGACGGCTTCGAGGTCGCACGCAGAATTCGCGCGAACCCCGGGCTGAACGGCACGATCCTCGTCGCGCTGACCGGCTATTCGTCGGACACGGACCGCAGCCAGACGCTTGCCGCGGGCTTCGATCATCATCTGAGCAAGCCGTTGTCGCTGGAAAAACTGCGGGACGTGCTGGCGAATTCGGAGGGGCTGGTTGGCGGGGGGCGGTGACCGGCGGAGCCTGCGCAACTCTTCCAGCCTGCTAGACTGGAAATTGCCCTGCAAGCCACGGAGGGAGATATGACGACCGTCTACGTCGTAAAGACCGGCGAGAAGTTCCTCTGCACCGCGGAGGACGGCGACATCGGCATGGCGCCGGAGATCAAGGAGGCCACGTCGTTTCGCTCGTACGAGGAAGCGAATAAAGTCGCGGCCGAGAACGCCGACCCCGGATACGAAATCCTGACCGTCGACGTGAACAAACGCTGATGATGTGTTAGCTGTTCGCGCTCAGGCGCTCAGCGAAAGAATCAGTAGTTCAGCAGGCGCCATGCAATATGGCGCGCGTGCGGGTGTGCGCGAAATTCGGCAACTACTCCAAAGGCTCGAGCGAGTTCGTGTTTTCGCATAGCACGACCCTCCATGCCGTCCCTGGCAGGGACGGCATGTTCTCCATCGTCGAGCCGGTCAGACGAGCACGCTTAAGATCCGCCAAAGAACACCGGCTTCATCCCAGTCGTGCCGGCCGGATGGCCCATCTGCTGCGTACCGCTGGTCGCAGGACCATAGCCGCTGCTCTGACCTGCGGCAGGGGCGGTGGTGGTCGGCATATAGGTAGGAAAGTCGACGGTATTCGCGTTGGCCGGATTGAAGCCGGCCTGCTCGAGTTGCGCGATCTCTGCCTGGACTTGCGCGTGCGTCAGCGTGCTTTCGGTCTGTGCCACCGATGCAATTGGCAAAGCCATGACAGCGACCGCGCAAACTGTGTGGACTAACGTCTTCATGATGGCCCACCTCCTTGTTAATTGCTCCGGCTGACTCGCGCTTCGCTTTTCGCGGTCAGCTGATCAAAGATTAGGTGAGGAACCATACAGTGTTCGCTTATTTTTTATGGTATCGGCTCGTCGATCAGCCGACGCTGATCGACGTTCGCGCCCGAATGCGCAGATGCCGGCCGCGCATCCGACGCCAGCCTTCCAGGCTTGCGGACGCGAGCCGACATCAATGGATGCCGCCGTTGAACAGCTTACGTGCGCGTAATCGAAGCCCCGCCGTCGACCAGCGAAGCCGTACCCGTCACGAAGGACGAATCGTCGGAAGCGAGGTAGAGCGCCGAGCGGGCAATCTCTTCCGGCTTCGCGACCCGCTTGAGCGCGTGCAGCCCGGTCACGAAGGTCTGCGATTCAGCGGTATCGTTCATGCCGCGATACATCTCCGTGTCCACCGCGCCCGGCAGGATCGCGTTGACGCGCACGCCTTGCGGGCCGTATTCGGCCGCGAGCGCTTGCGTGAGTCCGATCAGCCCGGCTTTGCTCGCGGCGTAGGCGGCCGTTCCCGGGAACGCGAACGAGTAGCCGACGAAGGTCGACGTGAAGATGATCGATCCGCCGCCGTGCTTGATCATTTCAGGAATCTGGTGCTTGGCGCCGATAAACGCGCTGGTCAGGTTGGTCGCCAGCGTCGCCGACCAGCCTGCTTCCGACACGCCGGTCGACGGTCCCATCTCACCGAGTGTCCCCGCATTGTTGTACGCGATGTCGAGACGGCCGAAACGGCTGACGGCGAGTGCGACCAGCGCTTTCGCGAATTCTTCGGATTGCACGTCCCCCGCCAGCGAGACAGCCGTACCGCCGTCGCGAGCAATCTCGCTGACCAGCGTCTCGAGTTCGGCTTCGCGGCGTGCGGCCACCACAACCTTCGCGTCTTCCGCGGCGAACAACTTTGCGGCGGCGCGACCAATGCCCGCGCTGGCGCCGGTGACGATAGCGACTTTTCCTGTCAAGCGTTGCATGTTGAATCTCCGGTTTGATCATCGGCCGACGCCCACTGCGTCGGCTCGTTGAGAAGCACTATAAGATTCCGTTCTTGAGACAGAAAGACCAAAAACATGGCGGTATCATTCAGCTTTTATGAATGATCGGAGCGCCAATATGGACCGGCTGCGCGCGTTTGAGGTTTTCGTAACGGTCGTCACCCGGGGCAGCTTTTGCGCGCGCGGCCGATGCGCTCGAAACCTCGCCCGCGAACGTGACCCGCTATGTGAATGACCTTGAGGCGCACCTCGGCGCGCGGCTGCTGAATCGCACCTCACGCAGATTGTCTCTTACCGAGGCCGGCGAAACGCTTTATTTGCGCAGCCAGGCCATTCTCGAAGACGTTGCCGAAACGGAAGGACTCGTGTCGACGACGTCGATCGAACCGCGCGGACGGCTGCGTATCAATGCGCCGGTCAGCTTCGGCATCCAGCATCTCGCGCCGCTGTGGCCACGGTTCATGCAGCAATATCCCGACGTCGAGCTCGACATCACGCTGATAGACCGTGTCGTCGATATCGTCGAGGAGGGCTACGATCTCGCCATCCGCATCTCGCGCGCCGGCACGGTCGATCACGCGGCCCGCAAACTGGCGACGTCGACCAACATCCTGTGTGCATCGCCCGCTTATCTGAAGCGTTCGGGACATCCGCAAACGCCGCTGGAGCTGCTCGGACATCGATGTATCGGCTATACGTATGCGGCCACAGCGGACGTGTGGCAACTGATCGACAAAGACGGCAAAACGCATGCTGTCGAGGTGAACTGCCAGATGCACACCAATAACGGCGACACCGCGCGCGCGGCGGCGCTCGCGGGGCACGGCGTGATCTGGCAGCCGACGTTTCTGATCGGCGAGGACCTCCGCGCGGGCCGGCTGCTGCGGGTATTGCCTGAATACCGCTTGCCGGATATCGATGTGCTCGCGCTGTATCCGAGCCGTCGCCACGTGAGCGCAAAAGTTCGTGCGGCGATCGATTTTCTGGTCGATGCGTTCTCGGGCGTGCCGCCGTGGGACAAGACGTGAAGGAATGTGTGCCGGCAACTCCCGAAACGGGATGCCTGCAATAGCGGCAGCGGCCGCCGGCCATGGCGCGTTCGATAGCATGATTCAACTGGAATTCGGCCAGGCACCGTTCTTTAATGTGCGATATGGCGCGTAATGCAGGAGAGCTGCACCCCGGATGAAAGCTGCACATTGAATCGCCGGCACGGTCGCCCTCCAACAAGCTCACGCACTGCAGGTCGGATCAGCGATGTCCCGGAACAAGAACCGACGGGAGACATTCGTGAGAACACTGGGCGCCATCGGCGCTGGTCTGATTTGCTGTTCATGCGCGGCCGCGGCCTACGCCGCCGACATCAAAGGAGCCGGCAGCACGTTCGCCGCTCCTCTCTACACCCGCTGGGCCGCCGACTACCAGAAGTCGGGTGGAAGCAGGGTGATCTATCAGGGCACGGGTTCGTCCGATGGGCTCAAGCAGGTGATCGCGCGGAAAGTCGACTTTGCGGGCTCGGACGCGCCGCTGACCGACGATCAACTGGCCCGCAACGGCTTGCGGCAATTTCCAACCGTGATCGGCGGCGTGGTGCCCGTCGTGAACCTTCCGGGGCTCAAAGCCGGCGAGGTGATGCTGACGGGGCCGGTCATCGCCGATATCTTTCTCGGCAAGATCCAGTTCTGGGACGACCCGTTAATCGTGCGGTTGAACCCGAAGCTCAAGATGCCGAATTACCCGATCGCCGTGGTGCGTCGCCAGGATGGTTCGGGCACGACGCTGATCTGGACTCACTACCTCGCGCAGGTCAGTCCCGAATCGAAGCGCAGGGTCGGCGAAGGCACTAGCGTGCGATGGCCGCTCGGCATCGGCGGCAAAGGCAACGAGGGCATTGCCACGTACGTCGGCTATCTGCCCGGCGCGATAGGCTATGTCGCCTGGGATTTCACGAAACAGAACCGCTTGAAGTACGTGGCCATGACGAATGCGGCGGGCAAGGTCGTGCAGCCCAGCGCCGCGACCTTCAACGCAGCGGCGGCGAGCGCCGACTGGTCGGGTTCCCTGTCGCAGTTGCTGACCAACCAGCCGGGCAGGGATGCGTGGCCGGTCATGGGCGCGACCTATGTGTTGCTGCCCACGACGCCGAACCAGCCGGGCCACGACGAAGCCACGCTGAGGTTTTTCGAATGGGCGTTGAGCCACGGCGGACCGACGGTCAGCGCACTGGACTACGTCCCGTTGCCTGACCTGGTCGTGACGAAGATCCGCTCACAATGGCCCGCCGAGACGGGCGAAAAGCCGGTGCGCAAAGTGCTCGCGGTGCCGTGAGCCGAACTGCGCTTCGTGTTGCCGCGATGGCTAGCCTGAGCTGTCCCGCGCGGTCATGTCGCCGCAGGCGAGGCTATTGCGAGTCGCTGCCGAAGCAGGCTTATGCGACGTGTATCCGGGGCGTGCATACAGGGACCGACGATGTACCCGAACTCGATGAAAGGGAGTCGTCAGGACGAGTGGGGCGAGCTCGTCCTGATCGTGATGAAGACCAGTCTCGCGGTGGCGCACGAGCTGGAATTGACGCCTGACGCCGTGCTCGACTGTGCTGCGAGGCATCTGCGCTTCGATGATTTCCGGTGTTTCGCGGCGGCGATGCTGGGTGCGGCGCGGGCGCAAGCGTGGTGTCGCCGGCGCGACGCCGGTCCATCGGTGGAGGCGTCACACATCAAGACCCTTGCTGCGCGCGTCGATATCGACAGGAACGTGCTCGCGTTCATGCCGGCGCTGTGCGCAGCCGAACCTCCGGATCACACGAGCGCGCCTGCTCACGCCTATGAACAGGTCGTCGCGGCCCTTCAGCAGTTGAAAGAAGACGTGCAACGCGTCTTTTCGCGCGGCGGCAGCGCTTTCAGCCGTGCGGACATCGAAGGCGCATCCGGCTTCGCAAAGGCGCTCGAGGCGATCATGCCGGCCGACGACGATGCCAACGCCTTCGAGCGTGCGTTCGCCGCGCTTTTGCAGGTGCGGTTTTCATCGCAACTCCAGCTCGTGCCTGGCGATGCGGAGCCGGTGCTGCGGGTTCAGGGCGCCGATGTCGATGCTCGAGGCAGCCGGACGCCTCTACCTTGATGCCGAAGCGTTTTGTAAATTCGTGCAGTCGTGTGTTGCGCATGTCGATTTCTCCCGTGATGATTCGTCGTAGTCACTGGAGGCAGCCTTGCCTTCAGATATTTTCGTCTTCAAAGGAAAAACCCAAATGCGCGTCATGGTCATCATCAAGGCAACCCCCGAATCCGAAGCGGGGCAAATGCCGACTACGGAACTCCTCACGGCGATGGGGCAGTACAACGAGCAATTGGTCAAGGCCGGCATCATGCAAGGCGGCGACGGGCTGAAGCCCAGTTCTGCCGGCGCTCGCGTGCGGTTCTCAGGGAAGGACCGCACCGTCATCGACGGCCCGTTTGCGGAAACCAAGGAATTGATTGCCGGCTACTGGCTGTGGCAGGTTCAATCGATGGACGAAGCGATCGAATGGGTCAAGCGCTGCCCGAATCCGATGATGAGTGATTCGGAAATCGAGATTCGCCCGTTCTTTGAACCGGCGGACTTTGGCGAAGCCTTTACGCCCGAGCTTCAGGAAGAGGAAAACCGTCTGCGCAAGCAAATCGACGGGCAGATGCGTTGACGATTCTCACGCAATCAGCGTGCGGGCTTCCAGTCCGTTGTCCGGAAGCCCGATTCCATGGGTGACGATTGCCGTCAATGCGAAGGTATCTGCTCGATCTTGGCGGCGCTCAGGTCGCTCGGGAAGCAATGCGGATGTTCGAAGCCCGTCGGAGATCCGCTCGTCGAGTAGACGATGTTATCCGTGTTGTTCGGACCTTGACCGGCGGGCACACTGCCGAGCCCCGCGAGCTTGCGCATGCGATACGCGATCGCATGATCGGCGCAGGCGCTATCGCCGCTCACGCCTAATCCTCCGATGACTTTCCCTCCCGCATAAAGCGCGACGCCGCCGCCGAAGGTAATCACGCCGCCAAGCGTGTGTCCGATGCCGCTGCCCTGTTCGAGGAAGCGCGCGTCAAAAGGATTCGAATTATTCAGTCCATAAAGGGAGCCGCCGGGTTGCGTGGCCGCGTAGAGGTTCGCCGTGGATAGCGCGAGCGCATCGTTGCTAAAGCCGTTCGCGGTATAAGCCTTTGCGATCGCGATGGCCCGACTGCCAGGCCAGGCGTCCCCGGTCACGATCACCGAACAGAGATGTCCCTGCCGATCGACGATGGCCGCCCACATCCGATTGGGTGTGAAGATCCCGCCGTTGCCATCTGGCAGGTTCACGACCGTACGCAACTGTCTTTCCACCAATGCGACCGTACCTTGCGGTAGCGTGCATCGGGCTTGTGGGACGTCATCATCGCCAGTCGCGCGACTTTCGTGCGAAAACGACGCAATGCAAAACGCTGCGACAGCGAGGGTAAGCATCTTACGCATGACGATTCTCCTGACGATCGATTTGACAGCAGGCACGCTGTAGGCGAGAGGGTGCGCAAACAGTAGGACAGCCAATGAAATAAACGACTCATTGCTGTTGAATGCGGGCGCGAGCTCATGAGAGCGAACTCGTGTAAATAGTGAAGACCATCATGCAAAGCTGAGTGGCCAAAACAAAGTCCACCTCGGCCACGCGGCACGTCAGTAACGTAATAAGTGATGGCGATGGTTTTGATCGATTTGATGGTGCGGCATATAGTTGGCGCGTGCGAAACACTTTTCCCGGAGATCGACGCGATGCCTTATCTGCAACTTGATGTAAACGATCACTACTCTGTCGAGAGTAAAAGACTGCTCGCGGCGAAAATGAGTGAGACCTATGCCCGGATGATGTCGGTCGATGTCAGGCGAATCAGCGTAGCCATACGAGAGCTCGGTCCGGGCGGCGTGTGGCGCATTGCCGAGGAGAGCGGGGAGCCGGTGCCCGTTGCCTTGATGATGCTCGATATCAGAAGAGGGCGGCCGCCGGAGTTGCGCATGGAGTTGGCCAAAGCCCTTTGCTCGCTCTGCATCGAGATTCTGGGCCTGCGCGAAGACCGACTCAACGTCGAATTCACGCAGCACTCGGGCGACGAGATGTATCACCCGGCGCTCGGAGGTTATAGTCCGGAATGGGAGCCGGGCCAGCGATGAGTGTTCGCAGGATCGGATCTACGCCGGTTGCGCCACAACCTGATTCGAAATAGGAGAAGGGCCATGAGCAGGCTTGCCACATCGCTGGCAAAGAATCGGCGGACGCGACCGTGGTGGATGGTCTTGATCGCCACGGTGTTCTGTTTCCTGTGCCACAGCGTCGTCGCGCAAGCGGACGACAGCGCGGCTCGCCTGCGCGAGAAATATCAAAGTCTGACGCAGCAACTCGCGCACAACCCGTTTCATCGGCCGCTGTACCTCGAATCGCAGGAGCTGCCGTCGGCGCTCAAGGGCGATATCTACGGTGTGCTCAACTATCCTTTCGCGGTGGTCAGCGGCGCGCTCAGCGACCCTGCTCAGGGCCCGGCCAACTGGTGCGACGTGCTGATCCTGCATCTGAACACCAAATACTGCCACGCGTCGATCAGCGATAGCGGTACGGTCCTCACCGTGAACATCGGCAAGAAGACAGAGGAAACTCTTTCGTCGTCGTACCGCGTGCAATTCAACTTTAGCCCGGTAGCGAGCACCGCTGATTATTTTCGCGTCGAGCTCTCCGCGGCCACGGGTCCGCTGAGCACGAAAGACTACCGTATCGTGCTTGAAGCGATCCCGGTCGGCGATAACCGTACCTTTATTCACCTGACCTACGCATACGGATACGGCACCGCGGGAAGGATCGCGATGAAAACCTATCTGGCGACGATCGGCAGCGACAAGGTCGGCTTTTCGTTGACGCCCGATTCGTCGACGAGCGAGCCGCAATACATCGGCGGCGTGCGCGGCCTGGTCGAACGCAATACGATGCGCTATTTCCTCGCCATCGATGCCTATCTTGGCGCGCTTTCCAGCCCGCCCAACGCCCGGCTCGACAAACGTCTGACCGACTGGTTCGATGCGACCGAGCAGTATCCGCGGCAATTGCACGAGGTCAGCCGCGCCGACTATATGCAGATGAAACACAACGAGTATCAACGTCAGCAGACCGCCCAGTGACGAGCGCGGCGTCTGATCAATGCAACGCCATAACGCGTTGAAGATTTTTTTCGCCTGGATGTCGATCGGGTGGTGCGTCGATCGTCGTTAGCTGGTAAGGCATTCGGTCAGAACCCCTCGTAATCCGACTCAGGAGCACACACTGTGAACAGACTCGACAATCCAATCCTGCAGGTTCTGGAAGGCTACACAGCCGCGGTATGGGCCAAAGACGTGGACGCGTTCGTCGCGCTCTACGACCGCGATGCGGTGATCTTCGACATGTGGGGTACATGGTCGTACAACGGCATCGCATCGTGGCGTGCGATGGTGGGGGGCTGGTTCGGTTCGCTGGGTGCGGATCGCGTGATCGTGGATTTCAGCGAGGCGCAAACGATGGTCGCCGCGGACCTTGCCGTCATTCACGCCTTCGCGACATACAAAGCCGTCGACGCCGGCGGCGCGGAACTGCGTGCGATGGACAATCGCCTGACCATGACGCTGAGGCAGCAGCCCGACGGATGGAAGATTGTTCACCAGCACACCTCTTCCCCGATCGAGGCCGGCACGGCGCAGGTGATTTTCAGGCGCTAGCGGTTTGGCGGTTCGACAGCGCGCTTCGACTCGCGAATAATCATGGCTGCGCGACTTTCCCATTAGCGACGTACCTTCTGTCTGACAGCAGCCATGAAACCATTGCTTGCCGGCCAATGCCTTTGCGGTGCCGTCCATTACTCGGTAAAGGACGAATTCGTCTATGCGTTGAACTGCCACTGTTCAAACTGTCGGCGCGCAACCGGCTCGGCGTTCAAACCCTTCGCGGGAATCGAGCGCGGCAAGCTGCGTATCACTGAGGGCGAACACAGCCTGCTGATTTTCGGCGATCAGCGCGCGTCGCACGATGTGCGCTGCAAAATATGCGGAAGCCTGATGTTCTCGGTGGTTCGAAACGGTGAATACGTTCACGTCACACTGGGAACCCTCACGGACTCGCCTACCATCTCTCCCACTGCCCACATTTTCGTGGGTTCCAAGGCGCCGTGGTATTCGATCACTGATCAACTGCCGCAACACGACGAATTCGGGTAAACCGGCGCGGTCTTGCGAGTGGCGCAACCGCCTGCTCGTCATGCCCTATGAGAAGGATTTTTTCTCTCCTAGTAGTACAGCGTGACGACGATCGTATCGATGTAATCGCCGACCGCGAGATTGGGTTGCGCTGGCACGAGGCCATAAACGGTCAGCGACGCCGTGTTGCCGGCAACATCGGTCGTTCCCGCCACCATGCTTGCATCATCGTTACCCCACACCTGCGTAGTGCTGGCGTCCTGATACAGCTGGTAGCGGACGAATCCGCCCGGTCCGGACATGCGGCGCATGGAGCCATCGAAATTCAGACCATTGTCGAGGCCCACGCGCCAGGACGTGCCCGGAGCACATTGGACACGGATGTTGCCGTTCTCGCGCAACTGGCTTTGAGGCGGCGCCACCGCCCCGAAGTCGATGTCGGTGGCGGCGACCCAGCAGCCGTATTCGAAGGTCGCGTTGACACCCGACGAGCTGAACGTGATGGAACCGCCGCCGGTTCCGCCGGCGCTGCAGTCCGCCGAAGCGGGAAAGCCCGTGGTGCTGTACCGGTAACCCAGAACGCCCGTTATGCCGGTCTCCTGGAACGGGTAGGTCGCGGGAACCGCCTGCCCCGGGTACACCCAGCCGTAGACGGAAGCATTGACGGTCTGTGGCGTTGCGGGTGGCGTCGCAATATGCACCTGATAGACGGGCGTGGTGCCCGGTGCGCCGATGTGTTGGGTATGGGCGGCATCGGAAAACAGGTCGTAGTTGAGATAAGCGTTGTTGTAGTTGCTCATGCGCCGTGTCGGCTGCCCGACACTCCAGTCACCCGGGTTCAGATAGAGGCAGACCTGGTAGTAGTAGGTCTGGCCGCCCGAATAGTCTGGCTGGCAGTTCACGGTTATCGCGGACGTGGCCGCGCGGCCGCTGCTGCTGACGGTGCCGAAGCTCATCCCGAACGCGCCGCTGACATAGCAGGACTGCGAGTGAGCCAGCGGTGCATGAAGCGCGAGAGCCACGACGGCCACGAGCCAGATCATCAGTGCGGTCGGCTTGCGCGGCGAAGCGCGGGCTATCGGCATGGCTGATCTCCGAGGTCGATCCGGCCGTGTTGGCGCAGTTGGGCCGGCAGGGTCACGACACACTGACCGGTGCTCAAGGGCACGGAAAGCCGTGCGTCCGCGGGCGGATTCTCGAGGAACACGCGGCCGTCATAGCCGATCGTCACAGGGACGTTGCCGGGGTCGAGCACGGCTTGCGTGCCCGCCGGAATCGCCTCGCCGGCGACGCTGTGCACGGAGAAGTCCAGCATCAGCATGGTCTGGATCTCGAAGCGCGCCAGCATGCCGCTTCCTGTCGAGGGTACCGCCTGCATACGCACGCGCTCCACGCTGACATCGGCCGGAAGCGCTCGCGGATCTATGGACAGATCGTTGTTCTGCCATGCGTTCAGTGGTGTGACCAGCAGCAGGCCGTGATCGTCGGTGCTGCCGACCAGCCGGTTTTCCAGTTTGACCGGGACACCGGCTATGCCATCGGTCGATACCAGCGCGAAGGCATCGTAGACCCTGCGCATGGGGAACAGATGACCTTGCATCAGCAGCAGCCCGCCGGTGACGTCGGCATACGCGGTACTATTGCCCGCGCTCTGGTTCGCCACGTACTGGCCGCCGACCCGCCATTCCCCAAAGCGGGTGAGCTGGCTGATCTCGGCCTGGCCGCCCGCATCTTCTCCCGCGCTGCCCTGCACGCGCCAGCCCCAGCCATCGGCGTCGCCGGGCACATCGCGCGCGGCGCCGACCGTCGCGGTGTTGCCTCGACTCTGGTGCACGGCGCTGGCCCAGGTTTGAACCCGGTTGCCGAGGGGCAGCGACCAGTAGGCAAAGGCCGAGGTTCCGCCATGGCCTTCGAGGTCACGGTTCGCGCCCACGCTGAAATAGCCGAAGCGCCCGAACGACTGCGACCAGCTCAGGCCCGCATAGCTCGCGCTCGGGAGGTCCTGATATGACTGACGTACAAAGCTGGCGCCCAATTGACCCCGTCCCACGTTCCAGCCGACGAACGCCTGGGAACTGCTCAGAGGCAAGGTCGAGCCCTCGAGCGTGCCGATATCGACGAACGCGTCGTTGCGGCGCAAGGTCGCGAGATTGATGCTGAACCCGTAGCCTTGCCATTGATAGCCGGCGCCGTATTGCTGCCCGCGCTGGTGACCATAGTTGCTGGCGGCGAAGGACGCGCTCACCACGCCGGCCTGGCCGAGCCGGACGGCCGCGCCGACACCGCCCATGGTCAGGCCATGAGAGGTCTCGCCATGCGCTTCGAGCGTCAGATAATCGGTCACGCCATAGCGGCCGCTGCCGCTGAACATCGCGTTGTCCGCGTAGGAGAACGAGCGAATGCCGTAATCGAGGCGCAATGCGCCGACCTCGAACGACCAGTCGCTGAGACCCTTCTGTAGCAGGTTTGCGCTGTTGTAAAACGGGATGCTCACGACGCGCCGCTGGCCGGTGATGTCGGTGACGACTATCTGCGCGGTGCCCGCCCCGGTGACGACCGGCGCGCCGACGACCTGGAACTGACCCGGCGCCACGGGCCCCTGCGCCTGCCGCACGCCGTTGATGTACAGGTCGACGAGCGATGGAACCGCCGTTTCGCCGACGAAAGACGCGAGCGGGACCGTGACGCGGTAAGGCTGCAAGTCGAAGTTGCGGGAGATACGCAGGCCGCCGAAGCGCATCGTGCGTGTCCAGGACAATGCGCCATTGAAGGCGTCGCCCAGCGTCACCGTCACCATGGAGCCCGGAAAATCCAGCTGCCAGGACGTGTCGAGGCGGATGTTGCGTTCGCTGTCGCTGCCATAGCCTCTGGACAATTGCGTCAGGTTACTGGTGCGCCAGACGCCAGGCCCGACCCCGAACATGCGCAGTTCGGTCCAGCCACTGGCGCTGGTCGAATTGCTGTCCGTTTGCGTGTAGAAGTCGTAGTTCAACAACAGGCCGGGCGCCCGCGTCGCGGGGTCCAGGTACGGCACGGGCGGCGTCCTGTAGCCCACCTCCGAGGGCGGACCTCCCAACAATTCGATGGGCGCAAAAATCTCCAGACGCTGGTTGGCTACGTCGTATCGGGTTTGCAGGTTCGGCAGATCATTCAGGTCAATCAGGCCGCTCGCAGTCTGTGCGCCGGGCCAGGTCAAGCCGAGCCCTAGCAGCGTGTTGACATCGGCATAGATGTGTCCGTCGCGCACGACGAAATGTTCGATCCGCCGGAGTTCCACATGATTGACCGCCACTTCGAGATAGAGGCCTTGTCCACGCGAGGCGTCGATGTCTGCCGCAGGGGCCGCGGACCGGGCAGGTGATAGTGCAGCGGCGAAAAGGCTCAGGCTAACGGCCAGCACCGTCCAATGGCACCGCCTGCACTTCAGTGTCGTCATCGAATCGGGCCTTGAGCGTCATACCTGGGGGCAAAGGATAAGGAACGTTCAGAGGCCAGCTCATGCGTTGGCCGGACAGGACATAACCGACCAGACCGCTATCCACGAACTGCGTCTGGCCGCCGGATGCCGCAGTGCTCAAGGCGCTGATGCGGATGGCGTGGGTGCCGTCATTACTGACGCTCAATTCGGCCTTGCCGTCGTTGCCGGCAGCGACCTGGGCGTGGACGCGGCTGAGGTCGGTCCTGATGGGGGTGGTGCCGTGCTGTGGTCTTGGCACCGGCGTCGTGTGCGTGATGTTCACGAAGACCGGAATCGAATAGCGCATCAACAACCTCAAGCCGGTTCCGTGCGGCATGCCTTGCTGAGGCAACTCGTCGATCAGCAGGCGGTAGCTGAGTTCGCTCGCGGGCGTCGTCGGGTGGAGGCGGATCACCCGCACCGTCTGCTGGCCGCCGGGCGCGATGCGCATGATGGGCGGGCTGGCCACGAGTTCGCTCGATGCCGCCGGGCTCAGTTGATCCTGACCATCTTGCTGGGTCCAGCGCATGATGCGCACCTGTGCCTCGACGGCGTCTTGCCCCTTGTTGGCTATCTGGACCGTCTGGCCTTGCTGCGTGGGTTCGAATTCCATCCGGACCGGTGCGACCTGCAGGATCGCGGCGGCTTGTGCCGGCGCCGCGCCGCCGACCGCGGCGACCATGGCCGCGGCGCTGCAGACGGCACGAAGCATGGGTGGCTGAACCAGTGATCGCATGGCGTGCATGGACGTCCCCCATCAGTAGGTGATCGTTGCGGTGACCGTATCGAGGTACTGGCCCGCTGGTTCCGTACCGCCCACGGTTGCCGCTGCGTAGACCGTCAGCGAGATCGTGTAGTCGGAGCCGATGCCGATCCCGGTGCCGGTGTACCACGACGGTGCGGTGTTCCCCCAGTTCGTTCCTGTCGGCGAGTCGCGCCGCAACGTGTAGGGAATCTGGGTGGTGCCCGCCGTGGCTTGCATCGCGCGTGCGTTGACGTCGCCCGTGACGGTGCCGCCATCGAGTCCCAGCGTGAAGGGCAGGCCATTGGTGCACTGAACCTGAATGGTGCCGGTCTGCGTATACGTGGTCGCGGCCGAGAGCTGTGAGCCGAAGTCGATGTCGGTGGTGGAGGCGATCAGGCAGGTGCCCTGGATTGTGATCCTGACCTGGAAGGTGCCGGTGGCGGTGGTCTGGGCCTGCGACGAGGCGGCTACCGCTGTGAGGGCGGCGGTTGCCAGCAGCTTTGACGGGTAAAGAGAGGCACGCATAGGTTCTATCTCTCCAAAGCCGGATCACGGACGATCTAACGAAGGCGGCGCTGCTTCATCCGCCCGCAGGTTTCATCGACGGCGCGCGTTGCAATCCGGAAAGGCCGGCGATGAACGGTGACACACGGACCACGCCGTGCGGGAACCTGGAGGAGGCCGCGCGGATCAGCAAAGCGTTGGGTGCAATGCCGTAGACGATGGGCAACAGGCAGCCACCGATGATGGGTGGAGCGGGGAATCGTGTTGCGCAGCCGCCGTGGGTGGTAGCCGTTCGTGCGCTTGCGGTGTTCGCCGCTCAATGCGCCGCGGCCCGCGGCGAATGACGGCCGGGAAAAGGCAACGTAATCCAATCGGTCGAGGATGCTATGCATCGACTCGCTCCTTTGGTGTTGTTGGTCGGCTAACCCTTCCACGCTCGGGGGGCATGAAGCTGGCGCCCGAAAGCCCACCTCGTAGAGGGTAATAACACTTTTACGACGAATCAAGAAAATGTGAAGTTCTCCTATCCGCGATTGACGGCTTTGCGATTGACGGCGAATTTTTCGCGTAATAGAGGACCACGCGGACTGCAAAACTTGCGCCTGTGGGCACCCGTATGATTTGCGTAGGTTTCCTGCACGACCATCGACGCAGGCACGCAGCTGATCCTGCACACTAGTCGGTACTTTCCTATCGCAGCATCGCCTCGAAAGACCGAACCACCTCGGCATTGAATCGTTGATGGAACGCCGCCCGGTCGAAGCCCGGCGCGCTGTCGCAAATCTGCGGGCGCAGCCGCGCAAGACGCGCATCGCAGGGCGGCAGAAAGTCGTAGTGGCCTGCGTTGGCCACCACGCGATAGTCGGCAGCGCGGGGCAGGTCGTCCCGCACCGGCTCGTCGTACCACGGATGCGGCTGATGACGATCGTCGGCGGCGCTCCACAGCTGGAGCGCAGCGCGCACGCCGCTCAAGCCCGTGCGGCCGAACGCGAAGCCGAACGAAGGCGCGGCGATCACGACTGCCTTGATGCGCGCATCGTGGACCCAGACACCGGCTGGAACATGCGCGGCGAAATCGACGTCGACGCCCGCATGCCGCAATGCTTCGCACAAGTCATGGTCCGCGTGGACTTCGCAAAACGGGGCGATCTTCGACAGATCCGGCATGCCGCCCGCGGCCACGAGCACGGTGAAGCCACCGTTTGAAAAGCCGAATGCGCCGATGCGGTCTGCATCGAGCCGCTCGCGCCCCGGCCAGTCGTCGAGCATGTAGTCCACCAGCCGATGAAGCTGCGCGGGGCGGCGCCAGAGTTGCAGCACGCGGCTCTGGTCATCGAAGGTATCGCCGGCGTGGCTGACCGCCGCCGCGACGAAGCCCGCGCGAGCCAGCGCGACAGCCGTGTCGTAATGAGCGCCGTACCAGCCGCCGCCGCCGTGCGACAACACCACCAGCGGCAGGTGATCGCCCGCGATCGGAGCGTCGGAGGCGACGGTCTGGGTAGCGCCGCCGAGCGCGTGCGGTGTGGCCGGCACGTCGGTCGGATACCAGATTCCGGCAGTAAGCGGCGGCTCGGCGCCGTTCGGTATGTCGACCTTCTGAAAGCCGACCCCGGCGGCGCCGGCCGGCGCGCCGGGCATCAAGGCCAGCAGAACGGCGACGATCGCCATCCATTTCACGGCGTTCTCCTATGAGACCAAAGTCCAATTGAATCTTTGAGGTGCGGGTTCAATAGTAGTGAAACGCCGCGTTCTGTCGACGACAAGGCCGGCGCGATTCTCTTCCTGAAGATGCCGGAATTGCAGGCAGGCCTTGGTATTGGCGTCAAAAACGTTCCAGTGGGTTCGAGTTTTCGCGATTGCTGGCAAATCACGGTGTCGCCGCGCCACCGCGCCGCGACCTCGCCGGAGAGGAACCTATGCTGCTCACACCGCTTTCCCAACGCACGCCTGCGCGAGAGATGCTCGACGTGCTGATCCGCGCAGGACTCATTGCGATCCTGGCCGTGTTCTGCTTTCGGATCTTCGCGCCGTTTCTTAACCTGATGGCCTGGTCGGTGATTCTGGCGATCACGCTGTATCCGCTGCAGGTCCGTCTGCGCCATACGCTCGGCGGCAAGGATGGTCTGATCGCCACGCTGATCATCCTCGTCGCGTTTGCCGTGATTCTGGTGCCCACGTATGCATTGGGTCTCGCGGTCGCCGATTCGATCGAGAAATCGATAGCCATTGCGAAGAGCGGCAGCTTCCAGATTCCGCCTCCGGCCGAGTCGGTGGCGAGTTGGCCGATAGTCGGCCAGCGCGTGTACGACTTCTGGCTACAGGCATCGACGGACCTGACCGGCCTTGCGCATAAGTTCGCCCCGCAGCTGAAGGAGGCCGGCCTTGCCGTGCTGGCAACGGTGACGGGCCTCGGCGCCGGGCTGGTGATATTTTTTGTCGCGCTGATCATCGCTGGAATCCTGATGGCCCACGGTGAGAAGGGCTATCACAGCGCGGTGCAGATCGCCTCGCGCATCTCGGGACCCGAGAACGGGGTTCAGATCGCCGATCTGTGCACGGCGACGATTCGCGCGGTGGCTCAGGGCGTGGTGGGTATCGCGTTCATCCAGATGCTGCTGATCGGCATCGGCTTCATCGTGAAGGGCATACCCGGCGCGGGGCTGCTCGCGCTGGCCGTGCTGCTGCTCGGCATCATGCAACTGCCAGCCACGCTGATCACCATTCCGGTGATCGCCTTCGTGATCGTCACGGACGGTGTGAGCACCGCAAACATCATCTTCGCGGTCTACGTGTTCGTCGCGGGCCTCGCCGACAACGTGCTCAAACCCTTGATGCTGGGCCGCGGCGTTGCGGTGCCGATGCCCGTCGTGCTGATCGGAGCGCTCGGCGGCATGGTGACGGGCGGCGTGATCGGGCTATTCGTCGGGCCCGTGATGCTGGCCGTCGGTTATCAGCTGTTCTGGCGCTGGGTCCGTGACCAGCCGCAACCCGCGCAAGCCGCGCAGATCCACGAACAGAAGCAGACCTGAAGCGCGAGGATGGCTCCGTGTCACCGTTCACGCGTCCGTACGGGATCGCAGCGCTCTTGGGGGCGCTCGGCCTGGGCGGATGCATGCGGGTGGGTCCGGACTTCAAGCCGCAGCATGAAGCGTGGAGCGAGCACTGGAGTAGTGCGTCGATCACGCAGGTCACGCAGCAAAGCGCACAGCCCGACGTGCGCCAATGGTGGCTGATTTTCGGCGACCAGAATCTCGAACGTCTGATTGCGGAAGCCGACGCGAACAACGGCGACCTGAAGATCGCCGGACTGCGCGTGCTCGAGGCGCGCGCGCAGCTCGGCATCGCGCTCGCGGGACGCTATCCGCAGGTGCAGCAGGCGAGTGCCGATGTACTCGCGTCGGCGCGCAAGCGCTCGGGGGGCTCCAATCCGCGCTCGGGTCTCTTCGTGCAGTACGGCGCGGGTTTCGCGATCGGCTGGGAGCTGGATTTCTGGGGGCGTTTCAGCCGCGCGATCGAATCGGCCGACGCCGCGTTCTTCGCCGCGCAAGCGACCCGCGACGATGCGCTGGTTCTATTGCACGCCCAGGTCGCGGATACCTATTTCACGCTGCGGGTCGCACAGGCGCGGCTACGGATCGCGCGCGAGAACGCCCAGTTGCAAAAGCGCAGCTATGACATCGCTCAAAAGCTCTTCAAGGCCGGCGAATCCGATGAGCTCGACTTCCAGCAGGCAAAGACGCAGTACCTCGGGACACTGAGCAGCATCCCCGACCTCGAAAGCCAGATCGTGCTGGCGCGTCATGCGCTGTCGGTGCTGATCGGACGAGCGCCGGGTCCGCTGCCGGAACTCGACGTGCAGGCGGGCAAGGAAGGCGTAGTGCCGCTGGTGGATCATGCGGTGTTGCAGGACGTGCCGGCCGATCTGCTGTTGCGCCGCCCGGACGTTCGCGCGGCCGAGTATCAGATGGCTTCGCAGTCGGCGCTGATCGGCGTGGCCAAAGCGGATCTGTACCCGTCGATATCGTTGCTCGGCACGCTCACGTGGACCGCCAGTTCGCTCGCGGGCGCACCGAGCACACTGCTCTTTGCCGCGGGCCCGAGCGTCACGTGGAACGTGTTCGATTACGGCAGGATCACGAACAACGTGCGTGTCCAGGACGCGCGGCTGCAAGAGTTGACGGTCGCTTATCAGAACACGGTGCGCGAGGCGGCGCGCGAGGCCGACGATGCCGCGACCGCGCTGATCGCCGCGTTGCAGCGCGACACCATTCTGAATGACGCGCAACGCGCGGCGCGGCGCTCGCTGACCCTCGCCAATACGATCTATCGGGAAGGGTATTCGGACTTCCAGCGGGTGCTCGATGCGCAGCGCGCGCTGTTCGCGCAGCAGGACGCGTACGTGGTCAATCGCAGCAATGCGCTCGGCAGTGTGATCGCGCTTTACAAGGCGCTCGGAGGCGGCTGGGAGACCGAACAGCCGCTCGTCGATGCGGCGACGCGCGCGCAGATGCGGCAACGCACGGATTGGGGCGACCTGCTCGACGAAACGGCGCGGACTTCCGGTACGCCGGCGCAGGCCGAAGGGGCGTCACGATGAGCGATACCCAGGATACCCGCGAGCCGCAAACCGCCGCTTCGCCGAAGTCGCCGACGCCTGCCGCGGACCCTTCGCGTAGGGCGGTCAAGGTGGTCGTCTGTCTGATCGTGCTGAGCCTGATCTGGTATCTGCTCGCCGACCGTTTCACGCCGTATACGCAGCAGGCGCGGATTCAGGCCTATGTCGTGCCCGTCGCCGCAGAGGTGTCGGGGCGCGTGACCCGGGTGTTCGTCCACAACAACCAGGATGTCAACGCGGGGGACGTGCTGTTCGAAGTCGATAGCGAGCCCTACCGCATTGCCGCCGACCGCGCGCGCGCCGATCTGGAGTCCACGCGCCGTCAGGTCGGGGCCAGCACGGCCGGTATCGAGTCGGCTCTCGCGGCGTTGCGGGCCGCCATCGCGAACGAGGTCAAGGCGCGCCAGGACAGCGACCGTCTCGAGCGGCTCTATCGTGAAGACGAGGGCACCGTTTCGCTGCGACGTCTCGAGGTCGCGCGGGCGACGCATGCACAGGCGCTAAGCCAGGTCGACGGAGCGCGTGCCGAGGTCGAGCGCGCGCGGGAGCAGCAGGGCGGACACGAGGCGGAAAACGCTCAGTTGCGCAGCGCCGCCAGCGCATTGGAGAAGGCCGAACTCGATCTCGCGAATGCGCGGGTCAGGGCCCGTTCGAGCGGCGTCGTAACCGATCTGCGCACGGAAGTCGGTCAGTTCGCGGCGGCGGGCAATCCGGTGATGACGCTGATCGCGATCCGCGACGTGTGGGTTAGCGCCGACATGACGGAGAACAATCTGGGTCATCTGAAACCCGGCACGCGTGTCGAGATCGCATTGGACGTGCTGCCCGGTGAAGTGTTCGACGGGCGGGTTCGCAGTGTCGGCTACGGCGTGAGCGTGGGACAGACCACGCCGGCCGGCAGCCTGCCCACCGTGCAGAATAGCCGCGACTGGCTGCGTCCCGCGCAACGCTTTCCGGTGATCGTCGAATTCGACGACAGCGAGCGCGCGCGCCTGCGCGATCTGCGGGTGGGCGGGCAGGCCGAAGTGATGGCGTTTCCGACCCAGGGCAATCCGCTCAATCCGCTGGGACACGCGTTCATCCGGCTGATGAGCTGGCTTTCTTATGTCTATTGAGAAGCCCATGCAGCTCGTGACCCAGCGCCTCGGTTATCGCGCGATACGTGTTGCGCTGGGAACGGCGATCGCTGTTGCGGTCAGCTTTGGACTCGATTTCCCGATCCCGGTCGTCGCGCCGGTATTCACGGTCTTTTTGCTGGCCACGCAGAATCGGCCGCTGTCGTTGAAGGCTGGCGTGATTCTGTCGCTGGTCGTCGCATCGACCACCGGCAGCGGCTTGCTGCTGGTTCCGTTGCTGCGTCACTACGCGCTGGCCGGCGTGATGATCGTCGGCCTGATGTTGTTCTTCGCGTTTCGTTATGGCTTGCGCGGCGGCAACAATCTCGTCGCCACTTTTCTGGTCGCGGGACTGACGATGATTTCCGCCGCGGGCACGGCCGACTTCGAGCTGGCATTGACGGTCGTCGGCGCGCTGGCGAAGGGGCTGCTGCTGGCCGTGCTGGTGTCGACGCTCACGCACAGCCTGTTTCCCGAGCGCATGGATGCACGAGAACAGCCCGCCGCGGCAGCGATGGCGCAGGACAAGGCGGCCTATATCGCGCTGCGTGCCGCGCTCGTCGTGATGCCGGCCTATCTGCTCGCGATGACCGATCCGGCGAATTACATGCCGATCATCATGAAGTCCGTCAGCCTCGGCAGACAAACCTGCACGACCTCGGCTCGCGGCGCCGCACGCGATCTGATCGGCTCTACGTTGCTCGGCGGTCTGCTTGCCATCGCCTTCTGGTTTGCGCTGAGGCTGTTCGTGCATCTGTGGATGTTTTTTCTGTGGATGCTGCTGTTCGGTCTGCTGGTGGGGCGCAAACTCTACGGCCTGCAACCGACGCGTTGCTCGCCGGGATTCTGGCTGAACAGTCTCGTGACGATGATCATTCTGCTCGGGCAATCGGTGCAGGACAGCGTGGCGGGCAAGGATGTCTACACCGCGTTTGCCGTGCGAATGGGGCTCTTTCTGGCCGTCACGGTCTACGCATGTTTGATGCTTCTGCTTTTCGAGCAACACCGCCGTGTGCAGTGAGGCGGTGCGTCATGCCGCAAAGCCGGCCCGGTGATCGCAACAGGAGCGTGCAATGGGAAATGCGACAGGCGAAGGCGCGGGCCGACCCCGGGCCGGCGAGATCCTGAAGGAAATGGCGATCACCGTGTGGTATCTGCGAGCGATTCTGATCGGCCTGCTTCTGCTATTCGTGCTGCTGACCATCGGCATGTACTACTGGGGCGCGCCTGTCGAGACCGCGAACCGCACACCGTCGCCGCTGGGCGAAACCGTGTACTTCTGTGCGATCACGGCGCTTACTATCGGGTACGGCGACGTGGTGCCCACTTCGTCGTTTGGCCGGATCGACGCCGCATGCCTCGGGCTGATCGGCGTGGTCTTCACCGGCTTGATCGTGGCCGCCGCTGTGCGCGGGGTGCAGGAGGCTGCGCATCGGGCGCAAAGGATCGGATAGCGAGGTAAGGTATCGCGTGCGGGCGGAGTCCGGCCGTGCGATGTCGAGGTCGCCGTCGCCGGGAAGACGGGCTGGCGCGCGGAATGCTTCCCTCGAAGTCTTGACGCAATGGAGACGACACACAATGGCACGCTTGCTTTGCGATATCTGCGGTGTCCGGCCGGCGACGGTGCGGCTTGCGGTACTTCAGAACAACCAGCGTCAGGTGCTCGACGTCTGTGATTTTCACTACGCGCAACTGACCCGCCATCAACGCTCTATTTCGCCGCTGGAAGCGCTGTTTCGCGCGCAGGCATCGGCCCAGGAGCCGTCCGCTGCCGATCCGTATGCCGCGCAGCAGCCCGTCGAAGGCGGCGAGGCGTTCAGCATCGAGCGGCATTTCAGCGATGTCGCGATGGAGATGCTGCAGCGCGCCGCTGAAACCGCGGCACAGTTCGGCCGTCGCGAGGTCGATACCGAACACCTGCTGTACGTGCTCGCCGACCATGCGGCCGTCGAAGCGATCCTCGCTTCGCTCGGTGTGAAGGGGAGCGATTTGCGCGCGTATATCGATGCGAACGCGGAGAAGCGCGAGCCCGCCGCACCGAGCCCGCGCGAGCCGATGGGCGTCTCGCCGCGGCTGAAGAGCGCGCTCGATCGCGCGTTCCTGGCGTCCCGCCAACTGGGCCACAGCTCGGTCGGCGCCGAACATCTGCTGATCGGTCTGGCCGAAGTGCCGGAGAGCTTTGCGGGGCAACTGCTGGGCCGGCTCGGGGTTCAGGCGCCGGCGCTGCGTCAGCAGACGCTGCGCGCGGCCGGCGTGCAGAAGCCAGCGGCGCCGCGCCAGCCGTCGCGCACGCCGCAGCTCGACAAGCACAGCCGGGACCTGACGGTACTGGCGCGCGAAGGCCGGCTCGACCCCGTGATCGGAAGGTCCAGCGAAATCGAAACGATGGTCGAAGTGCTCGCGCGCCGGCGCAAGAACAACCCGGTGCTGATCGGCGAGCCCGGCGTCGGCAAAACGGCGGTCGTCGAAGGGCTGGCACAGCGGATGGTCAACGGTGACGTGCCGGAGTCGCTGCGCAACAAGCGGCTCGTCGAGCTCAACGTGAATTCGATCGTCGCGGGCGCGAAGTACCGGGGTGAATTCGAGGAGCGCGTGAAGCAGGTGATCGACGAAGTGCTGGAAAACCAGGAATCGCTGGTGCTGTTCGTCGATGAAGTGCATACGATCGTCGGCGCGGGGCAGGGCGGCGGCGAAGGCGGTCTCGACATCGCCAACGTGTTCAAGCCGCCGATGGCGCGCGGCGAACTCAATCTGATCGGCGCAACGACGCTCGCCGAATATCAGAAGTACATCGAAAAGGATGCGGCGCTCGAGCGGCGCTTTCAGCCGGTGCTGATCGCCGAGCCGTCCGTCGTGCAGACCATCAACATTCTGCGCGGACTGCGCGACCGGCTCGAGGCGCATCACAAGGTGACGATCCAGGACGATGCGATCGTCGGCGCGGCGGAGTTGTCGGATCGCTATATCTCCGGGCGCTTTTTGCCCGACAAGGCAATCGACCTGATCGATCAGGCCGCGGCGCGTGTCAATCTGTCGTCGACGTCGCGTCCCGCCGCCGTGCTCGAACTCGAAGCGGAAATCGGTCAGTTGCGCCGCGAGCAGGACTATGCGGCATCGCGCAAGCAATTCGATCGCGCGCATGCGCTCGGCAGCGAGATCACCGCGAAGGAAGAGCAGCTGCGCGAGTCGACCGACGCGTGGAAGAAGAGCATCGGCACCCACACATCGCATGTGAGTATCGGGCAGGTCGCCGAAATCGTCGCGCGGCTCACCGGCATTCCCGTCGCGCAGTTGACGGCCGAGGAAAAGGAGCGGCTTCTGAATATGGAGCAGCGCTTGCATCAGCGCGTGATCGGCCAGGATGAAGCCGTCGTGGCCGTCAGCGATGCAGTGCGGCGCGCGCGTGCCGGCTTGCAGGCGCGGCACCGGCCCACGGCCGTGTTTCTGTTTCTGGGGCCGACCGGTGTCGGCAAGACCGAGCTGGCGAAAGCGCTCGCCGAAGTCGTGTTCGGCGACGAGGATGCGATGCTGCGCTTCGACATGAGCGAATACATGGAGCGTCATACCGTCGCGCGTCTGATCGGTTCGCCGCCCGGCTACGTCGGCTACGAAGAGGGCGGGCAGCTGACCGAACGCGTGCGGCGCAGACCGTACAGTGTGATCCTGCTCGACGAAATCGAAAAGGCGCATCCGGACGTGTACAACGTACTGCTGCAGGTTTTCGACGATGGACGCCTGACGGACGGCAAAGGTCGCGTCGTCGATTTCAGCAATACGCTGATCATCGCGACGAGCAATCTCGCGTCCGACGTGATCACCGGACAGAACCGCACGGGGCCGGGATTTTTCAGCCAGGCGGGTTCCGTCAGCGTGGAAAGCGGCGTGATGAACGTGCTGCGGCAGCATTTCAGGCCGGAGTTCCTGAACCGGATCGACGACATCATCGTGTTCAAGTCGCTGGGCCGCGACGAGACGCGTCAGATCGTGCGGATTCTGCTGGAGCAGGTGCGGCGCATTGCCAGCAGTCAGGACATCGAGCTGAGCTTCGACGACTCGCTCATCGACCATCTCGCGACCGAGGGCTACCGGCCCGAGTTCGGCGCGCGCGAACTGCGCCGGCAGATCCAGCAGCGCGTCGAGAATCCGTTAGCGAAGGCGCTGATCAATGGCGAAATCGGTGAAGGGATGCGGGTGGTTTGCCGCTACGATTCGCAGGAGCAGCGGGTGGCGTTCGAGCCGGTCTCCGAAGCAGGGGGGGCATCGTCGTAGAAGGCGATCGAAACGCTTACAGAGCCTCCTCGCTGGGGGCTCTCGGCTATTGACTACCGGCGCGAAAAGGGGGAGCTTGTCTGTTTGGTTCAGGTTCGCTGTTGTCTCGATCAGTTCGACTATCCGAGGTGACCATGTGGATCTTGCGTTTAGGGCCGGCCATCCTTAACCGGTCCAATACCTCCGTCGGCAAGGTCACGACCTGAGTGGAGGTGGACACATGAAACCAGCGGCTTCCACGCGCTCTCATCTGCATCACTCGCCGTTTCTGCAAGGGCTTTTGCCCTTCAATTCCTCTCAACTGCCGCGCGACATCATCGCCGGGCTCACGCTGGCGGCACTCGGCATACCCGAGGTGATGGGATACACGAAGATATCCGGCACGCCCACCGTCACGGGTCTTTATACGATCCTGTTGCCGCTGGTGGCGTTCGCGGTTCTGGGTGCTTCGCGTCAACTGGTAGTCGCGGCGGACTCCGCGACGGCCGCGATCCTCGCCGGTACGCTGACGAGCGTCGCTGCATTGGGCAGCAAGGAATACATCGGCCTGACGAGCACGGTGGCCCTGACGGTCGCCGTGATGCTGGTGATCGCGCGTATCTTCCGGCTCGGCTTTCTGGCCGACTTTCTTTCACGTAGCGCGTTGATCGGCTTTCTGACGGGGGTAGGCGTGCAGGTCGCGGCGGGGGAACTCGCCGGGCTGCTCGGGCTCGCGAAGCACGGGCATGGCCCCGTCATGCAACTGGTGAGCGTGGTGCAACGTGTGGCCGAGGCGAACTATCCGACCACGCTCCTTTCGCTTGTCGTGCTCGCGGTGATCATCGGCTGCAAGCGTCTCGCGCCGCATGCGCCCGGCGCGCTGATCGCCGTGATCGGCTCCATCGTGGCGAGCGGGGTCTTCAATTTCGCCGGGCATGGCATCGCGGTGACGGGCGAAGTGCCCGGCGGACTGCCGTCGCTGTTCGTGCCGCCGTTGCACATGAGCGAGATCAACCAGGTGCTGGCGACGGCCGCCTCGTGCTTCATCGTCATCATCGCGCAGAGCGCGGCGACCGCGCGTGCCTACGCGACCCGCAACAACGAGAAGGGCGACGATAACGCCGACATCATCGGACTCGCGGCGGCGAACGCGGCCGCCGCGTTCACCGGCACCTTCGTCGTGAACGGTAGTCCGACCAAGACCGAGATCATCGACGACGCGGGAGGACGCACCCAGCTCGCCCATCTGACTACAGCCGTGATCGTGCTGCTGGTGCTGCTGTTCCTCACGAGGCCGCTCAGCCTGATGCCGGCCGCCGTGCTGTCGGCAATCGTCTTCATGATCGGTGTGAAGCTGATCGACGTGAAGGGGATGGCCGAACTGTTTCGCATGCAGAAGGACGAATTCGTCGTTGCGTTGCTCGCGGCGGGCGTGGTCGTGTTCGTCGACGTGATGCACGGCATTCTCGCTGCCGTCGTGTTGTCGCTGATCGCGCATGCGCGGCATAGCTATCGGCTGCGCACGCGTGTGTTGACGCGCGGCCCCACCGGCCACTGGATTCCCCATCACGTCGAGCCGAACCTGCTCGCGGCACCCGGCATCGTCATCTACCGGTTCGAAGCGGATCTGTTCTATGCGAACACGGGGCGCTTCACCGAGGAAGTGCTGAAACTCGTCAACGAGGCGAGCGTTCCGTTGCGCTGGGTCGTGATCGACGCAACCGAGATCAGCAATATCGACTACACGGCAGGCAAGACCTTGCTCCAGCTAGGTGCGGAACTCGACCAGCGCGGCCTGGGTATCGCCGTGGTCGCGGTGCCGGCTGGCGTGCGGCACGAACTCGAGCGGTACAAGGCGCTGCGGGTGAGCGGCGCGCATCGCGAGATCTTCGAGACGGTCGATGCGGCGATCGACGCACTGCGCGATCTGTCGCCGCCCGCGTGGGCGGCTGCACCGGACGCCGACAAGCCGCGATGAAGCAAAGCGAGCGAAGGCGAGTGAAGGAAGTGAGATGACAAGGCCGCTTGATCCCCGATCCGAAAAAGGAGTGACGCGTGTCCGATTCCGCTGCTGAGAAGTCCATCCAACCCGCCATGGATCACGCCGATCCGAAGACGCTGGCGGCGCAGGAAGATCCGTCCATGCTGTTCGCCGGGCGTGGCTCGCTGGCCGCGCGCATGGAGCAGGGCAAGGCGGCGCGCAAGAAGGCGCCGCGCGCGCAGCTGGGAATCTGCAAGATCGTCGATCGCGATCCGATCGCTCTGCTCGATGCGTCCAATGTGGGCCGGGTGCCGGAGCTGATACCGATCCGCTACGGTCGGATGGTCGCGAGTCCGTTCGCGTTCTATCGGGGTGCCGCGCCGCTGATGGCGCACGACCTGTCGAAGCTCCCGCATTCCAACGTGACCGTGCAATTGGGCGGCGACGCGCATCTCGCAAATTTCGGGCTTTTCGCGAGCCCGGAACGGCGCATTCTTTTCGGCCCCAACGACTTCGACGAAACCCTGCCGGGTCCGTTCGACTGGGACGTGCGCAGGCTCGCCGCTTCGTTCGTGATTGCCGCGCGCGAACGCGGCTTTGCGATGCGCGACCAGCGCGCGGTGGTACGCCGGCTCTGCGAGACCTTCCGGCAACGGCTCGCCGGATTGAGCAGCATGGACACGCTCGACGTCTGGTATTGCCAGTTCAAGGCAGCGAGCATGCTGGCGATTGCCGATTCGGTGGAGGAAAGGCGGAAAGAACTGGCGGTCATCGAAAAGGCGAGGCAGCAGTCATCACGTTCGGTGCTGACTCACGCGACCGAGCTTGTCAACGGCAAGCTGCGCATCAAGGACTCGCCCCCGCTCGTGTACCACGTGCCGCTCGAGAGCAAGCACGACCAGAAACAGTACCAAACGCTGGTACGGCGCTTCTTCGCCGACTATCGGCTGACGCTTCCCGATGACAGGCGCGCACTATTCGATCGCTATGAACTGGTGGATATCGCCATTCGCGTGGTGGGCATCGGCTCGGTGGGAACGCGTTGCTACGAGACGCTCTTCATGGCCGACGGAGAATGCCCGCTGTTCCTGCAACTGAAGGAGGCACGGGCTTCCGTGCTGGAGGAGTATCTGGGGCCCAGCCGCTATGCCAATCACGGCCAGCGCGTGGTGAACGGGCAGCGTCTGCTGCAGTCGGCCAGCGACATTTTCCTCGGCTGGTCGAAGATGCATCACACCGGCAACGACTTCTATGTGCGGCAATTGCGCGACATGAAGGGCGCGTTCGATTTCACCACGTTCGACGTCGAAGATCTGGGCGAATACGCGGTGTCCTGCGCTCACGCGCTGGCGCATTCGATGGCGAAAGCAGGCGACCCCGCATTGCTCAGCGGATATGTCGGCAAGTCGGACGCATTCGACGAAGCCGTCGTGCAATTCGCGCTCGCTTATGCCGAACAGAATGAGGCGGACTGGACGGTTCTGAAAGCGGCAGTCAAGGCGGGACGTATTCAGGTCGTTCGTGAGTGAGGTTCAAGTCCCAGCCTGATTTTTTCTCAACCACATCGCCTAATTGCCTTCCGGCATTTTCGACGAATGATGGCTGGTAATCAGCCACTTGTGCCCATTCCACACGTAGGTGAACGTATAGCGCGCCTTGACGACGGAACCGTCCGCGAACTTGAACGTATAGAGCCCCGAGTCGATCGCCGTATTGCATTCGATCATGATGTCGCGGAAGTCGATCGTGCCGACCGGTTTGTTTTCGAGGAAGTGTTTGAAATAGTCGAGCTTTTCGTCGGCGGTCAAACGCGGCTTGTTCGAGACGGTCGGCAACAGGATCGAGTTCGGCGCGTAGTTCGCCACGACCTTCTGCGGGTCGCCGGTCTTCAGCGAGTCGTTCCAGCGATCGAACAGTGCGGAAATCTGCTTCTCCGACGCGGGATGGCACGCTTCGGACCTCGCGAATGCGCTGCCGTGCACCACGACCGCGACCGTCGCGAGGATGACGGACGGCCCATATACGCTGATTTTCATGATGCCCTTCGCGATGGGTGGCCGGTGGGTTGTTCCGCCAGTAGATCGAAATCGCGCGCCGCATATCCGCCACAGCATCGACATTAGAGGACAACCGACCGGGTAATTTGGATAACTTCAGCTCGCTTCTTCCAGGACTACGACACTGCGCGCTTCCACGCGACATTGCTCGCTTTCGATGGCGCCCTGCTGCGCAGCTTCCACGATGTCATCGGGACTATCGCGCGCGGTATCGACGATACGCCGCCAGTGCCGCGCGTCTGGCGCGGGCAACTCGACCGTGCGCGCGCGATCGCTCATGTTGAACACCATGTGCAGTGCCGGCTCGCCCGGTTTTTCGCCGCCCAGCGTGACGGCGAGAAGCCGCGCGCCGGCATCGTGCCAGCCGGGCTCGTTCAGGCGCTCGCCATGCCATGCGACATCCGGCCGGGTTTGCCCGGGCGATGGCCGGCCGGTCAGGAAATTTTGCCGGCGCAAATTTGCGTGGCGCATGTGCAGCGCAATCAATTCACGCACGAAGCGCGACATGGCCGAGCCGGCTTCATTGGGTGTCCAGTCGAACCAGCTGAGCGCGTTGTCCTGACAATAGGCGTTGTTGTTGCCGCGCTGGCTGCGCAGCACCTCGTCGCCGGCGAGCATCATCGGCACGCCCTGGCTCAGGAACAGGATGGCCATCAGGTTGCGCGCCTGGCGCAGCCGCAGTGCGAGAATCGTCGGGTCGGAGGTCTCGCCTTCGGCCCCGCAGTTCCACGACAGGTTATTGGAGTTGCCGTCGCGATTCGCGTCGCCATTGACCTCGTTGAGTTTCGTCTCGTAGCTCACCAGATCGATCAGCGTGAAACCGTCGTGGCAGGTGACGAAGTTGATGCTGTTGTCGGGCAGCCTGCCGTCGTCCGCATACAGGTCCGAGCTGCCCGCGATGCAGGTGGCGACTTCCCCGATGAGGCCCGGGTCACCGCGCACGAAACGGCGAATCACGTCCCGATAGCGGCCGTTCCACTCGGCCCACGCCATGCCGGGAAAGGCGCCGACCTGGTACATGCCGGCGGCGTCCCACGCTTCCGCGATCAACGGCACGCGCGCGAGCACACGCGAAGACTCCATCGCCCAGGGCAGCGGTGGATCGGCCATCAGCTCGCCGTGCTGGTCGCGCGCGAACACACTCGCCAGATCGAACCGGAAACCGTCGACGCCCAGCTCCTCCACCCAGTATTCGAGGCAGTGAACGATGAACGCCGTCACCAGCGGGTGGTTGCAATTGACCGTGTTCCCGCAGCCGGTGTAATCCCGATAGCGACGCCGGTCGGCCTCGTCGAGGTGGTAGAAGATATCGTTGACGAGGCCCTTGAAGTTGATGACGGGTCCCGTCTCGCCCGCTTCCGCCGTATGGTTGAACACGACGTCGAGCAGCACCCCGATGCCCGCGGCGTGCATCGCGTCGGTGAGCGCGCGAAATTCCTGCGGCGCGCGCGCGGGGTCCAGGCAGTAGCGAGGATGCGGGCTGTAGAAGCTATGCGTGCTGTAGCCCCAGTAGTTGATCAGGCCGAGGGCTGCCGCCCCGGGCGGAACGTCCTGCTCGTCGAAGGCCATCACCGGCAGCAGCTCGACGTGGGTCACGCCGAGTTGCGCGAGATACGGAATCTTCTCGATCAGGCCGGCGAAGGTGCCGGGATGCTGGACGCCGCTCGACGGATGTCGCGTGAAGCCGCCCACGTGCAGCTCGTAGATGATCGCGTTGTCGAGTCCGCGCGAGATCCGGTTGGGGGGCGCGCGCAGCGGTTCCGTCACGATCGCGCGGTGCGTGGCGTGCGCGTTGGGGTTCGGGTCGCCGGCCGGACGCCGTGTCCACAGAACGTCGCTGACCGCGCGGGCATACGGATCGAGGAGCTCGCGCTCGGGATCGAACGCGGAGCCGCCGGACTGCGTATCGCGCGGACCATCCACTCGCCACGTGTAGTGCGTGCCGAACGGCAGCCCTTCCACCATCACATGCCAGAAGAAGAAGGTTCGATTCTCATCGGTACAGAGAGGGACGATCTGAAACGGCTCCGGGCTGTCGGCGGCCTCGTACAGCAATAGCTCGACGCGCGTCGCGTAGCGGCAGAAGATGCAGAAATTGATGCCCCCGGGCACCACGCTGACACCCGTCGGAAACCGCGAGCCGGGGCGAACCGCATGAGCACGCAGCAATGCCGTTTCAGGGTCATTGGTCAAGGGTGATCCTTATCGGGCAGATCCTCCAGATCTTCTTGCAGTATTCGCCGATGGCCCGGTCGGAGGAGAACTTGCCCGAGCGCGCGGTGTTCAGGATCGACATGCGGGTCCAGCGCTGCGTGTCCTGCCAGGCGGCGCTGACGTCGTCCTGACGCGCCACGTAGGCGGCGTAATCGGCGAGCACGAGAAACGGGTCCGAGTGCAGCAGATTGTCGACGAGCGGGCGGAACATCTCGCGGTCGCCGCGCGAGAAATGACCGTCGGCGATCAGTTGCAGCACTTCGCCCAGTTCCGCGTTGTCCTTCACGTAGTCCGCGGGGTGATAACCCGCGCGCTTCACGCCTGCCACTTCGTCGGCGGTCAGGCCGAACAGGAAGAAGTTTTCGTCGCCGACTTCTTCGCGGATTTCGACGTTGGCGCCGTCGAGCGTGCCGATCGTGAGCGCGCCGTTCATCATGAACTTCATGTTGCCGGTACCAGACGCCTCCTTGCCGGCCGTCGAAATCTGCTCGGACAGATCGGCGGCGGGGTAGATGAAGTGGGCATTCTTCACGTTGAAGTCCGGATAGAACACGACCTTCAGCCGGCCGTTCACGACCGGGTCGTTATTCACGACTTCGGCGATGCCGTTGATCAAACGGATGATCAGCTTGGCCATCACATAGCCGGGCGCGGCCTTGCCGCCGAAGACGAAGCAGCGCGGCGTCAGCGCGAGTTGCGGATCGCGCAGCAGGCGCCGGTACAGTGTGACGATCAGCAACGCGTTCAGATGTTGCCGCTTGTATTCGTGGATGCGCTTGACCTGCACGTCGAACAGCGCGGCCGTGTCGACGCCGATGCCGGTGACGCGGCGGATATGCTCGGCGAGCACCTCCTTGTTCGACTGCTTCACGCTGCGCCAACGCTGCTGGAACGCGGCGTCGTCGGCATAGGCTTCGAGCTTGCGCAAACGCGAAAGATCCGTGACCCAGCCAGCGCCGATGGTCTCGTCGAGCAGCCGCGCGAGCCCCGGATTGCAAAGCAGCAGGAAGCGGCGCGGCGTGACGCCGTTGGTGACGTTGTGAAAGCGCTCGGGCCACAATTCGGCGAAGTCCCGCAGCACGGTCTGCTTGAGCAGCCCGGAATGCAGTTCGGCCACGCCGTTGATCGCGTGGGCGCCGACCGTCGCGAGATGCGCCATGCGCACGAGCTTGTCTCCGCGCTCGTCGATCAGCGACATGCGTGCGATGCGCGCTTCATCGCCCGGAAAGCGTTGCCGGACTTCGTCGAGGAAACGCCGGTTGATCTCGTAGATGATTTCGAGCAGGCGCGGCAGCAGGTTGCGCATCAGCGGCAGCCCCCAGGTTTCGAGCGCTTCGGGCAGCAGCGTGTGATTGGTGTACGCGAGCGCGCGCCGCGTGATGTCCCAGGCCTCGTCCCACGGCAGCTCCTTGTCGTCCACCAGCAGACGCATCAGCTCGGCGACCGCGATCGACGGATGCGTATCGTTCAGCTGCACGTTGAACAGATCCGCGAAGTGTCCGAGCGGTTCGCCCTTGATTTCGAGCAGCCGCAGCATGTCCTGCAGCGAGCACGACACGAAGAAATATTGCTGCGCGAGACGCAGGCGCTTGCCGATCTCGGGCTCGTCGTTCGGATACAGCACCTTCGATAGCGTCTCGGAGATCACCTTTTCGTTGACGGCCTCGTAATAGTCGCCGGCGTTGAAGTCCTGCAGGTCGAACGACTCGACCGCCTCGCTTTTCCACAGCCGCAAGGTGTTGCAGGTGTTCACGCGATAGCCGGGCATCGGGATGTCGCACGCTACGCCTTTGACTTGCCGCGTGGGGGTCCAGCGCACACGCAGATGCCCGCGTGCATCGGTCTCGTTGTGCGTGCTGCCGCCGAAACCGACGTAGTACGCCACCTCGGCGCGCACGATCTCCCACGGATTGCCTCTTTGCAGCCACTTGTCGGTGGTTTCGACCTGCCAGCCGTCGCGAATCTGCTGGTCGAAGATGCCGAACTCGTAGCGGATGCCATAGCCGATGGCCGGGATTTCCAGCGTCGCGAGCGAATCCAGATAGCAGGCCGCGAGCCGGCCCAGCCCGCCATTGCCGAGCCCCGGCTCCTCCTCGATCTCGAGCAGCGTATCCAGGTCGACGCCGAGCGAGGCCAGCGCTTCACGCGCGTTGGCCTCGATGTCGAGGTTGGCGAGGTTGTTGCCGAGTTGCGGGCCGATCAGGAATTCGGCGGAAAGGTAGCAGGCTACGCGCGCATCGTTGACGGCGTAGGTCTGGACGGAGGCGGCCCAGCGCGCCAGCATGCGGTCGCGCACACTGTAGGCGAGCGCCATGTACCAGTCGTGCGGCGAAGCGATGGCGGGATAGCGGCCGAGCAGACACAGCAGATTGTCGAGCACGCCGCGCTGCAGCGCGGCGGCGCTCAGGCCGGTGCGCGCCGCATCCGTGCTTTGCGGCGTGGTCGTGGTGGGAGCATCGTCCATGGAGCTTTCCCCGGTGCGTGCTGCGCGTGAGGTTCAGAAGGGCCGGACCCAGTCGGCGACCCCGGCGCGGTCCGTGGCGTGGGATGCGCATGGTGCAGGCGTGTCGGGCGCGCTGCGCAGGCGCTTCGATGATTGACGAAGTCCGGATCGCACCTGTAAGCGAACTTCTACGTCCGGGCATTTTTTGCCAGCCGACGAAGATTCATAACGCAGAATATGTTACTGCGCGAAGATTGCAAGGATGATCCGGCACCGTATTGCGCGGCCTGGAAAACCGCATGTTGTATTCAGGCCGCGATCCGATGTTCGTAGAACGGCCGGTCCCGATCGTCGAGAATCGCGTACAGCGCTGCCAGATCGTGCGGATCGGGATTCAACCACGCGTCGATATGCTCGGGCTTGATCGGAATGATGCAGCGATCATGGCCGGCGGCGGCAACCTCGGGCGGCGGATCATCGGTGATGGCGGCGAAGGACAATAGATCGGGCTCGCCTTTGCCGCTCCAGCGTGACCATAGGCATGCGACCAGCATGTCGTGGGGCGGATTGGGACTGAACTCCAGCCGGACGTTTTCATCTTTGTCGCCGGGCGCCAGTTCACGGCCTTCCATCCGCGCGCGCGATACGTTCTCATAGAACGAACTGGCCAGCACGAGTCCGTGCGAGTAGCCGAATAGTGTTTTCCAGAAACCTTCGAGACTGTCCCGACGAGCGTTGTAGGTGCCCGGATAGCGGGTGTCGTACGATGCGGGCTTGCCGGCGAGGCGGCACTGATAGCGCATCGGTTTGACGACGCGCTGGCCGTTTTCCATCACCAGTACCGGCGCGTAGTAGCCTGGAAAGATGCGCGAGTCGGCTGCTTTGGGATCGACCCGGCGGAGGTCGTCGAGGCGTTCGAGCGTGCGGTCGATCTTGTCTTTGGCGATCCGTTGGCTCTCGGTCGCCGCTTTGGTGACTTTGGTCTGCAAGGAGCGCTCGGCATCGGCGAAGCGGGTGCGCTGTTTGAACAGTTCCTGTTCGAGCTTTGCGGTCTGCTGCGACCGGAAGCGTTCGATCAGCGCCCAGACTTCCCGTTCCGCGTCGGACTGCGGTTCCGAGAAGGCGTCTTCCATCGCTTTGGGAATCCTGGCCTGATTGTCCTCAGCGCGTTCGAAGAAAAGCCGCGCGAATTCCTCGATGCTCATCTGCGCGCCGAACATGCGGACGTAGCGCCGGTAGTCCGCCAGAATTTGAGCCGAATAGCACATGGATGCCCTCCGTTTGCTGTTCCGATGATACGCATTCGCGCGCTTGCGTCAGCAGAAGTTTCTGCTCGTCGTTTGCAACTTGCCCAGCAGATGGGACATATCGACGAGCCGCTGCGCGACGAGGTGCCGGACTTCTCCCTGACACTGCCACGTGCCGTACACGGCGAGCAGCGTGGCGCCCAACGCTTCCTTGCGCTGTTTTTCGAGCAGGCCCGGCCAGATGATCACGTTGACGTTGCCCGTCTCGTCTTCGAGCGTGACGAATACGACGCCCTTGGCCGTGCCAGGTCGCTGACGCACCGTCACCAGTCCACAGGCGCGCGCGAGGCGGCCGTCGCGATAGGTCCGCAGCGTCGAGGCCGGCATCAGCCGGTTCGCGAGCAATTGCGGCCTGAGCAGCTCCAGCGGATGGCGGTTCAGCGTCAGGCCGAGCGAGCGGTAGTCGGCGACGATGTCGTGCGCTTCGCTCGGTGTGCCCAGTTCGGGCGTTTCGTCCTGAGTCGCGGCGGCCGCGAGCATATCCTTGTCCGGCACCGCGGCGACCGACTGCCACAGCGCTTCGCGGCGGTTTCCCGCGAGCGCTGCCAACGCATTCGCATCCGCGAGCGCATGCAGGTCTTTGCGGTCGAGCTGCGCGCGGCGCGCGAGATCGTTGACGCTCGCGAACGGACGAACCGCGCGCGCGTTCTCGATCCGTTCGGCGGCGCCGTCCTTCATGCCGCGCAGCAGCGAAAGACCGAGCCGCACGGCAGGGCGCGCCGCCCCCGCACGGTGTTCGAGCGACGAATCCCAGCCGCTCACCGTCACGTCGACCGGCAATACCGTGACGCCGTGCCGCTGCGCATCCTGCACCAGTTGCGATGGCGAATAGAAGCCCATTGGCTGGCTGTTCAGCATCGCGGCGAGAAAGGCTTCGGGTTCGTGACACTTGAGCCAGCTGCTCGCATAGACGAGCAGTGCGAAACTGGCCGCGTGACTTTCGGGGAAGCCATATTCACCGAAGCCCTTGATCTGCTCGAAGATCGCCTCGGCAAAGGCCTCATCGTAGCCGCGCTCCTGCATGCCGAGCACGATGCGGTCATAGTATTTTTCGAGCCCGCCTTTGCGTTTCCACGCGGCCATCGCGCGCCGCAGCTGATCGGCTTCGCCGGCGGTGAAGCCGGCCGCGAGAATCGCCACCTGCATCACCTGCTCCTGGAAGATCGGCACGCCGAGCGTGCGGCCCAGCGCTGTTTTCAACGCGTCGCTCGGATAGGTGACGGGCTCGAAGCCCTGGCGGCGCTGCAGGTACGGATGCACGGCGCCGCCCTGAATCGGACCCGGCCGCACGATCGCGACTTCGATGACGAGGTCGTAGAACGTCTTCGGCCGCATGCGCGGCAGCATGCTCATCTGCGCGCGCGATTCGATCTGGAATACGCCGACCGTATCGGCGGCTGAAATCATCGCGTAGGTCGCCGGATCTTCAGACGGAATGTCCTGCATTTCGAAGCGTTCGCCGCGCTGTTCCGACACGAGGTCGAGCGTGCGCCGGATCGCGGACAGCATGCCGAGCGCGAGCACGTCGACCTTCAGCAAGCCCAATGATTCGAGGTCGTCCTTGTCCCACTCGATCACCGAGCGCTCGGCCATCGCCGCGTTTTCCACCGGCACGAGCCGCGTGAGCTTGCCGCGGCTGATCACGAAGCCGCCCGAATGCTGCGACAGATGGCGCGGAAAATTCAGCAGCTGCGAGGCGAGCTTCGCCCAGGCCTGAATCAGCGGCTTGTCCGGATCGAGGCCGGATTCCGCGAAGCGCGCGAGCAGATCCTGGCGGCCATCGAACCAGTGATGCGACTTCGCGACCGCATCGACGATCTGCGGATCGACGCCGAGCGCCTTGCCCGTTTCCCGCAGCGCGCCACGCGGACGATAGGTCGACACCGCCGCCGCGATCGCCGCCCGGTCGCGGCCGTACTTGCGATAGATGTACTGGATCACTTCTTCGCGCCGCTGGTGCTCGAAGTCGACGTCGATATCGGGCGGCTCGCCGCGCTCCTTGCTGATGAAGCGCTCGAACAGCATGTTGCCGCGCGCGGGGTCCACTTCGGTCACGCCGAGGCAGTAGCAGACCGCCGAGTTCGCGGCCGAGCCGCGCCCCTGACACAGAATGTGCTGACTGCGCGCGAAGCGGACGATGTCGTAGACGGTCAGGAAATACGGCTCGTACTGCAAGTCCGCGATCAGTTCGAGTTCGTGCTCGATCTGCTGCTGCACGGGATGCGGAATCCCCGCCGGAAAACGCCGCTGCGCGCCGATATAGGTCTCCTGGCGAAGATACGAGGCCGGCGTATGGCCGGCCGGCACCAGCTCGTCGGGATACTCGTAGCGCAGCTCGTCGAGCGAAAACGTGCAGCGGCTCGTGATGTCGACCGTCGCGGCGAGCGCGTCTTCCGGGTACAGGTTGGCGAGCCGCAACCGCGAGCGCAGATGCTGCTCGGCGTTCGGCGCGAGATCGTAGCCGCACTCATGGACCGGCTTGCCGACCCGGATCGCGGTCATCGTGTCTTGCAGCGGCTTGCGCGAGCGCACGTGCATCACGACTTCGCCGAGTGCGACGACGGGCACGTCGCGGCTCTTCGCGACGAATTCGACCGCGCCGCGATGCATGTCGTCCATCGCGCGTTGATGCAGCACGAGGCCGACCCATGCGCGGCCGGTGAAGGTTTCGTCGAGCCATTCGACCTGTGCGTCGAGCGCGTCTTCGCTGGCCGGGAAATCCGGCACCAGAATCGCGAGGCAGTCGGGCATGCCGAGCAGGTGGCGATATTCCTTCTCCGGCCGCGACAGATCCTGCGGCGTGAGCCGGTATTCGCCCTTGGGCGCGCGCATGCGCGCGAGCGTGATCAGCTCCGACAGATTGCCGTAGCCGTTGCGGTTGCGGGCGAGCAGGATCAGGCCGAAGGCCGGCGAACCATCGGCATTGACGAGCCGGAAATACGAACCGACGATGAACGGCAGCTTCGCTTCCTTCGCCGCGACATGCGCGCGCACGACTCCCGCGAGCGAGCATTCGTCGGTGATCGCGAGCGCGGAGTAGCCGAGTTGCGCTGCACGCTCGGCCAGTTCCTCGGCGTGCGACGCGCCGCGCAAAAACGTGAAGTTGGAAAAGCAGAACAGCTCGGCATATGCCGGCAGCATCGTGAAGGTGGTGTCCATGGCCGTTCATCCGCGCATATCAGCCGCGCCTGTCAGCCGAACAGGCCATGAAGGAACCAGCGTTGCTCTTCTTCCGCGTCGCGGCTGCTCACGCGCTCGCGGTAGATCCAGTAGCAGCTCTGGTCGTCCGCCTGCGCGACGAAGTAGTCGCGCGTGACGAGTTCGCCGTCGAACCAGCCGCTCTCGATGCGCTCGCCCGGCGACACCATGCGCAACGGCGAGCCATAGAACGGGCGGTGCTGGCGCATCAACAGACGAACGGGCGTGTCGAGCATCCACGTCGGGCGTGGCAGATTCTGCGGCAGCGGTCCGAGCTTGACCGGCTGCGACACCGGCAGCCAGCGGTTCGCGATCTCCGGGCGATGATCGGCGCTCGGCGCGGGCTTCAGCACGTTCTCTTCGCCGAGCCGCGCGACCAGCAGTTCGAGCAGGCGCTCGTGGTCTTCCTGCGAGCCGCCCGGTTCGGGAAAGAGCGTCGCGGACGCGGGCGCGGCCGATTCGACGTTCGATGCGTCGAGCCGCAACGCAATCACGGGCGCGGCGAGCTCGATGCGATGCAGCCGTTCCTTTAGCAGCCGCATCAGATGTTCTTCGCGCCAGGTCGGCTCGCCGAGCGCGATGTCGATCGTGGTCGGCTCGATCGCATTGCGTCCGCGCTCGTGTTCGAGCGACAGGCGGATGCCGCTGACCGCGAGCTGCTTCGCGCACAGCCATCCGCACAGCTGCACGACGAGCCGCTGCGCGCCGAACACCGCGCCATCCGCGTGTTCGAGCCGGTCCGGCATCTCGATGCGCGCCGAGAACGTGGGCGGCAGTTCGAGCCAGTCGAACAGTTCGGGCGCGGTCCCGAACGCGCGGTCGAGCGAGTCGAGCAGATGTTCGCCGCAGCGGCGCTGCAAGCCGGCGCGGGGCAGGCGGCGCAGATCGGCGATGCGCTCGCAGCCGAGGCCCGTGAACCAGTCGGCGAACGGGCGGACTTCGGGCACGGCGAGCATCGGCAGCGCGCAGAGGCGCTGTTCGAGCGACGCGAGCTTCAGCACGCGGCGGTTGCCGAACTTCGCGAGCAGCCACGCGCCCTGGCCGGTCGGCGCGGCACTGATGCGCGCGGTGAAGCCGAGCGCATTGAGAATGGCCTTCGCGTCGCGGCACAGCGCGAGCAGGCCGCCGAAGAGCCGCAGACTCGCGCCGATCTCGACGATCACCGTCGCCTCATCGAGCAGCGCGACTTCGGGTGAGAAGCGCATCAGCGCGATCCCCACCTCGCGATGGGCCGCCGCTTCGCGGCCGCTGTCGCGCTCGTACATCTCGGTTTCCGGCGACAGCGTCAGCACGCCGCCACGCTTCATGCCCGCACGCACGCCCGCCGAGCGCGCGGCGGGGTCGGCCATGACCACCTTGTCTTTCTCCAGCACCGCGCAGCCATGCGCGGGCTCAGGCGACCACTTCGGTCTGAAGACCTCGAGCGGCAACTTTGGCAGATGAACGGCGAGAAAGACGCGCATGTCGGGAAAGCAGAACGGGTGTGGGTTGAAGGGGAATCGACAGGGGCTCTGCGCGAGCGGGCCCTCGTCGTTTCACGATGTCGATGGTCAGACCTTCGGCCGATGGCCTGAGCGCGAGCCGCAGCAGCGCGGGCGACGCGTCCTGCGCGGTGGCGAGCGGCCGCACCATGATGAACAGCGTCTCCGACGACTGCGCGGCCAGATGCAGACGGCGCAGCGACGACGCCTGCGCGTACTGCGCCCAGAAGATCAGCGCGCCGCAACTGCCGGCGCGCAGGATCTGCTCGGCGGACCACAGCGCGTCGGCGGTTTTCGGCGCATTGATGCGCAGCACCTGCTGCAGCGACAGGCCGATGTAGTTCAGCCCGAGGCCGTCCGGCGTATGCGGCGGCTGCACGAAGGCGACCGGACGCTCGCCGACGGCGCTGAGCGCCGGCTGCAACAGCCGCAGTTCGCCGACGCCGGCCTGCTGCACCAGCAGATCGACCAGCGCGCCGAGCGGCCAGCCGCCGCCGGGCAATTCCGCCGACAGGGCCGGATAACCGGTATCGACGCTGCGGCCGCGGCCAGCGCCAAGCTGGGACGCCCGCCACAAGGACGGGTGAATGGCTTCCGGTGCTGGCAGGGCGGTTGTCATTTGCGAAAATACCTGTATGGATATACAGTATCCTACATCGTTTTTAAGATATGGCGAATAGGCACTTTTTCGGGAGCGGATGAATGGACATGCGAGTGCGCAAGCCGGCCGGGCATCCGATGCCCGAGATCGCGGCGTTCGTGGCCGAACTGAAGGCGGTGTTCGGCGAGGCGGGCATCGATGAAGCGATTCGCCGCGGCAAGGCGGGCGAGCCGAACTTTCATGCGCGGGAAAACGGCCGCTCGGTGGGAACGGCGCGGCCGGCCGACGCTAACGTCTGGCGCGTGGATCGCGCGGTACGCGACCGCCATTACTGCGAGGGTTGCGACGGCTCGTGCGTTGGCAGCGCGAAGTCGTGCCGTCCATAATTGCAGCTGCCCTCAACCTCGGAGAACCCCATGCTGCGCACGTACCTCGGAAGTTGCCACTGCCAATCCGTGAAGTTCGAGGCTCGCATCGATTTCGACAAGGGCACGTCGAAATGCAATTGCAGTTATTGCAGCAGGCTGCGGTTCTGGCACGTGCAGATTCGTCGGGAGGACTTTCGTCTGCTTTCGGATGAAGCCACGCTCAGCGAATATCAGGGGAAAAATGCGGTCGCGCATCACCCGTTCTGCCAGCGCTGCGGGGTTCACGTATTCGACCGCATCGATATGCCGAACGGCACGGGGTATCCGTATATCAACGTCAACATCATGTGTCTCGATGAACTCGATCTCGATGCAGCGTTGAACGCGCCCGTGACCTATCGCGATGGCTTGCACAACGACTGGGGCAATCCGCCCGAGCAAACAAGGCATCTTTGATCGCGCGGGTCAGGGCGCTCTTCGCGGATGGTGGGGAATGTCAGGCAGGTGAGCGTCAAGTTGATGGCGTTCGCACACGAACTGAGTGAACTCGGGCTCGAACCGCGCAGGATCATCGAGCGTGCCGGCGTAGAGGGTCACTATGTCCGGTGCATGATGCGGCGTGCCGAACAGCAGGCTGCCGCAATGAGCGCAGAAGTTGCGCGTCGTCGGCATGCCGCTGCCGCCGGTCTTCGTATAAGGCCTGATGTCGCCTTTGAACGAAAAGCCGGCGGCTGTCACTACGACGACCGGCAACCCTGCGGAACCGGAAGCGCGCTGACAATCGCGGCAATGGCAGATCAGTTGCGCGAGTGAATCACCGTGAGCTTCGTATTGCACCGCGCCGCATAGGCACCGGCCCGTCCAGGGACTCGACATCGATCTTCTCCGGTTCAAATGCTCTCGCTGTTTGCGCTGTTTGCACTGTTTGGTTGGAGAGCCTAAGAATACGCGCGGCGGACGGTAGATTACCAGCGCTCAGGTTCTTGGCGCATAGACATTACACCAGCCGTCCGCCGCAACCGATTTGCCGGGGAACATCGGGCACGGTCCGGCGGCCTCGCCCGCTGCGCCGGTATAGAAGCGACAGTTCGCGCAGGTCTGGCCCGCGTGGTACTTGGGGAACTTCGCGGTGTCGACGCTGCTCGCTTTCGCACGATAGCCGAGCGAGCTGGCGGTGGCGTCGTTTTCGTCGACGGGCGGCGGCGCGGCGAGCGCGAGGTCGGCGCTGGCGAGCGCGGCGCACACGCCCGCGGCCTGAAGAATGAAGTGTCTGCGATTGTGAGAGACCATGATGGTGTCCTGAGAAAAGAAATGGGTCGTCCACGCCGCATTCCATTCGATCGAAGCGGCGTGGCGTTGCAATGCAGTGCGATGCAACGTGTCAGTGGCGCGGTCCCGCATTCAGCGGTGTGGTTGAGGATTGCGCGGCCTGCGCGGTCAGCTTCACGTTGCCGGTGTCGTAGCCATTCGTATAGAGCAGGAAGGCCATCAGATCGGCGTACTCCTCGTCGCTCATCTTGCCGGGATGATCCGCGGGCATGTTGGTCGACATGTACTGATAGATGCCGCCGATCGTCAGATGCGAGTTCGCCGCTGGCGCGAAGGCCGGTCCGCTCAACGAAGGCGCGGTGTTGCCTTCGAGCTTCTCGCCGTGGCATTTCGCGCACGAATCGGCATACAGATGTTCGCCGTGGGCGACCTGATCGTGATCGAACGACGGTGCCTCGGTCGTCGCCGCGACCTTGATGAAGCCGCCGGCGGCCGGCATGCCGCTCGCGCGCCATACGTCCGCACGCGGCGACGGCTGCGTCGGGCCGTCGAGATAGCGCGCGGCACTGCGCACGAGGCTCGCGTGAGGGGTCGCCGAATCGGTCGCGATCGTGGCTGGTAATGCCCAGTTGCGCGTCAGCGCCGCGAGCCGGCCATCGCTGCGCAAGCGCACGAGCGCTTCATCGATGCGCTTTTGCAACTGCTGCGTGCCGGGTCCCGATGCGAACACGAGTTTCCAGTCGGCATAAGGCGATTCGGCGGCGGCGACGTCGAAGTGCTGCTGCGGGTGCGCACGCCGATATGCGACCACGGCCGGGTACCAGACGATCGCGCGTTGCGCGCGTCCTTTCGCGACGGCGTCGACGGTCAGCCTGGAGGTGGTTTCCAGATCGAAGCGCGCGTTCTTCTGCTGGACCGCGATCAGTTGCGACGGGCTCGACCAGGTGGCCGCAATCGTGATCTTGCCGTCCGGCGCCGCGACGCTGGGGTTGGCCGCATGGGTGCCGCGCAGCGTGACGCTGACATAGCCGGAGTGCAGATAGCCCTCGGAAAATAGCAGCTGCGAGTCGGAGCCGTCGGCCACGTTCGAACGCGGAAAGCCCGCGATCACATCGCAGTCGCGCTGCAGCGATTTGGACAGCTCGCGAGCGGAGATGCCGTCGTCGCCGCCGTCGTCATCGATGCCGCGCGACGCGAAGGTCGCGGCGATGCCCGCGGCGTTCAACACCGCACGTGCAACGGACTTGTCCAGTTCGGACGAAGGGCTGCCTGGCATCGTGCATACGCGCACGCTGGACGACGTCTGCGTGGCCGCGTGGACGGCAACCTGCGCGGCGCCGGCGACGAGCGCGCCGGCGAGAGCAACCTGAGTGAGTCGAATGTTCATGATGGTGCGTTCCTGTGATGGCGGGAACACCGCGCCCGCCTGAACTGCGTGCGGGCGCGGAGAGATGCAGCTGCGAGAGTACGAGGTGCAGAACGATGAGGGTGCAGTGGCTGCGTTCAGCTGCGATCGAGCGCGAACACATACAGCGTGCCGCCGCGCGGGACGTCCTTCGCGACGTCGGCCATCGGGCCGCCCCAGATCGGATTCGCACCACCGTAGCCCGCCAGCACGGCCACGTATTCCTTGCCGTCGACTTCGAACACCGAAGGTTGCGCGACGATGCCGCTCGCGAGTTGCGGGCTTTCCCACAGCACCTTGCCCGTGGTCACGTCGAACGCGTACAGATGGCCGTCGAGCGAGCCGCTGAAGGCGAGGCCGCTGGCCGTCGTGGCGACGCCGCCGTTCCAGGGCATTTTGGTCCAGTGACCCCACAGCTTCTTGCCGGTATTGACGTCGATGGCCTGAAGCTCGCCATAACCCTGGCTGCCCGGTTCAGGCTGGATCTCGAAGCCTTCGCCGAGGTAGGGCAGGCCCTCCATGTAGCTGACCGACTTGCCGGACAGGCTCATGCACGCATGCAGCGACGGCACCACCGCGATGTGCCGCTCGGGATCGTAGGAGGTCGACCACCAGTTCTTGCCGCCGAGAAAGCTCGGGCAGGTGTTGATCGTCGTGCCGGCCTTCGGAAACCGGCTGGCGTCCTGAACCGGTTTGCCGTCGGCGGTGTAGCCGGTCACCGACAGCGCCTTGACGAACGGCTCCGCGTAAATCAGCTTGCCGGTCTTGCGGTCGATCGCGTGGAAGAAGCCGTTGCGGTCGGCATGGATGATCGCGTCATACGGCTTGCCCTTGTAGCTGATGTTCGCAAGGACCGGCGTGTTGACGCCGTCGTAGTCCCACGTGTCGTTGTTCGTGTATTGGTAGTGCCACTTCAGCTCGCCGTTCTTCGGATTGAGCGCGAGCAGTGAATCGGAGTACAGGTTGTCGCCGGGACGCAGCGCGGCGAGCCACGGCCCCGGATTGCCGACACCCCAGTACAGCGTCTGCGTGGCTGCGTCGTAGGTGCCGGTCAGCCACGCCGCGCCGCCGCCATGTTCCTGCATGCCGTCGGGCCATGTGTCGCTGCCTTTCTCACCGGCACTCGGGATCGTATAGCGCTTCCAGATGATCGAGCCGTCGTCGGGATTGAGCGCGGCGATATAGCCGCGAATCCCATATTCGCCGCCCGACGTGCCGACGACGATCGCGCCGTCGAGCGCGAGCGGCGCAAGCGAGAACGCGTAGCCGAGACCCGGCTCGAACATCTGCTTCTTCCACACGAGGTTGCCGCTCTGCGCGTCGATCGCGGCCACCTCGCCGCTCAGCATCGCCACGTAGACGTTCTTGCCATACAGCGCGACGCCGCGATTCACGACGTCGCAACAGGCGGTCTTGAACGATTCCGCGCCGAGCTTCGGCTCGTATTTCCACAGCTGCGTGCCGGTTTTGACATCGAACGCATAGACGTTGTCCTTTGGCGTACTGACAAAAAGGTATCCGCCGTTGACGATCGGGGTTGCTTCGAAGCCCTGCTTGAGTTCCGCGGGGAAGCGATAGCTCCAGGCCTGCTTGAGTCCGGCGACGTTCGATGCATCGATCTGCTTCAGAGGGGAATGCGACTGGCCGCTATAGCTGCGGTAATAGGTCAGCCAGCCCGGGTCGCTTTGCGCTTGAGCGAGGCGCTCGTAGGTCACCGCGGGATAGTCCGGGGCGGCGCCCACCGGAGCCACGTTCAGTGCCATCGCGATCGCGATGCTCGCTCCAAGGACAGCCAGCCGGCCAGCGGCGGGCGAACGGTTCTTCATGGTCGTCTCCTGAGTGTTTGTCGATGCAGTGCCGGGAGAGGCGTCGCCCCTTCGTTCCGTGCGATCCGGTTGCGATGCCGTTACTGCAAGTGGCATGCCATTTTTGTGAACGAGTCCGAAAGGGCGGCGCGCCTGAAACGCGCTGCGGGACATCTCGCCCGCATGGCGCTCCATCTGTTGCGTCCCGGTACAACGCCGGACGATGGAGTGTTGAGAAACAGCACAATCGCGGCGCTCGCGCGCATCGCTCGGGGCGGGGGCGACGCCAGCAGCGCGGATCAAGCGCCACTCGGGGTGACTCCGCATATCGCAACGCGTAGGGATTTGCGGTAATACAGCCTCTTCGCTTCGCGACCGTCGATGAAATGAATGGCCTGGAGCTTGCTTAAGGGAACGGAGAAAAGTCTGGCAAGGTACCAGGCTCTGCTGGAGGGAGACAATGCGCGATGACGTTCATCCGGCCGTGACTCAGACGGCCGTCCGGTCCAATGACTTTCCCGCACCGGCGATTCAGAAAGCACACGAACGGTCCGAGACGTTTGGTCTGTGCGCGTCGGCGCGACCGGATTACGAGGTTCTTTCGAACGCGGGACTCGTGCTCAAACGCGAGCAGAACCGGGTGCTGTGCGCGCACGCGATGCCGGTGATGGAGACGCTGCGCGAGCAGATCGCCAACACGCAAAGCATGATCGTGCTGACCAATGCCGAAGGGCTGATCCTGCATTCGATCGGCGACGACGACTTCCTCGCGCGCGCGGAGAAAGTCGCGCTGCGGCCCGGCGCGAACTGGGCCGAGGACCGCCAGGGCACCAATGCGATCGGTACGGCGCTGGCCGAGCGCTGCGCGATGGTCGTGCACGGCGACCAGCACTACCTCGCGGCCAACCGCTTCCTGACCTGCTCGAGCGTGCCGATTCTCGATCCGTATGGCGACGCGATCGGCGTACTCGACGTGACGGGCGATTACCGCAGCTATCATCAGCACACGATGGCGCTCGCCAAAATGTCGGTGCAGATGATCGAGAATCATCTGTTCACGACCACCTTTCACGAAACGCTGCAAGTGTCCTTCCATAGTCGTCCGGAGTTTCTCGGCACGCTGATGGAAGGCATCGTCGCGTTCACGAGCGACGGGCGCTTTCTGTCGGCCAACCGCAGTGCGCAGTTCCAGCTCGGCATGCCGCTCGCCGGGCTGCGCGCGCATACGTTGTCATCGTTGTTCCAGACCACCAGCGCGCAACTGATCGATCGTGCGCGCGCGAGCCTCGACCCGCACCTGCTGCTCAACCTGAGCAGCGGCGCGGTGGTCTGCGCGCGCGTGCAGTTCAGGCGGGCGTCGCTGGCCGAAGGCAGCCGCCCGGTCGCCGTGCACGAGGGCGCGCGGGCGGCGGCGCGCGAAGAGCCGCCGCCCACCGCTGCCGGGCTTTCACGTCTGAGCTATCTCGACACGGGCGACCCGCAGGTCGCCGCGGTCATTGCGAAGGTCAAAAGGGTGATCGGCAAGGACATTCCGATCCTGATCAATGGCGAGACCGGCACGGGCAAGGAACTGCTCGCGCAGGCGATTCACAACGATTCGCCGCGTCACGCGGGGCCGTTCGTCGCCGTCAACTGCGCTTCGATTCCCGAGACGCTGATCGAATCCGAGCTGTTCGGCTACGAGGAAGGCGCATTCACCGGAGCGCGCCGCAAAGGCGCAATCGGCAAGCTGCTGCAGGCGAACGGCGGCACGCTGTTTCTCGATGAGATCGGCGACATGCCGTATTCGCTGCAAGTGCGGCTGCTGCGCGTGTTGCAGGAACGCGTCGTCAACCCGCTCGGCTCGACGCGCAGCATTGCGGTGGACGTCGCGATCATCTGCGCGACGCACCGGGACCTGCGCGTGATGATCGCGCAAAACCGCTTCCGCGAGGATCTCTACTACCGGCTCAATGGCCTCGTGGTGCGTCTGCCGCGGCTGCGCGAGCGGACCGATCTCGCGGTCGTGATCCAGAAGATGTTGCTGCGCGAATCGCTCGCCAGCGCGAACGGGCACCCGCTTCACGTCGCGCCCGACGTGATGGCGATGTTCGAGCGCTGTCCATGGCCGGGCAACTTCAGGCAGCTTGGCAATCTGCTGCGCACCGCGGCGGCCATGGTCGACGCGGACGGCGAGATCCGGCGCGAGCATTTGCCCGATGACTTCTTCGATGACCTGCGCTGTGACGTTGCGTCGAGCGGCGCGGCGGATACGCGAGGCGCGGGCGGTGCGTCCGTGCCGGAGTGCGCGCGCCTCCAGGACGTGACCGTGTCGGTGATTGCCGCGGCGCTCGCGCGGCATGGCGGTAATGTGTCGGCGGCGGCGCGCGAGCTCGGCGTGTCGCGCAACATGATCTACCGGAAGATGCCCGCGGTCGAGCCGGGTCGTGCGGTGGACGACTTTTGAGCCCATCGCGCCGCTTGCATCGGCACTTCTGTTTCGCTCACGTGCTGTCGCACCGCTGTTGCATCCCGCAACGGTGGTGCTCCAAAAATCAACACTGCCCGCCTCCCGAATGCCCCCCGCCTCGCGTGACGACACCGGCATATCCTTTGCTTTGAAGGGAGCGGCCGCGCATCGAGTGCGGTTTTTCATCCAATCGCAAACAAGGAGACATGCCATGCAATGGATCACCCCGTCGTATGCCGAAGTGCGTTTCGGCTTTGAGATCACGATGTACATCGCCAATCGCTGAGCGGGCCGCGGCGTGCCGCCCGCGCTGCACGTAGTGCGCCGCGGGCGGCGCACGCAACGAACGACCATGAACACACTGGGATCGCGATGAACAAGCGTGATTCGAATAGCGGCGTGCCGCTGCGCCCCCGTCTGAGCAGCGTCTTCCGCCTGCAGTGGGAAGCGGCGCAGGACGCCTACGTGCTGCTCTATCCCGAAGGGATGGTGAAGCTCAACGCTAGCGCCGGCGCGATCCTCGCGCGTTGCGACGGAGAACACGAGCTCGACGACATCATCGGCGAACTCGAACGGCTTTTCGGCACGTCCGAACTTGCGCCCGACGTCTACCGCTTTCTCGATCATGCGCGGCTGCGCGGCTGGCTGGATTGACCAGCCCCAGGACTTGTGCGCGTCCCACGCAGATTCGATCGAGAAAGATGTTCGATCATCTCGAACGATTTCAGCGCCCGGATCGTACGGCATGTCCATCGAAACGGCGCATCATTGAATCGCAGTAACTCACCTGACTCATTGGAGAAAGTTATGACGCGATTTCATGGCAAATCTGTATTGATCACTGGCGGTAGCAGCGGAATCGGTCTCGCCGCGGCAAAGGCGTTCGCCGCGGAAGGCGCACGGGTCGTCATCACGGGCCGTGACAGCGCGGCGCTCGAAGAGGCGAAACGAGGGCTTGGCGCCGACGCGGTGGCGGTTCGCAACGACACAGGATCGGTTGCGGCCGCGCGCGAGCTCGCCATCGCGATCGGCGATGCAGGCATCAAGCTCGATGCGGTCTTCATCAACGCGGGCGCTGCAAAGTTCGCGCCCTTCACTGACGTGGACGAAGCGCTCTGGGACGCGAACTTCAATATCAACGTCAAGGGCGCCTATTTTCAGATCCAGTCGCTGCTGCCGCATTTGAACAAGGGTGCTTCGGTGGTGATCAATGGCTCGATCAACGCGCACATCGGCATGCCCGGTTCATCCGTTTATGCGGCCAGCAAGGCTGCCGTGATTTCGCTCGCCAGGACCTTGTCCTCGGAGCTATTGCCGCGTGGCGTGCGCGTGAATGTGGTGAGCCCCGGGCCAGTGCAAACGCCGCTGTACGGCAAGCTCGGCTTGGATGCCGAGACCCTGAAAGCGACTGCCGCTCAAATTCTCAATCAGATTCCGCTGGGACGCTTCGGCACGCCTGAGGAAATCGCCGCCACCGTGTTGCATCTGTCGTCACCCGAATCGGCGTTTATCGTCGGCACGGAGATCATCGCTGATGGCGGGATGAGTCAGCTTTAAACGACGCGATCGAATCTGATGCGCTCTCAAGTGCGGTCCAACAGCGGGCCGAAGATGTGAATCAGGTTTCCCTCCGGATCGCGCAGCATGGTTGAGCGCCGCTCGGCGCTCAACGGCTGGTCTGCCCACACCATGTCCACCCGATGCTCCTCCAGCAAGGCCGTGGTCGCCTCCAGGTCGTCGGTTTCGAACACCATCGCCTTGAGGCCAAGCACCGCAAGATGATCCGGCGGGGTCGTGCGGTCCACCGGACGTTGCACCGCGCTTGCGCGTGCCACCAGTTCAATGCGCAAACCGGCAGCCTCGAGGATTGCGTAGTCCGCGCCTTCCGCGTCGAAACGGCCGCGCCCGCTCACGACGAAACCGAGCCGGGATTCGTACCACGCGACCATCGCGCTCAGGTTGCTCACGGCGAGCGCGACGTTATTGAGTCGCAGACCGCGAACCGGAGGCAGCATCAGATGAGCCTTGTACATGACCTAGGTCTCCTACTTTGCACGCGCGAAGCGCGCGCGATCGTGCGGGGTGGAGAAGTCGAGCACCGGTCCAAGCGGCACGATGCCCGTGGGGTTGATCCCACGATGGCTTTCGTAATAGTGCCGTTTGATGTGCTCGAAATTGACCGTTTCCGCGACGCCCGGCATCTGATAGATATCGCGCGTATAGGCGGAAAGGTTGGGGTAGTCGGCGATCCGATGCAGGTTGCATTTGAAGTGACCGACATAAACGGCGTCGAAGCGTATCAACGTCGTGAAGAGACGGATGTCCGCTTCGGTGAAGGTGTCGCCAGTCAGAAAGCGTTGTGTCGAGAGCCGCTCCTCGAGCCACGCTAGCGTTTCGAACAGCGGCTTGACGGCTTCCTCGTACGCGCTTTGCGTTGTTGCGAAGCCGGACTTGTAGACGCCGTTGTTCAACGTGTCGTACACACGGCCGTTGATTTCGTCGATCTCGCGTCGCAATGGCGCCGGATAGTAATCGCCAGGCGTGGCGCCCAGAGCGTCGAAGGCCGAGTTCAACATACGAATGATTTCCGACGATTCGTTATTGACGATCGTCTTCTGCTGTTTGTCCCACAGCACGGGCACGGTGACGCGTCCGGTGTAGTGCGGGTCGGCGGCGGTGTAGACCTGATGCAGCAAGCTTGCGCCGTTGACGGTATCGGGCACGGTGCCGGGCCCCTCGGCAAAGGTCCATCCGCGCTCGAGCATCAGCCAGTGGACCACCGACACACTGACCATCTCGTTCAAGCCCTTGAGCGCCCGCACGATCAGCGCGCGATGTGCCCACGGGCAGGCGAGGCTCACGTACAGGTGGTATCTGCCAGCTTCAGCGCGAAAGCCGCCACGCCCGCTGGGCCCCGGCGAGCCGTCGGCGCTCAGCCAGTTGCGAAACGCGGCGTCCTTACGGACAAAGCGACCGCCCGTCGACGCCGTGTCGTACCAGCGGTCTTGCCATTCACCATTGACCAGCAGGCCCATGTCGTTGCTCCTTGTTCGCGAGACGTTCAGGTTGGTTACAGCATGATGGACCATCAGGATGGTATTGCCGTACGATCGTCCCGATGAACACGTTCGACGGAGTGGAACATGTTGTCGGCGGAAGAGCTTGCATTGCTGGAAGCGATTCGGGAAACCGGGAGCCTGTCGCGCGCGGCCGCGCAACTGGGCAAGGCGCCGTCAACTGTGTCGCATGCCGCGCGCCAGCTCGAGAGCCGCTTCGATGCATTGTTGTTCGATCGCCGGCGCTATCGGTTGCAGCTTACTCCGGCTGGGCATGCGCTGGCGGAGGAGGCGGGCCGGCTCATGCAGGACGTGGCTCGCATGACTCAGCGGGTTCGGCAGATCGCGAGCGGCTGGGAGGACCGGTTATGGATCGTGACCGACGAGATCATCGAGTTCGAGCTTGTGATGCCAGTCGTCCGCGCATTCGACGCGTTGCAGTCGGGGGTAAAACTCCGGGTCACCAATGAAGTGCTCGGCGGCACCTGGGAGGCGCTGCGCGAAGGTCGAGGCGACCTGGTTGTCGGGGCGACGAACGAACCCCCGGCGATCCCCGGCCTACGGTGGTTCGAGCTGGGTGTGATGGAGTGGGTGTTCGCGGTCGCGCCGCGTCATCCGCTGGCGGCAGCCAAAGGTCCGCTCAGGCGCGAAGATATCGCGGCCCATCGTGCCGTCGTCGTGGCCGATTCGTCGAGAATGATGCCGGGCCGCGCCTATGGCGTGGTTGGCGGCCAGGCTTCGCTGGCCGTTCCCAGCATGCGCGCGAAGATTCTGGCTCAGCGTGACGGGCTCGGGGTCGGCTGGCTGCCGAGACGCAGGATTGCGGCGCTGCTCAAGCGAGGCGAACTCGTCGAGAAAGGCACGGCCGATCCCCGTGAACCCAACGTGCTCTACGTTGCCTGGCGCGGCGACCACGAAGGCCGAGCGCTTCAATGGTGGTTGGAGCAATTGCGTCAACCGCGTCTGGCCAAACGACTGGTGAACGGACTGGATCTGTTTGCATAAGCGATCCGCATAGCTGCATGGGCAGCTTTCCCATGCGAGGTCGCGTAGGTGACCCCTCGATAGAAAGCGATAGCGTCGCGATGACACGACAACGATTCCGCATTCGTTGTCCGTGTGACCGTTCATGTCTGTGACACGCGCAAACGATAAATTTCGCGGGTCGAAGGGCAGGAACACTCGGAATTCATTTGCCACGGCATGAAGCCGATGCAATGCGCTGCATTGGAATGGAGTCAATGAGAACATCGCCATCCCGAATCGCCATCGCCGTCTCCGCTGCAACGTTGTCGCTCGCCACCGGGGCGAATGCGCAACAGACTGAACCCGCGGCCACTCAGCAGACCGAGGCACCGGTCACTCTGGGACCCATCGTTGTCAATGCGACGAGACCAGCGGCCGCTCCCGATAACGTGGACGACCCCGAACAGATCGTGGGCGTCAGCAAGACCGGCACTCCGCTCGGCGACCTGCCGATGAGCGTGGAGGTCGTTCCGCGCGGCATTCTCGATGAACAAGGCGCCATGTCGTTGCAGGATGCGATCCGCAAAGGCAACGTGTCCGGAGTGAACTACGGCGGTACCGATTCGAAGGGCTTCACCGACCACTTCATGATCCGAGGCCTGCAGGCGCAGACCTATGACGACGGTTTTTCGGACGGCGACCAGGTCAACGGCCCAATGCATTCGCTGCTGGGCGTCGAGCGCATCGAGGTGCTCAAAGGTCCGGGCTCGGCGCTGCTCGGCAGCGGTCCTCCGGGCGGCTCGATCAACCTGATCCACTACACGCCGTCCGCGCAGTTCCATTGGGGCGGCGATATCCAGGCCGGCTCTTTCGGTACGGTCAACGCGAGTGGCTACGTCACCGGTCCAACCGGCATCGACGGACTGAACTATCGTGTCGACGCCAGCGCCGGCCGCTCGGACGGCTACCGCGACCTGGCATCGTGGAACAGGGAAATCCGGCCCGATCTGCAATGGAAAATCGGCGACCACAAGGTTGAATTCTCGATCGACGCGCAGGAGTACATGGCAACGCCCGACTCATACGGGATCATCTACTACAAGGGTGCGCCGATTCGCAATGTCCCGTTCAACGCCAAATATTCGACGCCCTTCGCGAACGCGCACGGCAACTACGTCCGTGCCACGCTGACGGACGAGTGGCGCATCAGCGATTACCTGACGATCAATAATCGCCTGTCATACATGCACCACACACTGGACTTCTACAGCAATGGCGACAGCACGCACGCGAAGGTCAAGGGCAACGCATTCGTCGGCCGCCAGTTGCGCGATCAGAACGATTCGCTCAACACGGTCGACTACCAGTTCGAACCAGTCTGGAAATTCTCGACCGGCAGCATCCGCCATACGCTGCTGACAGGCTTCGAATACCTGAACCAGGATCTCAACAGCGCGAAGACGACAGCAGACCTTCCGGACATAAGCGACATCTTCGCGCCGGTGCCGCTGGAAACATCCATCGCAAGCCTGCACTTCCAGTGCGCGCCGTCTCACTCGTGCCAGAACGATCATGTGAGCGCGAACTTCTACAGCCTTTATGCGACCGATCAGGTGGACGTGACGGACAGGTTCAAAATCCGCGCAGGCGTGCGCAAGGACTGGTTCGGTACGTCGCTGACCCTGAACCCGGTCCCCGGCGAGCCGAATCGTACGGCCAACGACGGCATCGCGCTGGTTCCCGGCAACACGTATACGCGCAACGATGCCCCGACCAGTTGGAGCGCCGGGATGTTGTACAAGCTGACGCCGTGGATGACGCCGTACTTCGGCGTATCGCGCAGCTATCTCGCGAACTTCAACTCCGAAAACACGGCTTTTTCCATCGGCCCACCGGAATCAGCGCTGCAATACGAGCTGGGCATAAAGTGGTCGTTCTACGACGGGCGCTACGTGCTCAACACCGCGCTGTTCGACGTAAAGCGGGAACACGTGGCGACCCCGTTCGGTGAAGACCAACTCGCGTTCGATTCGCAGCGCACGCGCGGCGGCGAGGCTTCGTTCGACGCGGATCTCACGTCGAACTGGCACGTGTACGCGAACTTTACCGGACAGCAGGCGCACATCACCTATAGTCCGGACACTCCCGGTGCGGTCGGGACCGCCCCGCAGGGCGTGCCGGCCTTTATGGCGAACCTGTGGACGACATACCGCTTCAGCCTCTTCGGCAAGACAGGTTTTCATGCGGGTGCCGGCATCGACTACATGAGCCGGGTGACGAACGGCTTTGCCAACGGCTACGACTGGGCACCGGCCTCCGTGATCGCGAACCTGCAGTTCGGTTACGCGGAGCGTCACTGGGGAGCCGATCTGAACATCGACAACGTCACCAACCAGCGCTACTTCATCGCCACCAATGTGGTCGGTGCCTATCTCGGCTCGCCGTTAGCCGCGTACGTTCGCCTGCACGCGGACTTCTGATCGTGGACGACAGCGGGCGGCTGTCCATCTGGACAGCCGCCCGGCGATGGCAGCTACTGCGTGAGCAGCGCGACGGGCGATGCGAACCCTCGATCAATCGTCATCGTCGTCGGCAGCGGCGACCGTCTTCGTCCCTTCAGCAGACATCTTCGTGTAGATCGAATGCGGCGCCGGATACGGCTTGTCGCCCATCACGCCGGTCCACAGCACGCGGTTGAAGAGTTCCGGCGGAACGCGATCCTCCTTGGAGAAATCGAAGCCCTTCGTCACGCTTGCCCAGTAAGTCGCGTCATGCAGCGGATGAATGTCCGGACCCTGCGCGTACTGATTGCCGTCATTGCCGGCGGATGTCGGGCCGGTGGCAACGTTGCCCACGTTCGTACCCCTCAGGATCGTCGACGCGACGGCAGTGTAGGTCCACGAACCGTCCGAGCCAGTGTCGAAGACGTCGGCCATCGGTTGCGCATACGCGGTGTTCAGATTGATGTGCTGGGTGCCGAGCACGTCTTCCATGGTACGGATCGCGTTCACCTGGCTGTACGCGGTGCTGACAACGGCGTTCTTCTTCACGTATGCGCCAACGACGTAGGCCGGCGCGCGGTGCGAGTCGACGTGATCCGAACCGGCCTGCGAGTCGTCCTCGACCATCACGATCAGTGTGCTTTTCGCGTACGGGCTGTGTGCGACCGTCTCGATCAGCTTGCCCACCGCGAAATCGTTGTCCGCTTGCTCCTGTTCAGCCGTGCCCATCTGACCGACGTTCTGCGCATAGCTGCCGGTGTGATCGGAACCCATGCGGACGAACTCAAACGACGGCAGACGGCCGTTCGCGACGTACTGCTGGAACTCGCGGTTCCATTCGAGTTCGCGGAAGGTGTCCGGATAGGCCTGGTCGAAGCCGCGGTAGTACGGGTCCGTCAGCGTGACGAGCGACGGCTTGAGCGGGTACGCCTGAATGTTGCCGGCAGCAAACGGGTTGAGGAGGGGGCTCGCGATCGTGCCGATCGAGCCGCTGTTGTTGACCATGCCGCCGTAGTTGCGGACCGTACCGCCCGCTTGCAGCACCGCGTCATAGATGCTCGCCTTCTGGTAGCCGAACGGCGCATCCGGGACCGAAATATCGGCGATACCCGGCAGCGCGTTGGCAGTGCCGCCCGGCAGCGACGACGTAACCGTGCTGTAGGCCCCGCCGGAGGCACCGTCGCGCATCGCGGTGGTGGCGAGGCCAACCGGCAGACCGCGATTGGCGCCTTCGGATTCATACGACATGCCGCGGCTCACGCCAGCGTAGTTTTCCTGCTGCGACACTTCCTCGGTCGGCGTGACGTGCGCGTGCTGCACCCACGACCAGCCATCCATCGAGCCGTCGCCCGGATCGGCGAAGTTGTCGATCGTGACGAAATTGCTAGCGATATTGTGGAAGTTCGGCGTGGTGGCCTTGCCATACATCGTCAGCGACGGATCCCCGTTCGAGCCGTTGCCGAGGTCGCCGAGAATCTGGTCGAACGTCCGGTTTTCCTTGACGACATAGATCACGTGCTTGATGTGATCGTGCAGGAAATTCATCGTCTGGCGATCGCTTTGCGACTCTCTGACCGAATAGTGGTTGTTCTCGTCGACCTGGCTGGTCAGCCGCGCAAGCACGTCGCCCCTCGGGACCGGTGCGCTCACGAGGCTGCTCTGTTCGAGACCGAACTGGTACTGGGCCGTTGTGCCCGACGTGTAGAGCGGGTTCGGGCCGGTGTTCGACTTGCCGTTGATGATGTACATCTGCGAGCCGTCGGCGCTCAGCGTGACGTCCTTGGGCGCATACGCGGTCGGGATCAGGCCGGTGACGTGGTAGCCCTCGTTGCCATCGAGCGAGATCACGGCGATCGAGTTGTCGCCGTTGTTGACCGCATACAGGGTTCGCCCGTCGCGCGATACGGTTACGTTGACCGTGTCGCGGCCGCTGTACTTCCTGTTGCTGCCGCTGCCCTCATCATTGCCGTCGCCGGACTGGCTAGCGATGTCGATCGTCTTCTCGACCCGGTGGCTGGCCGTATCGATGACCGCGACCTGGTCGGTATTCGCCACGGCGACGTAGAGCTTGGACTGATCCGGCGAGAGGGTCATTCCGTACGCATTGCCTTTCACCGGAATGCGAGTGATGAATTGCGGCGCGGCCGGGTTCGACAGGTTGAGCACCACGACTTCACGGTCGCGCACCGACGAGATGAACGCCGTGTCGTCGGATTTCAGCGCAACGGCCCACGGGTATTCGCCGCCGGCAACGCCCTGCGTGCCCGACGTATTGAACGGGCGCAGATCGTATTCCGACATGACGGTGTTCGATGTCGTGTCGATGATGGTGATCGAGTCGTTGTAGTTGTTGGCAACGACGAGAATCCTGCCATTGCCGGAGAGAGCGAGACCCCCGGCGTTCGGCTTCACGCCCGACCCGACACCCTTGCTGTGGTTCAGGGCGATGGCTGCGGTTTGTGACCATTGGGCCGACGGAAGAGCCGACGGGCGGCTATAGACATAAACCGCGTCGTCCGCGCCACCGGTACCGTACAGGGTCTGGTTGCCATTCCATGCGAGGCCATCGAACGCATTGTTCTGGTGGATGGCCTGCACGAGCTTCGGGGTGGCCTTGTTGGCGCCCGACACGTCGTAGATGAAGATGTACTGGGTCGAGTCAGTCTTGTCCAGCGTGCTGTTGCTGGCACCCGTGTAGACGGTGTTATAGCCGGCCGTAATCACGGCCAGTGTGTTGCCGTCCGGGCTGAGTTGCGACTTGATCGCACCGCTGACGATCTGGGTCGGCTTGGCCGAAAGCTGCGGGTTGAGCAACTGCTGCACGGCACCTGGTATGGCTCGCGGAGAAATGAATTGCCCAGTCGGCAGAAGCTCCATGTCGCCCTGCGGCGCCGCAAATGCAATGCAGCTTGTCAATAGTCCTAATGCAAATCCAGATTGAATGAGATTTCGATGCATTTTGTTTCTCTCCAGATAATCAAAACAAAATAGCCAAATTGGATTGGAATGGAATCATTTGTCAGGTGGGTTGCCTCTGGTCGAGGATATGTGCGAGCGATTCGTCCAGGCGGGAAGCATTGAAACGGTGCCGCGCTGGAGCTTTCAGCACCGCAACATTTAGTCAGTTTCGAATGTCAGTGGAATGACATGTCTGAACCATGTGCATTCCGAATAAATTTTTACAAAAATTATCTCTCGATCGATATGTAATCGTAATTTAAACGTAAAAATATTCCTGAAATAAAGTGCTCGTCGTAAACATCGTGGCAAGAGGTGACTCGCAGGGCCCACCAGGTGTGTAATATGGACTGGAACGTCTCTTTGGGAGCAGTCCCATGCTTCGGGTACTTGAGCCGGGCGACTACTTCGGCACTACCGCCCTGCAATACAGGGATGATGGTATCTCGGTCGTGGAGACCCAATTCGCAACGGATCTCATCATTCCGCAGCACGAACATGTGAATCCGTTTTTCTGTTTCGTGCTGGACGGCTGCGGTACACGATCCTGGCCGTCACGCCGTGGCGAAGATGGGCCGATGTCACTGACGCTTTTCCCCGCAGGCGTACCGCACGCAAATTGCTGGTACGGGGCCGGCGGCAAGGCGCTCCATGTCGAATTCTCGTCCTCGTGGCTAGCGCGGCTTGGTGGTCGGACCCAAGTCCTCGATCGCCCGGATGACTTTGCCAGCGGAGCTCCGCTGTCGTTCATGCGCCGTCTGGTCCGCGAGTGCCATGAGCAGGATTCGGCTACGTCGCTAGCAGTCGAAGGGTTGGTACTCGAACTTCTTGCAGCGTGCGAGCGGGCCGCCCCGCGCACGGCGACGGTTGGCGGCTCGCGTCGATGGCTCGCTCGCGTGGAAGCACTACTGCACGATCGTTTTCGTGAGGCATTGACGTTGGACGAAATCGCTTCGGATAGCCATGTTTCCGCCGACCACCTCGCGCGGGAATTCCGCAAGCACTATGGCCGTACCGTCGGAGACTACGTGCGCCAGCTTCGGCTCGATTTCGCGTGCGCTCGATTGACCAGTGGACGCCATTCGCTCAAAGCGATTGCTCAGGCCGCCGGTTTCGCCGATCAAAGCCACTTTACGCGCGTGTTTCGGCGCAGGATGGGGCTGACACCGGGCGCGTACCGCGCGCAGTTGCTCGAAGATCGCTCCTGTACCAAAGATTGACGGTCCGGTACAAGACCAACAGAACTGGCAAGGCCTACAGTGGCTCGCATCTTCGACACGAACTAACGTTCATGGAGACTGATGTGAGCACCGATCCCTTTCCATATCTGACCCGCCTTAACGTTCTCTACTCCTTCGGCGAAGTCATCGACGTGCCTGCCCTCGTGGCGGCAAACGGCCATCCCTGGTACAACCAGACGCTGTGTCAGGTGAACCAGTCGGTAGTTCGGCTGGGTGTCGTGCAGGGCGAATATCATTGGCACAAACATGACGCGGAGGACGAATTCTTTTATGTTGTTAGCGGACGTTTCCTGATAGACCTCGAGGATCGGGTCGTCGATCTAGGCCAGGGACAGGCGTTTGTCGTGCAAAAAGGCCTGCTGCATCGCCCTCGAGCGCCTGAGAAAACGGTGATCCTGATGGTCGAGGCGGCGGGAATCGTTCCCACCGGTGACGCCTGATGCAGATCGTCAGCGAGGATCGGTCAGCGGTACGGTCTGGCCAGTCGCATCCAGACCAATTCCGCCGTCGCATATGATGGTTTGCCCAGTCATGAAGGAGTTCGAAATCAGAAATTCGATCGCCATGGCGACGTCGTCTGGCTGGCCAATTCGTCCTACTGGCGTTCTCGCCGCATAACCGGCAAAAGCGGATTGCTTGTCTTTCTCCGGCAGGAAGTCCCACCACGGCGTATCAATGACGCCAGGCGAAACCGCGTTAATCCGCAACGGGCGTAGCTCTGCCGCCAGGATCGGCACGATCGCGGCAATCGCCGCGTTCGCTGCGCCGAGGCCCGCTGTTCCGGGCATGGCCGAGTGTGCCGACACGGCAGAGAGAAAAGTGATACTTCCGGTTTTCGCAATCGACGCAAGCGCCGCCTGGGCACACGCGAAATGAGGAAACACTTTCTCATCGAATCCCATACGCACCGCATCGAGACTGACGGCTGAAAACGGGCCGCCACCCTTGCCACTGCCGAGCGCGAGAACCAGGTGATCGATTGCGCCAATCTCGGCAAACGTGCCGGCGATGGTCGATGCATCGGATGCATCGAATCTCACCGTATTTGCAGTGCTGTGCAATGCTGCCTTCGCTTTGGCCAGTTTCGCGGAATCTCTCCCTGCAATCGTAACCGTGTATCTCCGATCCAATAGCCGGCTAGCTGTCGCGAAGCCAATGCCGGAGGAGCCGCCGACAATGAAGACATGTTGTGACATGGTTGAAGTTTCCGCTCTTTGAAACATGCCGGGTATCCGGAACCCAGGCGGGGCCGACATCGAAATTCGATGTGTCAATGTGCCAGCGACGGGTCCGTCAACTGAAAGCTGAGCTGACGCAGTCGCTTGCGAAGCGTGGGGTCGTAGGCGTCGGGATGAGCTCTGGCGAGCCTCGTGCCGTCGAAATAGAGGCCGGTACAGCCTTCCATTGCGGTTGTCGCCGCAAGATGAAGAACCGCGTCGGCGCCTTCCGCGACCGTGCTGAGCGGTGTGATTCCGCCATTCCTCACCATGGTTGTATCCATGTATGTGGCCGGATGCAGACAATTTGCCGTCACGCTGGTCTGCGCCAGTTCGTCGGCCAGATCGAAGGTGAACATGATTTGCGCGAGCTTGCTCTGGCAGTAGGCCGCGGTACCGCTATAGCCGCGGCTCAACATCACGTCGTCGAAATCGATCGGGCGTTGTCCCACGGAAGCGACATTGACAATCCGCGATCTCGAGCCCTTCAGCAAAAGAGGCAGCAGAAGCCTGGTCAGGGCAAAGCCCGCGAGGTAGTTCACGGCAAACCGCAATTCGATTCCATCCGCCGTGACTTGCCTGGTCGAGCCACGCGGACCGGTGCCGATGCCGGCGTTGTTGATTAGCAGGTCGAGTCGATCGTGCGCGCGTCCGATCGCGCTCGCCAGCGATCTAACTTCCGCGAACGTAGACAAATCAGCCGGATAAAAAGTAGCTTTGCCTCCCGCATCCGCTATCTCGCGAACGACGTGTTCGCCCCTTTCCATATTTCGCCCGTGAATGAGCACATGCGCGCCCTGGGCTGCGAGTCGCTTCGCGACGCAGCGTCCGAGTCCGTCGGTCGAGCCGGTAACCAGCACAAGCTTGTTCGTCATGTTCATGATTGAATAGACTGAAAGTTGGTTTGGTCTTCATCCTGTGCGCTTTGCCGCGCGACAAACAGTGCTGGATCGATACTGGTATAGGGAGCTACCACGATGACGATGAACGTCAGAACCGTCGCCGCCGAACGGCGCCGTTGCGAGCTGGGTGCATTTCTGAGGTCGCGGCGCGAGCACCTGAGTCCAGCCGCGGTCGGATTGCCTGACGGGTTTCGACGACGCACGCCGGGGCTGCGCCGCGAAGAAGTCGCGATGCTCGCGGACGTCGGCATCACGTGGTACACCTGGCTCGAACAGGGGCGCGACGTCCGCGCGTCCGAAGAGGTGCTGATCGCAATCGCGAATGCGTTGCGGCTGGACGCCGTTGAGCGGCGGCATCTGTTCGTACTGAGCGATCGTCCGTCGCCGGAACTCCAGTCGACGAATCCAGAAAAGCTCGAAGAGCCGGTGCAACGGATGCTCGCCAGTCTGTCAGGCCAGCCCGCTTACGTCACTGGCCGTCGCTGGGATATCCTGGGCTGGAATCGGGCCGCCACCTTGGTGTTCGGTGACTACGGTCAGCTTTCGGTGGATGAGCGCAATCTGATGTTCATGGTATTCGCGAATGCGCGGCATCGCCGTTTGCTCGTTGACTGGGAGGACGTGGCGCGTGCGTCGCTAGCGATGTTCCGCAACGACAGTGCACGCTTTGTGGGTGATCCTGATTTTGAACGGCTGATATCGACGCTGCAACACAGGAGCGACGAATTCAATGCGTGGTGGCGCAGGCATGAGGTGCTCAATCCGTTATCGAACATCAAGCGCATCAGGCATCCGCGCAAAGGCCTGATGGTCTTCGAATACACCAGTTTCGCGCTGCTGGACGGCTCCGATCGCAAGCTCACCGTCTACACGCCGCTTGATGAATGCAGGACCGCGGACAAGCTGGACGCTCTCATCGTGTCCGCCAGGCGCGAACTGTAAAGCATTGAGGCAATCAATTCAGCGCGCGGGATGCCAGACTCAAGCAAATGAGGTGGATGGTGTCCTTCCGAGTGTAGTCAACTGAGAGACTGAAGTTCGCAGCGCGATGCCCAGGATCTTCATCAGCCACGCCAGCGCGAATAACGCGCTCGCGCTCGCGATCGGACACTGGCTTGCCGATAACGGCTGGAATGACTACTTCGTTGACCTCGAGCCGGTCGAGGATTTGGTTCATGACGAACGCTGGCAGGAGGCGCTCAAGTCTGCGGCCGACCGCTGCGAGGCCGTGCTGTTTCTGATTTCGCCCGCGTGGTGCGACTCTCGCTCGTGCCTGGCCCAGTTAACCCTTGCCAGGTTTCTGGGCAAGACAATCTTCGGTGTGCTCGTCGAGGCGATGCCGCTCGACGCCTTGCCGAAAGAGTTGACGGTGCGATGGCGGCTCTGTGATCTCGCCACTGGGACTCAACGCCAGAGCTTCCGGGTCTCGCATGAGCCGCTTGTTCCGGCAACTGAAGTCTCTTTCGCCAAAGCGGGGCTTGCCCGGCTCGAGTTTGGGCTGCGACAGGCCGGGTCCTCCCCGTCGGGCTTTCCGTGGCCGCCGGCTAACGATGCCAAGCGGCCCCCTTATCCAGGACTGAGAGCGCTGGAGGCCGAGGATGCGGCCGTGTTCTTTGGCCGGGACACGGCGGTCTTGCGCGGGCTCGATACGCTACGCAGCGTCCGTGAGCAGGGGGGCGAGCGGATGTTGGTGATCCTCGGCGCGTCCGGAGCGGGCAAGTCGTCCTTCCTGCGGGCGGGCCTGTGGCCGCGTCTGAAGTGCGATGACCGAAACTTTTTGCCGCTGCCTGTGATCCGGCCAGAGTGCGCTGTTCTTACCGGTGCCACGGGACTAGTCGTCAGTATCGAGCTCGCCTTTCAGGAACTCGCTGCACCTAGGACGCGCGCCGAGATCCGCCAGGCAGTTCAGACTCCTGATGGATTTGAGAAACTGCTTGGCCAGCTTCAAACGCTGCACTGCTCGCGGCTCGGATCAGATGCCGTGGCGCCGACCGTTCTGATCTGTATCGACCAGGGCGAGGAATTGTTCAGCGCAGAAGGCGAAGAGCAGTCTTCGCACTTCCTGTCCTTGCTTGCGAGGACGCTCGCGACCGCGGAAAACGGGGCGATTCAGGCGATCGGCAAACGGCAGCGTGCGCTTGCGGTCGTGGCGATCCGCACAGACGCTTACGAGCCATTGCAGAGCGCGCCAACGCTGCGCGGCATACCGCCGCGCGTCTTCAGCCTCCCTCCATTCGAGCGCGCGGAATTCAAGGCGGTGATCGAGGGGCCTGCCGCGCGGGCTACCGCCGCCGGGCGTGAGCTGACGATCCAGCCAGCGCTGATCGAGCGGCTTCTTCACGATACTGAAGGGACAGACGCATTGCCCTTGCTGGCCTTTTCGCTCGAGCGGCTATTTACCGACTATGGCGCCACAGGAAGCTTCAGCCTGGCCGACTATCAGGCGATAGGAAGTATGCGCGGTTCCATCGAGGCCGCGGTCGAATCGGCATTTGCCGATCCCGGACGGGCGCCTGCTGTTCCAGCAGATAAGGCTGAGCGCGAGCGTCTACTGCGCGATGGCTTGATCCCATGGCTCGCGCACGTCGAACCGCTGACGCAACAGCGCAAGCGCCGTGTGGCACGCTGGGATGAGCTTCCCGAGTCCGCCCATGCCGTGCTGAAGCGTCTCATCCAGTATCGATTGCTATTGGAAGACCGGCGCAAGGCCGAAGCTGGCGATGAGGAAATCACCATCGTTGAAATCGCGCACGAGGCGTTGTTACGGCAGTGGCCTGTCCTTACCACCTGGCTCGACGCGGACGCAGATGCGCTCAAGACAGTCGACACCGTGCAGCGAGCGGCGCAGGAGTGGCAAAAGAACGGGCAGGGGACGGCCTGGCTAGCCCACGCCGGCGAGCGGCTGGCGAGCGCGGAAGCCATCCTGCAGCGGTCGGACTTCGAACGAATGCTGGGCGCGGATGGCCTTTCCTATTTGCGGGCTTGTCGCGGGCGCGAGGAGGGCGCACGCGCGGAGCGCGAGTCGCAGTTGCAGCGGATCGCTCACACACGGACAGCGTCTACGCAGCGAGTCATCCAGGTACTGATGGGCGTAATCGCGTTCATTCTGATTGCGACAGCAGGGTGGATCATTCACCAGACCCGGACGGTCGCGCGCCAGACTTCTGTTGTGCTGGCGTCGGCCGCGACGATGGCGAACGACGCGGGAATTTACGATCGCGCAATGCGCTTCGCGATACTGGCGATGCGCAAGAGTTGGCTTTCGCCGGGATCGGTTGACGCGGAGCTGGAGCTCATGCGCGGCGCGCAGGCGTCAATGCAAATTGCGTTGTTCGGCGCGCATCAGGATGCGGTCGATTCCGCCGCGTTCAGCCCCGAAGGCAAGCGGGTGGTGACCGCGTCCTGGGATGGGACCGCGCGGGTGTGGGACGCGGCTACCGGCAAACAGATCGTGCAACTCAGCGGACATCAGGGTCTGATTTATTCCGCCGCCTTCGGCCCGGACGGCCGGCGCGTGGTGACCGCGTCCGCGGACAGGACCGCGCGGGTCTGGGACGCGGCGACGGGCAAACAGATCGCGCAGCTCCGCGGGCATCGGGACCTGGTTTATTCCGCCGCCTTCGGCCCGGACGGCCGGCGCGTGGTGACCGCGTCCGCGGACAGGACCGCGCGGGTTTGGGACGCAGCTACGGGCAAACAGATCGTGCATCTCAACGGGCATCAGGGGCCGGTTTTCTCCGCGGTCTTCAGCCCGGACGGCCGGCGCGTGGTGACCGCGTCCGCGGACAGGACCGCGCGGGTGTGGGATGCAGCGACCGGTCACGTGATCGCGCAGCTCAGCGGGCATCGGGACCTGGTGAGCTCAGCGGCCTTCAGCCCGGATGGCCGGCGCGTGGTGACCGCGTCCGATGACAAGACCGCGCGGGTATGGGATGCCGCGACCGGTCACGTGATCGCGCAGCTCACAGGGCATCAGGGACCGGTTTTCTCCGCGGCCTTCAGCCCGGACGGCCGGCGCGTGGCGACTGCGTCCGATGACAAAACCGCGCGAGTGTGGGATGCGGCGACCGGCCACGCGATCACGCAGTTCAACGGACATCAGGGACCGATAAGCTCCGCCGTCTTCAGCCCGGACGGCCTGCGCGTGGTGACCGCCTCCGATGACAAGACCGCGCGGGTGTGGGATGCGGCGACCGGACAGACGATTGTGCAGCTGATCGGACACCAGGGGCCGGTAAACGTCGCCGTGTTCAGCCAGGACGGTCAGCGGGTGTTGACTGCATCGCGTGACAGGACCGCGCGCGCGTGGGACGCGGGCAAGGGGATCTTGCTGCTCAGCGGGCATCAGGAGCCGGTTGTTTTCGCCGCCTTCAGTCCGGACGGTCAGCGTGTGGTGACTGCGTCCCGTGATAGGACCGCGCGGGTGTGGGACGTCGCCACGGGCAAGCAGATTGCGCTGCTCAGCGGGCATCAGGGTTGGGTAGACTCCGCTGCGTTCAGCCCTGACGGCCAGCGAATAGTGACCGCGTCCGCGGATCAGACCGCGTGGATGTGGGATGCGGCCGCGGGCAAACAGATCGCCCAGCTCAGTGGACATCACGGGGCAGTTTTTTCCGTCGTCTTCAGCCCGGACGGCCGGCGGGTGGTGACCGCGTCCGCGGATGGGACCGCGCCGGTGTGGGACGCGGCCACGGGCAAACAGATCCTGGTGCTCAGCGGGCATCAGGAGCCGGTAGATTCCGTCGCCTATAGTCCGGACGGCCAGCGGGTGGTGACTGCGTCCTGGGATGGGACCGCGCGGGTGTGGGACGCGGCCACGGGCAAACAGATCCTGGTGCTCAGCGGGCATCGCGGGACGGTTTTTTCCGCCGTCTTCAGCCCGGACGGCCGGCGCGTGCTGACCGCGTCCGCGGATGGGACCGCGCGGGTGTGGGACGCGGCGACGGGCAAACAGATCGGCCAGTTCAGCGGGCATCAGGGGGCGGTGGGTTACGCCGCCTTCAGCCCGGACGGCCAGCGGGTAGTGACCGCGTCCGCGGATGAGACCGCGCGAGTGTGGGACGCGGCGACTGGCCAGGTGATCGCGCAACTCACCGGGCATCACGGACCCGTGAGCTCCGCCGCCTTCAGCCCGGATGGCGAGCGGGTGGTGACCGCGTCCGCGGATCAGACCGCGCGGGTGTGGCCTATCCCTTGGCTTATGCAAAATCGAGGGCGGAGTTTGGCGATGGCGGTGTGCAAGGAAAGGCTTGTGGGAGCAAACTTGCTCACAACCGGTGATGGAGCCGCCCTTTCTCCCGTACGCGGGCGCCAGGGCGAAAACGTATGTGGATCCTGATTTGCCGACCGGACGACAGGAGCATCGAATGAAGCCGACACGCAACGCCGATTCCGTCCCAGGCGAGTGGTACATCGACACAGCGTGCATCAATTGCGGTGCATCGCGTCACGTCGCGCCGGGGCTGATTGTCGAACGAAACGACAAGAGTGTCTTCTTGCGGCAGCCGGTTACGCCCGAAGAGCACGTAGACGCCTGGCGCGCGGTGCTCGTGTGTCCTACGGCCTCGGTACGGAGTGAAACGAAGCAGCCTCGTCCGGGTGCCGTGATCTTTCCACAGCCGATCACGTCGGCGGTGTGGCGCTGCGGATTTAACGCGCGGTCGTCGTTTGGCGCGCACTCTTACTTTGCGAGGCGCCCGGACGGCAATCTGCTGATCGACTCACCGCGCTACGCGGCGGAACTCGTGAAATGGTTCGACGACAACGGTGGTATCGCGCATATCCTTCTGTCGCATCGTGACGACGTCGCGGACGCGGATAAATACGCCCGTCATTTCGGCGCGCGCGTCTGGATTCACCGGGAAGACATGTCGGCTGCGCCTTACGCAACGGACTTGCTCGACGATGCATCGGCGACGGATATAGCCGCCGGCGTGCGCGCGATTCCTGTGCCCGGGCACACGCGCGGGAGCGTCGTGTACCTGCTCGACGACAGTGTGTTGTTCGCGGGTGATTCGCTTGCATGGAGCCCGCGCGCGCGGGACCTCGTCGCGTTCAGGGACGCGTGCTGGTATTCATGGTCTGAGCTCACCGAATCGCTTGGCAAGCTAGCCGCGTATCGCTTCGACTGGTTGCTTCCTGGTCACGGCTGGCCCACGCACTTGCCGGCCGAGGAAATGCGCACCCGCTTGCTCGCGTTGGTTGTTCGCATGCGGAAGGATTGAGGTTGACGGGCTTTCGTGGCGAGAAGTGCCGCAACGCAGGTAGGGCTGAGAGTGTGGTCTCGCGCTCCGCGCAGACCAGCCGTGAAAAACAAAAAACCCCGTAAGACTTTGATCTTACGGGGTTTCTCGAACTACATCGGCTTACGCCGGAACAACTTGTGGTGCCCAGGAGAGGACTCGAACCTCCACGGTGTTGCCACCGCTAGGACCTGAACCTAGTGCGTCTACCAATTCCGCCACCTGGGCACGTCTTCAAGCTAGACCGCTATTTTAGCAAGATGATTAAGTTTGTCAATCTCTGCTTCAAACAAACTTGCTTTTCTCATCCGCCTGGTTGAACGTGCAGCGAAGTGATGCAACCGCTACCGAACCACCGTCCTGCTCATCCGGCAATCGAAACACGAACAGCGATTTCGACTACCAGGCCTTACACAAAAAAGAGAGCCGCCAGAAGGCGGCTCTACTTTCGAATCTGGTGCCCAAGAGAGGACTCGAACCTCCACAGTGTTGCCACCGCTAGGACCTGAACCTAGTGCGTCTACCAATTTCGCCACCTGGGCAGGTGATGAACTGCAAAGACCGCCATTATAGCGACCGATTTCGACCTGTCAAGCGATTTGCCGAGCGCGTTTCAACCTCGCTGCGAGCCGGCGCACGACGCGTCCGAACCACCGGCGCAGGCCCGCGTGGCGCCCGACACGGGTGTTAGAATGCCTCGCAGTAGTTCGTTGGCACGATGCACATCCGGTGTCGCGACGCGAGTGTCGACATGCGATCAGCCAGTGGCGCGCCGGCCTTGCGTTGAACGAGCCGAACCCGGGCAGTTTCCTGTGCAATCGCAGTAGAGCAGAAGAGCAGCAAGCAGCAGGTGCAATGACCGAGGCAGCGCAGCCGCCCGACAGATCCAGCCGAGCGCAACTGCGCGCATTAAGCAAACGCCTTCCAGGCCGGACCACATCGCCGACCGACGTCCATGCAACGAGAAAAAATCATCGACAAGCCCTTGAGCAAATTTCCGTATCCGATTCCAAGCCGCGAAGAAATCCTCGGCGTGCTGCGCACGAGTGAAACGCCGCTTGCCGCGAACGACATCGCCGAAGCCCTGTCGATCAAGCGCCAGGAGCGCGAAGGATTTTTCAAGCGTCTCGGCGCGATGGAGCGCGACGGCCAGATCCGGCTCGATCAGCGCAATCTCTATCAACTGACTCATCCGTCGAACTTCGTCGCGGGCCGCGTGCAGGGCCATCGCGACGGCTACGGTTTCCTGATTCGCGACGACGGCCAGGACGACTTGTTCCTGCCCAACGGCGAGATGCAGAAGGTCATGCATAACGACCGCGTGCTCGCGCGCATCGTCGGCTATGACCGGCGTGGGCGGCCTGAAGGGCACATCGTCGAGGTCACGGACCGCGCGAACAAGCGCGTGATCGGACGCCTGCTCAACGAGAACGGCGCGCTGATCGTCGCGCCCGAAGACAAGCGCATCGGCCACGACATTCTGATCACGCAGAACACCCGCAAGGCGAAGGTCGGCCAGGTCGTGGTGGTCGAGCTGACCGATTTTCCGAGCCGTCATTCGCAGCCGCTCGGCCGCGTGGTCGAAGTGCTCGGCGATATCGACGACCCCGGCATGGAAATCGAAATCGCGGTGCGCAAGTACGGCGTGCCGCACGAATTCAGCGAGGCCGCGCTAGGCGAAGCGGCCAAGCTCCCCGATGAAGTCCGCCCGGCCGACATCCGCCATCGCGTCGATCTGCGCGACGTGCCGCTCGTCACGATCGACGGCGAGGACGCGCGCGACTTCGACGACGCCGTCTATTGCGAGCCGGTCAAGGTGGGCCGCGGCGACGGCTTCCGCCTGATCGTCGCGATCGCGGACGTGTCTCATTACGTGCTGCCGCAAAGCGGGCTCGACACCGACGCGATCGAGCGCAGCACGTCGGTGTACTTCCCGCGCCGCGTGATCCCGATGCTGCCGGAGAAGCTGTCGAACGGACTGTGCTCGCTGAATCCGCAGGTTGACCGCTGCGTGCTCGTGTGCGACATGATCGTCACCGCGCGTGGCGACGTGAAGGCGTATCAGTTCTATCCGGGCGTGATGCATTCGGCCGCGCGGCTCACCTACACCGAAGTTGCCGCGGTGCTGACGAACACCAAGGGTCCCGAGGCAACCCGCCGTGCCGCGTTGCTGCCGCAACTGCAGAATCTGTATGGCGTCTACAAGGCGCTGTTTGCGGCGCGCCAGAAACGCGGCGCGATCGACTTCGATACGACGGAGACGTACATCGTCTGCAACGCGCAGGGCAAGATCGAGCAGATCGTGCCGCGCACGCGCAACGACGCGCACAAGCTGATCGAGGAATGCATGCTGGCCGCGAACGTGTGCGCGGCGGATTTCCTGAAGCGCAACAAGCATCCGGGCCTGTTCCGCGTGCATGCGGGCCCGAGCGCGGAAAAGCTCGAGAACCTGCGCACGTTCCTGCGCGGCATGGGCCTGACGCTCGGCGGCGGCGACACGCCGCACGCGAGCGACTACGCCGCACTGATGGCGCAGATCCGCGACCGGCCCGACGCGTCGATGCTGCAGACCATGCTGCTGCGCTCGATGCAGCAGGCGGTCTACAGCCCCGACAACATCGGCCACTTCGGTCTCGCCTACGAGGCCTACGCGCACTTCACGAGCCCGATTCGTCGCTATCCGGACCTGCTCACGCATCGCGCGATCTACGCGATCCTGCAGGGCCGCAAGTATCAGCCGCAGCCGCCGCACGGCGTCGAGCTCAATACCGCGCTGTCGCCGCGCGCCCGCGCAATGCAGCAGGCCGACGAGGAAAAGCGCGGTGCCCGCGCTCGCACGAACAACGTAGCGATCTGGGAAGAGCTCGGGCTGCACTGCTCGGCCAACGAGCGCCGCGCGGACGAAGCATCGCGCGACGTCGAAGCGTGGCTCAAGTGCTATTTCATGCGCGACAAGCTCGGCGAAGAGTATGGCGGCATGGTCAACGGCGTCACGTCGTTTGGCATCTTCGTGCAGCTCGATTCGCTGTTCATCGAAGGTCTCGTGCATGTGACCGAACTCGGCTCGGACTACTTCCAGTACGACGAGATCAGGAACGAGCTGCGCGGCGAGCGCACCGGCATTCGCTACCGGCTGTCGGATCGTGTGCGCGTGCAGGTGAGCCGCGTCGATCTCGACGCACGCAAGATCGACTTCCGTCTCGTGCGCGATACGCCGATCAAGCCGCCCGCGCCACGCGGTATGGCGGCGGACAAGGGCGAAGGCGCTGGCCCGCGCGTGCGCGTGTTGCCGTCGGCGGAAAGCGGCGCGTCGGTGCCGGGTCAGCGGCGCAAAAAGGCCGCGCCCGCGCAGAGCGTGGCGGTCAAGGAAGCGCGCGCCGCGCGTGGCGCGGCGAGGAAGCATGGCGTCGCGAGCAAGGCGGCGTCGAAGCAGGCACGCAAGAAGCGCTGAGGCTTTCACAGCGCCGGGACCGCGCGCAGCGGGCACGTGAACGCGTGCCGGTTGCGCGCGGTCTGCCTTTTGGTTTCATCTTCATCACAGTGGCGCGCGTTGAATGCGCGTCCAATCAAAGGTTGTTCAGTCATGGCACGTCATAAGGTTTTATACGGTTTCCACGCAGTGACCGCGCGTATCCGGCACGATGCGTCGACGGTCGAGGATGTCTATTACGACGCGACGCGCAAGGACCGTCGTATGACCGAATTCCTGCAGGCCGCGAAGGACGCGGGCGTGCGTCTGATCGCCGCCGACGAAACGCGTCTGTGGGGCCTTGCGCGCACAGAACGTCATCAGGGCGTGGTCGCGCGCGCGGGCGATCTGCCGCTCGCGCAGAACCTCGCCGAACTGCTCGACGGCATCAGCGGCTCTCCGCTCATCCTCGTGCTCGACGGCGTGACCGATCCGCACAATCTCGGCGCCTGCCTGCGCGTCGCCGACGCGGCTGGCGCGCATGCGGTGATCGCGCCGCGCGATCGCGCGGTGGGACTGAACGCGACTGCCGCGAAGGTCGCGAGCGGCGCGGCCGACACGGTGCCGTACATCACGGTCACCAATCTGGCGCGCGCGCTGCGCGAACTGAAGGACGCGGGCGTCTGGGTGGTCGGCACGGCCGGCGACGCGCAGAAGAGCGTCTACGAAACGGAACTCGACGGGCCGGTGGCGCTCGTGATGGGCGCGGAAGGCGAGGGCATGCGGCGTCTGACGCGTGAAACCTGCGATGTCGTCATGAACATTCCGATGGCGGGGACGGTGGAGAGCTTGAATGTGTCCGTGGCTAGCGGGGTGTGCCTGTTCGAGGCGGTGCGGCAGCGGGCGGTGAAGAAGTAGTTTTCTGTCGTCGGACTCGTTGTTGGACGATTGTTGGCGCCCGGAACGCGGTGGTAGTTTCGGGCGCTTTGTTTTGGATGTGGAGGATGAGGCTGTCTCCGCAGGAGACTCCTTGGCTCATCAAGAAAAGACGTATTCCCGTGAAAAGCTGTCCGGCAAATCAGCGGACTGCACGACACAAAGCGCCCCCACCGCGCGCCCAAACCGAACCCTCCCCCCGCCACTCCGGTAAACTGTCGGTTTTTCACGCTTTTCCCGCCTCTCCCATGACTCAAGACGAACTCAAGCAACTGGTTGGCCAGGCCGCCGCCGATTACGTGAACGCCAACGTACCGCAAGGCTCGGTGGTCGGCGTCGGCACGGGCTCCACCGCGAATTGTTTCATCGACGCGCTGGCCGCCACCAAATCCCGCTATCGCGGCGCCGTGTCGAGTTCGCTCGCCACCACCGCGCGTCTGCAATCGCACGGCTTCAAGGTGCTCGACCTGAACGAGATCGACTCGCTGCCGGTGTACGTCGACGGCGCCGACGAAATCGATCGCAGCGGTGCGATGATCAAGGGCGGCGGCGGCGCGCTGACGCGCGAGAAGGTCGTCGCGTCGGTGTCGGAGGTATTCGTCTGCATCGCGGATGCGAGCAAGGTCGTCGAGACGCTCGGCAAGTTCCCGCTGCCGATCGAAGTCCTGCCGATGGCGCGCACTGCGATCGGCCGCCGCGTGACGGCGCTCGGCGGCGTGCCCGTCGTGCGTGTGACGAAAGAGGGCGCGCCGTTCATCACCGACAACGGCAACGAGATCATCGACGTGAAGGGCTTGAGCATCAGCGACCCCCGCACGCTCGAGGCGCATATCAACGCATGGCCCGGCGTCGTCACGGTGGGCCTGTTCGCGGGCCGCGGCGCGAATGTGTGCCTGCTCGGCACCGACACCGGCGTGCAAACGATCACGTACGGCCAGAATTAAGCGGCTGCATTTCTGTTCGCTCTGACGCGTGCGAACCGCTCCAGCGGTTCGCACGCGTTTTTTATTGCGCTCGCCCGTCGCGGCGGCAATCGCGCACCCATGGCGGAAAATGCCTGGCTCCGCGCGCAGACCATTCGCCGTCGATGCTAGCCGCGCGCGATGCCCGCCACGTCACGTGCCGCTCGCTCGCGCAGCGCTCCGATCGCAACGCGTGAGTTGGACTAGTGAGAAGACGTGACGACGTAAACATCAGCCGTGTGCACAGACGAAAGCTCAGCAATAAAGCCGTGGTTTCGCAGACGCAAACGGACTCTGCGAATTACTCGCGCACTGTCGCACGTCGAATGTGTGCACGCGCACGCACAGTCAGGAATGTGGCACATACACTCTTCTCTGAGGCCAGGTGGCGTTTCGTGACAGATAGGGCGGAATATGAAAGTGGCGATCGTGCACGATTGGCTGGTCGCTCCCGGCGGCGCCGAGAAAGTGCTCGAGCAGATCATCGAGTGCTTTCCCGACGCCGATGTTTTCAGCGTCGTCGATTTTCTCGAAGATCGCGCGCCGCTAGCCGGTAAGCCGGTCACCACGTCGTTCATACAACGCCTGCCGTTTGCGCGCACCCGGTATCGCGCGTATTTGCCGTTGATGCCGCTTGCCGTCGAACGGTTCGATCTGTCGAGCTACGACCTGATCATTAGCAGTTCTTGCGCGGTCGCGAAGGGCGTACTGGTCGGCCCACATCAGACGCACATCAGCTACGTGCATTCGCTGATGCGCTATGCGTGGGATCTGCAGCATCAGTATCTGCGCGACGCGAATCTGCTGCGCGGACCGAAGTCGTGGGCCGCGCGGGTGTTGCTGCATTATCTGCGCGGCTGGGACGCGCAATCGACGAATGGCGTCGATCGTCTGATCGCGAATTCGCAATCGGTCGCGCGGCGCATGCTGAAAACCTATCGGCGCGATGCCGCGGTGATTCCGCCGCCCGTCGACGTGAACGAATTCGAACTGCGCGCCGAGAAAGACGATTTCTATCTGAGCGTGTCGCGGATGGTGCCGCATCAACGCATCGATCTGATCGTCGAGACATTCAATGCCATGCCGCAGCGCAAGCTGATCGTGATCGGCGATGGGCCGCAGATGGCGTCGATTCGCGCGAAAGCCGGACCGAACGTGACGGTCCTCGGTGATCAGCCATTGGGCGTACTGAAGGATTATCTGGCGCGTGCGCGAGCCTTCGTGTTCGCCGCCGAGGAAGATTTCGGCATCGTGCCGCTCGAAGCGCAGGCCTGCGGCACGCCGGTCATTGCGTTCGCCAAGGGCGGAGCGCTCGAAACGGTCGTACCGGTCGGCGATCCGCATCCGACCGGCGTTTTCTTCGCGCGTCAGACGGCGGTATCGCTGCTCGACGCGATCAACCGCTTCGAGCGGCTGAGCGCGTACATCACGCCAGCGGCCTGTCGCGCGAATGCCGAACGGTTTTCGGCTCAGGTGTTCCGGCGCGCGTTCATGGCCGAGGTTACGCGCACGATTGCGGCAGTCGCTCAGGGTCTGCCGGCGGCGGAACTGGGAGATCAGGTGACGTGGGCGGAGTCCGATCTCGCGACGCGCGAACTCGGCATCGCCAGCGACACGGCGCCGAAAAGCAGGTGGAGGCAATGAGGCGAGGGTCTTTCGCTGTACTCGCCTCGTGGAGTTTTCGATAGGAGAGGAAAGGGTTTTCGTCGTCATGCAGTGATTTCGCAACAGGCAGTAACGAGCCGTTCTGACCAACGCGTCCGGGCGGCTATTGGTGTGGGCGCGTTCGCTTCGCGCTTTGTGTCGGCAGTGCGTATCGCGTATCGCGCGAAACGCACCGCGCGTGCAAGGCGAGCCGCGGCGGGCCATTCTCAAGCAGGCAGGACTGGACTTCAAAAAAACGACATCGGGGTGCGCGCCACGCGCTACGGGCGAGATATTCGCTGGCGCAGCATGCCTCGCGTGGCCATAACGACCTGAAGCAGACGTTCGCTATCGTGACCGCTGAATGACCTCACTGCGAAGTTCGCAGTGCTGGCAATTCGGCGTGCCACGGCGATTCACTACAACAGGCAGTCGTCAATCGCGCGTCACCGATTAACGCGCCGACGGCTTTTGGACGAGGACGAATTTAAACTCATGAATGCCGATCGCCTTCCGGGACCCTTTCCCGACATTGCCGCAACCTGGGCTGCGCTGAAGAGCCAGTTGCCGATCACGCCGATTCGCACCGAAGAGGATTATCACCAGATGGTGCGCATCGCAAACTCGCTGTCCGATCATCTAAGTGGCGAGGACAACGATCCGCTCGCGGATCTGCACGCGATCGTGAAGGAGCTGGTCGGTCACTGGCAAGCACGCAACCTGACGATTCCAAAAGCGGAGCCGCGCGAGGTGCTGCGCCATTTGCTGATCACGCATGGTCTCAAGCAGAAGGATCTGGCCGGCATCGCGTCGCCGACCGTGGTCAGCGATATTCTCGCGGGGCGCCGCGCGATCAGCAAGAAAGTCGCCAAGGCGCTCGCGGTACGGTTCCAGACCGACGTCAGCCAGTTCCTGTAGCGGCGGTGTCGCGCGGCGGGCCCGTCGATGACGGGGTCCGCCGCGGCTCTTTGTCTTGCGTCAACGATGGCGGCTGTCGATCGAGCCGCCGGAGTTGGCGCTTCTATTTGCAGCGCGCCGCGGCGCCGTCACGATGACCGGCACTCCTGGATGCGATCCGCTCGACGGCTTGATCAGAACGCGTTGCGGCCGACGAAGCCCTTGAAAATCGTGATGAAGACGATCTTCATGTCGAACCAGAACGACCAGTTCTGGATATAGAAGAGATCGAATTTGACGCGCGCTTCCATCTTCTCGACCTTGGTGGTCGCGCCGCGATAGCCGTTGACCTGGGCCCAGCCGGTGATGCCGGGCTTGATGCGGTAGCGGTGCATGTAGCCATACACCTGGTCTTTGTACAGATCATCGTGTTCGATCGCATGCGGACGCGGACCCACCACCGACATCTGACCGAGCAGCACGTTCAGAAACTGCGGCAGTTCGTCGAGACTCGTGCGGCGCATGAAGCTGCCGAGCTTCGTCACGCGCGAGTCGTTGCGGGTCGCTTGCGTGATCTGACCGTGCTCTTCCCGGTGCACGCTCATCGAGCGGAACTTGTAGATCCAGAACGGCTGACCATCGACGCCCTTGCGGATCTGCCGGAAAAACACGGGTCCCGGCGACGTGAGCTTGATGCCGATCGCGAGCACGACGAACACCGGCGCGAGCGCGAGCAGCGCGAGCGCGGCCAACAGGCGGTCGAATATCAGCTTGGGCCACATCTGCGGCGGCGAGATCGGCGTCCCGCTCAGATTGAGCGTCGGCAAACCGACAACATCGGCGATCGCATGATTGAACAGCGACAGACCGCGCACGTCGGGAATGAAGCGCAGATTGACGAAGTCGTGTCTGAAGATGCGCGTGAAGCGGTAGATCGTGTGTTCCTCTGAAAGTGGTAACGCGAGCCACACTTCGTTGACGCGTTCCTCGCGCACCTTCGTCGCGAACGCTTCCAGATCGGTCATCACGGGTAGGCGGGCCAGACGCGCGCCATACGCGTCGGGGCCTTCCACGCTGGTGTCGAACACGCACACCGGTCTGAAGCCCGCTTGCGGCGCATGCTCGAGATGCGCGAGCAGCGTGCGCGCAAAGCCAGGTGCGCCGACGATCGCGACGGTGCGCGCGTTCATGCCGCGGCGGCGCACGAAGCGCAGCACCACGTGCATGAAGCAGCGGGTCGCGATGATCAGCGCGCCGGAGATCAGCGTCGAATATCCGAACCATAGGCGCGACACCGCATCCGTCCGATGCAGCGTAAACGCGAGCACGAGCGAGGTTGCGACCACCACGACCCACGCGGCGGCGATTCTCGCGAGCACTGGCGCGAGCGCCTTGCCGCGCCACGTCTCATAGGCACCGAAGCCCGGAAACAGCAGCAGAACCAGCACACAGTTGAACGCAATCAGAAGGCGCTGGGTATCGGCTAGCGCGATTGCCGCGGGAAAGCGCATCCAGTGCGCTAGCAGACCGCCTGCAATCACGAAGAGAACGTCGAGACATCGAGAAGTAGCCCTAAACATAGGCAAATCGACCGCGGTCATCGAGCGGCGTCCCGCTTATTCGACGGTCTCCGCCTGGCGCAGGCGCGGCAGCAGACGATCGAATTCGCGTTTCACGAGGCCGTAGCATTCGCACGCGCGGGCTTCGAGGCCCTTGCGGTCGAGCACCTTGATGTGACCGCGGCTATGATGGATCAGGCCTTCGTCGTGCAGCTTGCCGGCCGCTTCGGTGATGCCTTCGCGGCGCACGCCGAGCATGTCGGCGATCAGCTGCTGCGTGACGGTCAGGTCGTTCGACGCGACGCGATCCACCTCGATCAGCAGCCAGCGGCACAGTTGCTTGTTGAGCGCGTGATGGCGATTGCACGCGGCAGTCTGCGCGACCTGGGTCAGAAGAGCGTGCATGTACAGCAGCATCAGGCGGCGCAGAAAGTCGGACCGCGCGAACTGCTGCTTGAGCGCCTGTGCGCTCATCCGGTAGGCGAAGCCCGCGCATTGCACCTGCACGCGGTTGGGCATGGTTTCGCCGCCCGTCAGGACCGGTACGCCGGTCATGCCTTCGCGGCCGACCGCGGCGATCTCGACGGAGCTGCCGTCTTCCATCGTCGAGAGCATCGAGATGATCGCGGTGGTGGGGAAGTAAACATGATGGATCCGTTGACCCGAGTCGCATAGCAGTTGCTCGGTGCGCAGATGAACCAGTTCGAGGTGGGGGGCCAGTGCTTGCCATTCGTGCGACGGCAATGCGCCCAGCAGATGGTTACCGTGCAAATCGGATTGAAGTGTCAACATGATCGGTCCTCGCATGACAGCCGCGCCTCGCGCGACTCTCTCCGTTTATTTGATCCGATGCCCGCATCCTCGGGACAGGGCTGCCCGGCGAGCAGCTAGGATGAACAGCACCGGCCCCGTTTTAGGCCTGTCTGCCGCCGCCTCTGTTGTTGCGCTCGTGTGCGGTGGCACTCTGTTGCGTGAAGGTAATAGCGAGGACCGTGCCAACGTTAGGGAAAACGCGTGCTGATGCGGCGCAGCGAACAAACCCGCAGTGCGTCGGGAGGGGAAAAGCGGCTTTTTGTTTCAGTTCTGCACACCCCCTCCGGATGGGCAATGCATCCGATGAAAGCTTCGGGTTTCGGGGAACCCCTTGATATCAAAGGCTTCACGGCCAAAAACAGGGGGGCTGTCGAAGCTGTCTCAGATTTGAACCTGGCGCCGCATGCACGTTTTGAAGCGCTCGACCTGAAGTGTCGGAAATGATTCAGAAGTGTTAAATGGAGTGCGTACGCTGTCGCACGCAAAGCCTCTCAGAGCCGCTAACAGTCGCGTTCGAGCCAACAGTGAGTGCGCGGAGCAGACAGTTCGAGAGATGCGAAGCGGGCTCTGGCGCGCCTCGCGGGCCTGCGACTAGTTCGGAATCACCACTAGCCGTAAAAGATGGCGGAAAGCGCATTGATCGCGCGGACTTCCCCTTGGGGCGCCGCGCTTGTTTCATCCACTTTAAAGGCCGCGTTCGATGCAGGTGCAACGACTTCTTGCGGCGATGCGGCGAACGCGCTCGGCAGCAGCGGTTCGAGCGGATGAAGCGGCACGATACAGCGCCGGTTCGGCGCGAGATGGAACCAGTCGCGCGCCGCGCGATAGTGCCGGTCAATGATATGAACGAAGCGCGCGAAGCGCTTCGTTTCGATCGCGAGTTGCCAGCCGTTGCCGTTGCCACGACGTTCGATCTCAACGGTCATACCGAGGTCATCATGCGCGTGCACGCTACGCTCGGGCAGGTGAAACGCCTCGGAGACGATCTCGCCGCTCGCGGCATCGTATAGCGTTGCAATCGTGACATCGTGCGCGCGCGGGCCGAAGCGGTACGCGTGCGTCAGATCGAAGAACTGGCCGAGCAGCGCGGCCGCGCTGAGGCGCTGCAGGCTGCGCGGGGCAAGCGTCAGCGCGCTGCGTGCGGACGTGACCTTCACGCTGCCGTCGCGCAGACAGACCAGTTCGAGTTCGCCGCTAAACGTTTGCGCCCGCTCGTTGATCAGATGGATATCGAGGCCGTTGAGGCCTTCGTCGGTCAGCGTGACCTGCAATGGCTGAAGCGTCTGCGCGAAGCCGTGCAGCACGCTTTTCGGCCGTCCCGTCGCGTCGATCAAGCCCCAGCCCGCGCCCGCGCGCAGATCCTGCAACTGCCACACGAGGCCGCCGCCGCACGGTGAGCCCGCGCGCCGCCACTCGGCGAACACGTCGCTGATCAGATCGGCAACCACCGCGCGCGACAGATCCAGATAGCGCGCCGGGTCTTCATAGCGCAAGCGCGCCGGCTCGACGCCGTAAAGCGCCTGCAGATAATGATCGCGCACGTCGTCGAAATCCCAGCCTGCGCCGGCATCGCGCGGCACGGCGGCTTTCCAGCGCGGATCGTGCGTGTGGATCGTGCCGAGCGAGTCGTGCAGTGTCGCGTCGTCGGGGACGTTGGCGAATGCCAGGCATTCGGCCGCGAAGCGCACCTGCGCGCGTCGCACGTCGGCGAGCGGCCGTTGATACGCGCCGACGCCGTAGTAGTGCGTGACGCCCTCGTTAGTCGAAAACGGCCACGCGCCGCCCGATGGCGAATTGCTGACATAGGGCACGTCCGCGCGTTCGCGCGCGACGAGCGCGGGCAGCAGCTCGGTAAACAACGGTTGCGCGCGTCGCGCCGCGGGCAGTCCGAACATCGCCGCCTGCTGGTCGACCTCGCTGCCGCCGCACAGCACCGCGAGCGACGCGAAGCGACGCGTGCGGGTCAGGAACTGGCTCGCTTCGCGCTCGATCAGTGCGCTGAATGCGGCATCGTTCGGGTAATCGAAATTCGCCAGCGCGAAGTCCTGCCATATCAGCATGCCGTACTCATCGGCGAGGACATAAAACAGATCTGATTCATAGAGCATCGTGCCGCCGACGCGCAGCATGTTCATGCCGGCGGCGCGCGCGAGCTCGAACGTATGGCGCAACTGCGTTTCGGTGCCTGCCAGCGTGACGAGATCGGCGCTGGTCCAGCACGCACCGCGACAGAACACTGGCACGTCATTCACGCGCAAGGTAAAGCCCGCAGCATCGGCGCCGTGATCCACTTCGATACGACGAAAGCCGATCGAGCCCAGCGACTCACTGATCACGTCGCCATCGGCGAGTTGCAACGTCAGAGGATATAAAGCGGGCTCTCCGTGCGTATGCGGCCACCAGCGTTTCGCGTCAGGCACCCGCACGTCGCCGGTGAGTGTATATGCATCGTGCCATTGCAAAGACGAAACATGGTTGCCGCACGCAAGTGACGCGCGGCAGGCGACGACGTCGTGGGGGTGTACGAAACGTAACGTCAACGAAACAACCCCATCCTCGTGCTCGAGCCGGCTGGTCAGATCAATGGTGTCGAATGCGTGCGGCGCGTCGCCGAGCATCTCGATCGGACGCCACGGCCCGACCGCCTGGATGGACGGACACCAGCCGGGCATATGGCCGAGCAGCGTGGTGCGCACGTTGCGAAGCGTCGGCGGCGAGACGAGCCGTGGCCGCCAACGCGCACGCGAGCGTTTGGCCGCCAGCGCCGGCGTCAGCGAGCGAAAGCACAGCACGAGCGTCGCACGGCCATTCAGTTCGATATCCAGATCATGGGCGATGAACATCGATGCGCAATCGAGCCGCTTCACATCGTCGAGCCACACTTGCGCGAGCGTCGCGAGTCCATGAAAGCGCAAGCGGCGCCGACCGGTGCCGATCAGCGTAACGCGATACCAGTGATCGTCGAACGCGAGCGGTGGCGGGTGATCGACATCGAGCAGTCCGGCGGCGCGCCGCGCGCTCGCGATGGTGCCGGGTACGGGCGCGGCGAGCCAACCTTGCGCGGGCAGATCGACTGGTGACGCATAGGCGTTGGGTGGGGTGCTCAGACAAGCCCAGCCGGTGTCGAGCCGTTGCGGCCATAGAGAGAGCGCGCCGGCCGCGCGCGGACGGCCGGCGCCGCTCGCGTCAGCCGCCGGATCGAGTGTCGATACAGCCACGGTCAATTCCCGGAAAAGCCGCGCGGCACGAAGCACGCGCATCAACGGATCAACGCATTAGCGCACCAGAGCGGCTAGCGGCGGCAGCGTTTGTTCATAGGCCCTTTCAAGCACATCGAAGCAGTCTTCACAGCTTTCGCGACGACCGCGCGCGAGCGCGCGAATCAGCCGGAACTGCATCACCATCGATTCCGACGCAATGCGTTGCGCGGCGGCCGGGATCGTCGGCGGCGTCTCGAAGCCTTGCGCGGACAGCCATTGCAGATACTTCGACAGAAACTCGAAATTCGCACCGAGTTGCCGCATCAGATTGAACGAGTACAGATGGAAGTACGCCTCGTCGCGCTCGAACAGCGTATCGAGATGCGCGGGAAACGCCGCACGCCATTGCGAAATCGGATTGCTCAACGGACGCCGCTCCAGATGCGCGCACAGCAGTTCCGCCGACGCCTCCGCGAGCGCGGTGCCTTCGAGCGCGGGCCGCGCCTGCTTGGCGAACTCGACGTACGGAAACAGCAGATCGGGCTGGCCGGTGAAATGCGGAAGCTTGCGAAACACGCCGTCGTAATCGTCGCCTTCGAGCTGGTGGTAGCCGGTATTGTGAAAATAGCCGAGGCGGCGCGCGGCGGTGTCGACGAAGTCGATGCCGATCGTGGTCTTCGGATGCTCGCTGCGATACGAGGTCGCGCGCGTATCGGGCAGGTAGTAGCCGTCGACTTCGACGAGCACGGTGTGGCCGCGCAATGTTTGCGCGAGCACGCGTTCTTCGAGCGAGTCGTAGATCGCGAGCTCCTGCACCTGGGTGCCATACAGCCGTTCGAGATCGTCGAGCGGAAACTTGAAGAAAGTGAACTGATCGCCTTCGAAATCCTGCGTGACCGTGAACGCGAGCGCCGCGCGCGGATCGAGCCCGAAGCCGTGCAGCAGCTCGATCCACAGATCGACGTAGCAGTTGGTCTCCTGCCACACGCGTTCGCCCTGATGCAGCGCGTGCGCTACATGCTCGCGCGGCTGCCTGCCGGCACGGGGCGCCGCGTGGGTCTCCCGATGCGTCGGCGGATCACCTGCGCGTTGTGGCAGCGACGAGTCGGCGAGCGAGCCGGCAAGCGCGGAAGTCGGCGATGGATTCATGCGTGCTCCCCGGCGACGGCTGCGGTTTGCGTAGACTGCGCCGCCTGCAGCGCATCCGCGACGCGGGTCCCGGTATCGCCCCACAGGAGCGCGCGCACGTCGTCGGGCCACGCGTCGACGTCGAGCCCATGATGACGGAACAGCGCGAGCGTGATGCGTTCCATGCCGAAGCCGACGCAACCGGTATGCGCGGTCGTGCCGTCGTCGCACGCAATCTTCCAGATCGCGCCGAAGTGGTCCATGTGATAGTTGAACGACAGGCAGGCCGTCTTGCCGCGCGGATCGGCGACCGCGATCAGCAACTCGAACTTGAGCGCCTGCGCGCGCTGGCTATCGGCGACGATCTTGCCGCCGCGGCCGAAGAACGGATCGTTCGCGAGATCGACTTCGACGGGCAGGCCCAACAGCTTCACGAGCAACGAGCCGCGCTCGATCCACATCTGCCGGAACGCCATCACCTGCTCGGGGCTGCCGAGACGCACGTATTCGCGTTGACGGAACATTTGCATCCGGCCCGGATCGAGCGACGGCTCATGGCGGAAGCAGTACGACAGCACGTCGATAGTGCGGCCGCCGGCGGGCAGGGGGCCGCGCCGCGCCATCACCGGATAGATCGGATAGCAGGCGGCCGGCGTCAGCACGACGCGCGTCGGTTTCTGTTGCGCGAGCCACGCGTTGCCGCGGTCGTCGTCGCTGTCGGCCATCGCATCGTCGAGCGCGCGCAGCAGACGGTGGTGGCCCATGTCGTCGCCGCAGAACGAATGGATGGTGCCCGCGAGATTCGGAAAGCTCTTCAGATACTCGCTGTCCTCGAAGTCGGTGCGGCGCATCGCGGGCGGAAAGCGCAGCACTTCGGGTTGCTGATCTTTGCCGAGATGCGTGATCGCCACGTTCAATCGATCGATCACGTCCTCGAAAATCTGGCTGCGGCCATACAGTCCGTTCTCGCCGGTGTCGATCAGCAGGCCGGCGGCCAGCATCTCGTCGCGCAGCGTGAGCGAAGGCCCCACTTCGGCGGCGCAGGCCGCCGCTGCAGTGGCAGCAGCGGCGGTATCGGTCATCAGCTTCATTCAGGGTCTCCCCGGCGCGGCAGGACGTTGCGCGAGCAGCAGACTCGCGGTGTTCTGCGCGATACGGTCGTTATTGATCATCAGGGGCGCCGAGTGCAGGTCGCGCAGATGGCGGCCGACGCTATACGGGGTGCCGTTTTTGTAACCCGCCATGCCGCAGATCATCAGCACTTCCTGTACGACCTGCAGCGCGGTGGTCGAGATGCTGGTCTTCAGCGTGTTCATGTCCGACGCGAACCCGAGCATCGCCGCGAGCGGGGCGTCCGCCGGGATTGCGCCCTCGCGCGCCTGATGCGCGGCGCGCGCGGCTTCCAGCGCGACCGACAGACGCGCCTGCATCATCTGCAGCAGCCCGACCGCTTCGGCAAGCCGCAGACCGCCCGGCGGCATGGTGCCGGACTTCGCGCGCGCCTGTGCGCGGAAGAACGCTTTCGCGCGATTGACCGCGTCGATCGCGATGCCGGTCCACACCGACGCCCACAGCGTGTGCGACACGGGCAGCATGGTCTGATCTGCGATGTCGGCGAACGGCGTCGCGAGGATCTGTTCTGCGAGTCCCGTCGCGATGAGCCGGAAGCCCTCGCTGCAGGTGCCGCGCATGCCCATCGCGTCCCAGCCGCCGCGTCGCTCGAGCTGCGTTTCGGCGCGCAGCGCGACGATCAGCACCTGGTCGGACGCGGCCGCTTCGGCGGTGCGCCGCGCGGTCACGAGAATGCCGTCGGCGTGCGCGCCATACGAGATCGTCGGTGCGAGCTTTTCGATCCGGAAACGCGCGCCATCGAGCTCGACCGAGCACGCGCTCGTGCGCATGTTGCCGCCGATCGTTTCTTCCGAGGTCGCCGACGCGAGCAGCCATTGCTGCTCGGCCAGTTGCGAGAGCAGGCTCGCTTGCCAGGCCGAGTTGCCGCGATGAGAGTCGATGCACGCGACCTGGATCTGATGCATCGCATAGATCATCGCCGTCGATGCGCAACCCTGGGCAAGCGTTTCGCAGATCGCGCCGATATCGGCAAGCGACAGACCCGCGCCACCGTAAGCGGTCGGCACCATCGCTGATAACAAACGCTCGGCCTTCAGCGCGTCGAACGCCTCGACCGGAAAGCGCGCGTCACGGTCGACGGCGTCCGCGTACTGCGCGGCGATCGCCGCGCACCGATGCGCTGCAGCACGCCATTCGGGACCGCTGTCGAGCGCGGTCAGCGCCCCGGCGGCAGGGCTCTCGCCAGCGCCGGTCTGTGCATCGGTAGTCGAGTTCGCGGCCGCCCCGCAGGCCGCTGCGGCGGCCTGATCCAGCAGCGGCGCACTCATGCTGCCGCCTTGGCCTGCTGCAACTCCGTCATCGCGGCGGCCATCGAGTCGATGCTCGAGAACAGGCGGCGCGTCAGCATTCGGTCAGGAATTTCGACGTTGAATTCGTCTTCCATGGCGAGCATCAGATGCACGGTCGCGAGCGATGAGAGTCCGGCAGCATAGAGATCGGCGTCGTCGGCGAGGTTTTCCACCGGGACATCCAGGCGTGCGGATTCTGAAAGGATGCGTCTCAATGCAGTTTTCATGCAGTGCTCCCCCTTATGGTCAAAGGTCTGCCGATGGGTGCCGCGATCGAATGATCGTGGGCGCCTGATTTTCGTAGGTAGGTTCCTGCGGTGCGAAGACCGCAGTGTGTGTGCGCGATGGTGCAGTGCGGTGATGCAGGCGGGCTGTGTGAAGCCATCTGCGATACCGGGGCACGTGGTGAGACTGCGCTTCGTTGGCTCGTATTTAAGAATCGGCAACCCCGAGCGTCAGTGCGATGGCGCACGGAAGCACGTCTTTCGCGCAGGCTACCGGGTAGTCGATGATGAGGGACCGTCATGGATCGGCCTGCCGTCGCGCACGGCAGCCATCGCCGGTCTCGCCAAATATTTTGACCGCCGGGGGCGTGATGAACTGGAAAACGCTGGAGTTCGATCAGCTATCTGCACGTGAGTTGTATGTCCTGCTGCGTGCGCGCAGTGCGGTATTCGTCGTCGAGCAGTCGCATGTGTGCCTCGACGCGGACGGTCGCGACGAGCACGCTTTGCATGTGTTCGCGGTCGACGACATGGCACGTCCTATGCCGGTGCTCGCCTATGCGCGGGTGCAGCCCGGCGATTCGGAAGATCCGGAAGTCACGATCGACAAGGTGCTGACGAGTCCGCTGCGGCGCGGCGACGGCACCGCCGAGATGCTGATCGAGCGTGTGCTCGAAGCGGTCGCCGAACGCTGGCCGGGCCGCGCCACGCGCGTGAGTGCGCCGCTTGGCTTGCGCGGGTTCTACGAGCAGTTCGGCTTTCGCAAAACCGAGGGCCCGTACCTCGAACACGGTGTGCCGTACATCGGGCTCACGCGTCAGGTGCGCGGCGCTCAGGCACGCTTCGGGCAGCGGCGGCGCGAGCGCGACGGCGCATCGTTCGTCAACACGTTCGAACTGTTGTGATGGGGGTTTCAGCCTTGTGCTCGACCGGAGGACGGCACCAAACGCAGCCAGAGCCGGTAAAGCGCGGCGCGCAACTCGCTGGACCCGCGCAGCGACATGCCGAAGTTCGCTGCGCTCAACGCGAGCGCAGCGATGATCGCCAGCAGCAGAGCGTTGATCGAATCCGCGAGCGCCAGCGCGACGAGCAGAAACGCCAGATGCGCGAGCATGTTGCGCACGATCGTCCACGCATGCAGCCGTGAAAACGCGAGCAGCACCGCGTAATCGAAGAGCGCCTTCAGCACGACGACGAGCGCCGCGCCCATGATGCCGAACCAGTGGATGCCGCACCACAACGCGCCGGTGAAAAACGGCAACTGAAGCCAGCTGACGCTCGCTACCGCCGCGGGATGGGTCTGCGCCTGCAACAGGCTGCCGAGGATGCTCGACTGGCCGCTCAGCCACACGCCGACGATCAGCACGCTCGCGACCGGCGCCGAGGCGGCGAGCTGCGGGCCGAGCCACAGCAGCAGAAACGGCTTCAAGGCGAACAGCGCGACGATCACGCACGGCGTAAAAGCGCCATTGAGAAACGCGAGCGCGTGGTGCGCGAGCGCATCGGCATCCTCGCGCGACGCCGCCGACAGGCGCGGAAACAGCGTGCGCACCATCGCGAGCGGCAGCATGTTCAAACGATTGATCAGATTTTGCGGGGTCGCGTAGTAGGTGACGAAGCGCGCGCCGAGCAGTCCGCCGACGAACACGCGGTCGAGCGTCGAGGCAATCATGTTGGCGCCGGAAAACATCAGCAGCCAGCGGCCGTAGCGGAACAGCCCGATCATCAGGCGCCATTGCGGCAGCCGCATGCGGCGAATGCCGAGCGCGCGAATCGCGGCCACGCCGAGCATCAGGCCGGCGATGAAGCGCGCGATCACCGCGGCCGGAATCACGAACGCCAGCGACGGCGAAAAGCAGAAGATCGCCGCGATCGGCAGCAGCTGGAACAGCGCGGTGCCGAGCATCTGGTTGATGTTGTAGCTCGCGAAGCATTCGACGCCGGTAATCGCGCCCGCGAAGACCCACGTGACGTTCGTGATCGGCACCGCGACCGCGATCCACGGCAGGCTCGCCATCACTTCATGCTGGAACGCCGGCTCGATTTTTACGCCGTAGGTGATGTAGACGATGGTGCCGCCATAAATCAGCGCCCCGCCGATGATGCCGGTGCCGAGATTCATGAACCACGCACTCCAGAAAATCGGTTCGATCGAATCGTCGTTGGTTGCGCGCGCCTTGGCGATCTGGTTTTCCGTCGCGAGGCTGGTGCCCAGATCGAGGACGCTGAAGTAGCCGATCAGCGCCCACACCAGATTGATCACCCCATAGCGCTCGGCGCCCAGCAGATGAATGTAGGCCGGCACGGTCACGAGGGACACGAAGGTCGGCGCGACGGCTCCGGCAAAGTTGATGAAGATGTTCCTGACGATGCTTCGTTCCATGGTCCCTTGTCCGGCGGGTGACGGGCGAGCCAATCGTATGACTTTCCCGGTCGGCGCCGTCGCAGGTCTTGCATCTTGCCCCCACGCGCCGCGTAACTGTGTGGGTGGCCGTACAGATGGCCGCGATCGGGGGGAGTTAAATGGCAATGGTCATAGGGTAGCGTGGTGATTGGCCACGAGCCTTGGTGTCGCGTGTCCGAGCGCGGCGCACCTTCTCCATCACCTGATGCTCGCGGCACGCGCAACCTGGCCGCCGGCATTCAATACAGCGCATGAACGACGCGATCAGCCGCACTTCGGTCCATGCGCGGGGCATGCTGCACTGCACAGCCTGCTCATCGACACACGCGAGCCCTGCTCGATTCAGAGCCCAAACCAATGTGGCAGGACGCACATATGGGCGACAGCACCTTTGTAGTAATCACATCAAAAGAAAGAAAACGTAAGGAGCGGACTGTGAGACCCATCGTCTTCGACGGCAACTTCGGCTGGTTGCATTCAGCCCACGGCCCGGATGGCGTTGTGATGTGTTCCCCGTTTGGCTATGACACGCTGTGCACTTATCGCGGCATGCGCCGGCTCGCCGAGCGCCTCGCCGCCCGCGGCATGCCGGTGCTGCGCTTCGATTACCCGGCGACCGGCGATTCGGCCGGCGATCCGACCGACGCCGGCCTGTGGCGCGCGTGGATCGACAGCGTCAAACAGGCGGTCGCGCAGCTGCGCGCGGCGACCGGCGTCGAGCGGGTCAGCTTGTGCGGTCTGCGTCTTGGCGGCATGCTGGCCGCGCTTGCCGCGCAGGAACTCGGCGACGTGCACGGTCTCGTGCTGATGTCGCCGGTGCTGTCGGGCAAGAATTACCAGCGTGAATTGCGCGCGCATTACCGGCAGTGGCTGAACGATCCGGCGGCGATGGATTGCGTGGTCGAACCCGATACCGACGAGTTCATTGAAGCGTATGGCTTTCGCATGTACCGCGATACGCTGGAAAGCCTGCACACGGCGGATCTGTATCGCGCGACGAGCCGGCCGGCCGCGCGCGTGCTGCTGCTCGATTCACTGAACCCCGTGCGCACCGGTGCGCTCGCCGCGCATTACAGCGAACATGGCGTGGAGCTCGAACGTCACCCGTTCGACGAATACAGCCGCTTCATGATGGAGCCGCTCGAAAGCGAAATACCGCACGCCGCGTTCGAGACCATCGAGAACTGGCTGCTCGCGGGCAGCACGCGAACAAGCCAGGCGGTGGCGCGCGTGCCCGAGCGAGGCGAAGAGCCGGCGGGCGGCCATTATGTCGCGCCGACGCTGCACGAGACGCCGGTATGGCTGAACGACGGCAAGGTGTTCGGCATCTACTGCCGGCCCGACGGCGCCGCGGCGGCGCACGCGCCGGCGGTGCTGCTGCTCAATACCGGCGCGGTGTCGCGAATCGGCAACGGGCGTTTCGGCGTACATTTCGCGCGGCGGCTTGCCCGCCAGGGGATCGCTTCGCTGCGCATCGACGTCGGCGGTGTCGGCGACAGCATGCCGTCGTGCGACACGCTGAGCCTCGACGCGCTGTACTCGCAAGCGGGCGCCGCCGACGCTGCGTGCGCATCGCGCTGGCTCGTCGCGCGCGGTCATGCGGGCGCGGTGCCGGTCGGTATCTGCTCGGGCGCCTACACCGGCCTGCATGCAGCGACGCGCGAACCCGCGGTGGTGGGCGCGGTGATCGTCAACGTGCAGAAGTTCAGATGGCATAACGTCTGCGATGAACACGGCAAGCCGATGATTCCCGTCTCCGCGTTCGGATCGACGCGCAACTACATGCGCTCGATGAAGCAGCCGGGCAAATGGCTGCGCGTGCTCAAGGGCGAGACGGGCGGCTGGGGCCTCGTGCGCGAGCTGGTGGTACGCCAGCTCGCGAAGACCGGCGAAACGCTGGCCGACCGGATCGAGCGGCTATGCGGCCTCGAACTCGGCGCTCGGGACGAGCGGCATATGTTCGCCAACCTCGATGCGCGGGGCGTCGACACGCACCTGGTGTTCGGTGTGCTCGACGAAGGCGTCGAGGAACTCGAGCGCTACTTCGGTGCTCGCGGCACGCGGCTCGCGCGCTTCAATCGCATTTACGTGGCGTTCTGCAAGCACACCGATCACGCGATCCTGTCGTCGGTGGCGCAGGAAAACATCATGTCCTACGTCGAGAACGTCTATCGCGGCGGTTTCACGAAGCTGCGTCAGCCCGACAGCGCCGCGCTCGACGGCGAGCTGCACAGGCAGCAGCCGGAACACGATGAGCATCGCGGCGCGGGGGCGTTGCGTCCGTTCGGAGAAGCATAGGGAGCACGCGCGCACAGAGGGGGCACGCGCGTACGACCAGAAACGATTGCGACCACGAGGCACTTGCTGGCGTGATAACGGCCGGTGAACAGGAGTTGGATTCGAGAGGATCGCAAATGAACCGAATAGTAGAGCCAGGTAATCCGCTCGCGCCGCGGGCCCGATCCGCCGCCGCGCTTCACGAGCTGACCGCGCAGCCGGTGATTCTCGTGGGCGGCTCCGGTAGGAGGCCGTGGCCGCCGTCGCGCGAACGCAATTCGAGGCAGCTGGCCGGTCCGATGGACGACCGCTCGCGGCTCGAAGCGACGCTGCGTTGGCTCGGCAATGCATTCGACTCGGCCGCGCACGACGCGGCCCGTACCACGCCGTGCGCCGCGCCGCTGGTGGTCTGCCGCGAGGATCTGCGGCTGCCGACGCTAGAGCGAGTCGAGCCGTACCGCAAGCCTGCGCGCTTACTGCTCGAACCGATGGCGCGCAACACTGCGCCGGCGCTGACCGTCGCGGCGCTCGCCGCGCGCGCGTCGGCCGTGGCTGGCGACGATCCGATCCTGGTCGCGCTGCCCGCCGATCATCCGAGCGCCGATCATGCTGCATTCGGCGCGGCGCTCAACGAGGCGCTCGCGCATGCTTCGCGCGGCGCGATCGTCGCGTTCGGGGTGCCGCCGCAGCGCGCGGCGATCGGCTATAGCTATATCCGCACCGACGCGCCCCTGGGCAACCGGGGCGCGCGGACGATCGAGCGCTTCGTCGAGAAGCCCGATGCCGAGCTGGCCGAGCGCTACTTCGCAGCGGGCGAGTACTGGTGGAACAGCGGCATGTTCGTGGTGCGCGCGTCGGTGTGGCTCGACGCGATCGGCTTGTGCCGTCCGCTGATCGCGGCGGCCTGCAAGGACGCATTCGCGGGCGCGAGCATCGACGATGCCGGTGCGCTCCATCTCGCGCACGACGCGTTCGCCGCGTGTCCGTCCGACTCGGTCGACCATGCGGTGATGGAGCGCATCGGTACCGACGCGCGTCTTGTCGGCGTGACGGTACCGCTCGGCGCGGGCTGGCCGGACGTCGGCGCGGCGGATCCGGTGTGGGATGCGTCGAACAAGGACAGCGATGGCAACGTTGCGCACGGCCGCGTGATGTTCGACGGTTCGCGCGACCGCTTCGCGCATTCGGACGGCCGGCTAATCGCGTGTGTCGGCGTGAGCGGCGTGGTGGTGGTCGAGACCGCCGACGCCGTGCTGCTCGCCGCGAAGGATCACGTAGAGGACGTGAAGGCGATCGTCGCACAGCTGAAGACGCAGCAAGCCGGCGAGACCGACGGGTATCGCAAGGTCGCGCGGCCGTGGGGTTTTTACGATTCGCTCGAACACGGAGAGCGCTTTCAGGTGAAGCGCTTCGTCGTGAAGCCGGGCGGGCGGCTGCCGCTGCAGAGGCATCATGATCACGCCGAGCACTGGGTCGTGGTGCGCGGTACCGCGCTCGTCACGCGCGGCATCGAGCGCTTCGCGCTGTCGGAGAATCAGTCGACGTTCATTCCGCTCGGTGTCACGCATGGGCTCGAAAATCCCGGCAAGACGCCGCTGGAACTCATCGAAGTGCATTCGGGCGGCTATCTCGGCGAAGACGACATCGTGCGCTTCGACGAGCGGCACGGCCGCGAGCAGGGGAGCGCCCATGCGCGTCAATGCAGCTCAAACCGATAAGCCAGCCGATGAAGCGCGGTCGCCGTCATTCGACGAGCGGCGCTTTCGTCACGCGCTCGGGCGCTTCGCAACCGGCGTGGTGGTGATCTCGACCGGCAGCGGCGACAGCCTTCACGCGATGACCGCCAACGCGTTCATGTCGGGGTCGCTGAAGCCGCCGCTGATCGTCGTGTCGGTCGGGCATCGTGCGCGCATGCATGCACGGCTGATGGATGCCGAGCTGTTCGGCGTCAGCGTGCTGTCGGAGGCGCAGGAGTCGCACAGCCGCCATTTCGCGGGCGAGGCGCAAAGCCGCTTCGCGCCCACTTGTGCACCGCGCTTCGCGGCGGTCGACGGCCTTGCCGGCGTCGTGCTGCTCGAGCACGCGGCCGCGCGCTTCGCGGCGCGCGTGGTGGACCGCCATCCGTGCGGCGACCATACGCTGTTCGTCGGCGAGGTGCTGGTGTTCTCGCTCGACGAGCACGCGCCGCTGCTGTTCTTTGGCGGCCGCTATGCGTCGGTGGCGGCGAGCGCGTCGAACGAAGACTCGGCCTGATCGGCTTGCCACCGCATGTTTGTTCGCCGTAACACGCAATCGCCGGACCACGTCCGTGCAAATCAGACAATTTCATCGCGCCAACGTGCGAATGCGCACTAATTAAACCCAGTAACGCAGGCACGCTTTGACGAGCGAGCTTTGAGCCTGGCGGAACAGATTGCGTTACACGAACGAAACAAATCTTCAGAGGGATAACCCTGTCAGGAAGTGTCCCAACTGGCGCAACCGTTTCGAAGCTAGCAACGTATCGGAAAACGATCCTATTTGCATAACAGATACGTACGGGCCCTTCATTAACAGGCCACGCGGGGTCAACACCGCTTCGGGGATATGTCATGGAACACGCAAACAAGGATCGCTCGCTGGTGAGCAAAGTAATGGACGGGCTCGTCAGCGGCATCGTCGAGGAAAAGTACGGCGCGATTTTGCCGCCGCAGGATGTGCTGTCGAAGGAATTCGACGTGAGCCGCACCGTGATGCGCGAGGCGCTATCGATGCTGCTCGCGCGCGACATGCTCGACGTGCGCCCGAAGATCGGCACGCGCATCCGGCCGATGAGCGACTGGCGCATGATCGACGAGGACGTCGTCAACTGGCGTTTTCGCGCGAAGCCCGATCCGATGTTTCTGCGTGACGTGATCGAGTTTCGCATCCTGATCGAACCGCGCGCTTCGGCGCAGGCGGCCGCGCGCGGCAGTGCCGCGGACGTCGCGGCGATTCGCGAGGCCTTCGAGGCGTTTCGCGTGATCCGTCCGGGCGAGCCCGGCTATCAGGAAGCCGACGAACTGTTCCATACGCGTATCGTGATCGCGAGCGGCAACCAGTTCTTCAAGCAGATGGCGGCGATCATTCGCGGCGCGCTGTCGACCGTTACCCCGATCGTGCACGACCGGAGCGGGGAGTGGGAGGGCGCGATCGCGTCGCATCAGCGTGTCGTCGAAGCGATCGAGCGGCGCGATCCGAAGGAGGCCGAGCTCGCCTCGCTCGCGATGATCGATTACTCGGCCGAGGAAGTCGGCGGCCGGTTTTCCGCGGAGCCGCCGGCGCGGGTTTGAGCCTCGGTGTGAGCCTGGATGCGTGAGTGCCTGGCCGTGACAGCGGCGGCGCGGGTGTGGAAGGTCGGTGCGCGGCGGTGATGCCGCATGGTTCGTATTGGTCGCGGGCGCCGCATTCTCAAACGGCATCGGCGACAATAGCGGCTGTTCTGAACCGCATGGACCCTTGCACACACGATGACAGACACGACAGCGGCACCGCAGGCAGCCACCGCCCAACCGACCGATCGGGCAGCGCAGGACACCACTTCATCACCTGAGATCCGTTGGGGGATCGTCGGCACCGGCCGGATTGCGCGCCGCTTCGCGCAAGGTCTCGCCTTCGTGCCGCGGGCGCGGCTCGCCGCGCTGTGGTCGCGTCGCGCGGAACCGGCCCAGGCGTTCGCCGTTGAATTCGGCGGTACCGTCTACGACAGTTTCGATACGCTGCTCGCGAGCGGCATCGACGCGCTCTATATCGCGACGCTGCAGGACAGCCACGCCGACTATGCGATCGCCGCGTTGCAAGCCGGGCTGCACGTGCTGTGCGAGAAACCCGCGTGTATCAATCGTGCCCAGCTCGAGCGCGTGCTCGAGACCGCGCGCGCTTCGCAACGGCTCTTCATGGAAGCGATGAAGCCGCCGTTCTATCCGCTCTACAGAAGGTTGCGCGAGCACCTCGCGGCCGATCCGATCGGCGAGGTCGGCCTTGTGCGCGCGGGCTGCTCGGTGCCTGGCGTGCCGGCCGATCATCCGTCGCTGTCGTTCGAGCACGCGGGCGGCGCGCTGCTCGATATCGGCATCTACGAGATGTTTCTCGCAGTGGACTGGCTCGGCGCGCCGCGCGACGTGCAGACCTTCGGCCGGCTCGGCACGACCGGCGTCGATACGTTCGCGAGTCTGAACAGCCAGCACGAGGGCGGCGGCATCGCGCAGCTCTTCTGCGGGCTCGATCTGCATGGCAAGGGCGATGCGCTGCTGATGGCCAAAGGCGGTCACGTGACGCTGCACGAGCCGTGGTGGAACCCGTCGCGCGCGACCATCCGTTACGCGGACGGCCGCGTCGTCGAACTCGACGAGCTGTTCGAAGGCGGTGGTTTGAATTACGAGACCGCGCACTTTTGCGAGCTGATCCGCACGGGTGTGCTGGAGAGTCCGCTGATGCCGCACGACAAGTCGTGACAGATGATCGCGATGGCCGACGCGGCGCGCGCGGCGTTGGGGCTCAAGTTCGCTGGCGAATGAGCCGCCAGGGCGAAGAAAGGGTGTGCGCGGCGCTCGGTCAGTGCCGCGTCGGCAGCGACAGCCGCCGCTCGTACCAGCGCTGCGCCCACTCGAGCACCTGGCACAGCACCCAGTACACGGCCGCAGCGGCCAGATAAAGCGGCAGCGGCTGATAGGTCGACGCGATCATTTCCTGCGCGCTGCGCAGCAACTCGGTCACCGTGATCACGGACACGAGCGAGGTGTCCTTGACCAGGCTGATCAGGCTGTTCGACAGACTCGGCACCGCGATGCGCAGCGCCTGCGGCGCGATCACGTAGCGCAGCGTCTGGCGCCGCGACAGCCCAAGGCTATACGACGCGAGCCACTGGCCCTGGTGGATGCCCAGAATCGCGCCGCGCATGCTCTCGGACAGATAGGCGGCGACGTTCGCCGACAGCGCGATCACGCCGGCCGGCGTCGGTTCGAGCGAAATGCCGAAGCTCGGCAGGCCGTAGTAAATCACGAAGATCTGCACCAGTAGCGGCGTGCCGCGCATCACGCTCACATAGACGCGTGCGATCCAGTTCAGCGGCCGGCTGTGGCTGATTCCCATCAGTGCGAGCACGGCGCCGCCGATCAGGCCAAAGATCATCGACAGGAGCGCGAACTTGATCGTCAGCAAGGCGCCTTGTGCGAGTACCGGCAGCGATTGGAGCAGCAGGGATGTGATGGACATGGGTAGTGTTCTTATTGACGCACAAAGCGCACATCATAAACTTTGGCGCGCGTTCAGGCGCGGATCGCGCAATGCGGCTTGGGGTATACGCGACGCGCGGTTCGGGTCCAAGGCCCCACACGGGCCGCAAAAACGCGAAGGGCGGCATCGTGATCGATGCCGCCCTTCGTTTGACTACGCGGTTGTTACTTGATCGGCTTGCTGACGTCGATGCCGAACCACTTGTCCGAGATCTTCGTGAAGGTGCCGTCCGCTTCGAGCTGGGTCATCGCTTCGTCGATCGCCTGCGCGAACTTCGGGTTGCCCTTTTTGAACGGAATGCCCGACGGGTTGCCGGCGCCGACGTTCGCGCCGGTGCGCAGCGGCAGGTTCGAGTTCTTCAGCAGGTATGCGAGCATCAGCCGGTCGTTCAACGCCGCGTCGAGCCGGCCGGCGGCCAGATCGCGCAGGTATTCGGGCGCGCCCGGATAGGTCTTCACGTCGATGCCGGGCACCGACTTCGCCATGTCCATGTAGTTGGTGCCGAGACCGACGCCGAGCTTCTTGCCCTTCAGGTCTTCGAGCGACGTGAACTGGCGCGTGTCGTCCTTGCGCTGGATCAGCTGCGCGGCCGAGTACGTGTAGGCCGGCGAGAAGTCGAGGGTCTGCTTGCGCGCGTCGGTGATGCCGACCTGGTTGACGATCACATCGAACTTGCCCGCCTGCAGACCGGCGATGATGCCGCTCCATTCGGTCGTGACGAACACCGGCTTCACGCCGAGCTTGGCCGCGACGGCTTTGGCGATGTCGACGTCATAGCCGACCAGCTCGCCCGACGGCGCTTTCGAATTGAACGGCGGGAAGGTGCCTTCGAGACCGACGCGCAGCGTGCCGCGCTGCTTGACCTGGTCGAGCAGGTCTTCCGCGTGCGCGGCGACGGCGGTCAACGACGCGCCGATCAGCGCGGTGGCGAGGAGTTTCTTGAGCAGGCCAAATTTCATCGTGTTCCTTTGTACGTCTGACGTTTTGACGGTCGAGAGCATAGCAAACGAGACTATCGCCATCTAAATACCGTTTGTTTATGTCTATATGCGCCGCCGGTGCGGATACTTAGCGCAGCGCCTGCGCGCATTCGGCGACGAGCGCCGGACCGCGGTAGATGAAACCGGTATAAAGCTGCACCAGTGACGCGCCGGCCGCGAGCTTCGCGCGTGCGTCTTCCCCCGAGAAGATCCCGCCGACGCCGATGATCGGCACCGCCTCGCCGACTTCGGCGCGCAGCTTGCGGATCACCTCGTTCGACGCATCGAACACCGGCTTGCCCGACAGGCCGCCGGCTTCGTCAGCATGGGGCATGCCGGTGACGGCAGCGCGCGACAGCGTCGTGTTGGTCGCGATTACGCCTTCGAATTGGTGGCGCAGCAGGGTGTCGGCGATCGACTTGATCTGCTCGTCGTCGAGGTCCGGGGCGATCTTGAGCGCGAGCGGCACGAGCTTGCCGTGCATGTCGGCGAGCCGTTGCTGCTTGTCCTTCAGCGCGGCGAGCAGCGCGTCGAGCTCGTCGGCGCCTTGCAGCTGGCGCAGGTTCTTCGTATTCGGCGACGAGATGTTGACCGTCACGTAGCTCGCGAACGGGTACACGCGCTCGAGGCAGTACAGGTAGTCTTCAGCGGCGCGCTCGATCGGCGTGTCGGCGTTCTTGCCGATGTTCAGACCGAGGATGCCGCGATAGCGCGCGGCCTGGACGTTCTTCACGAACTGGTCGACGCCGGCGTTGTTGAAGCCCATCCGGTTGATCACCGCGTTCGCCTGCGGCAGCCGGAACATGCGCGGGCGCGGATTGCCCGGCTGCGCGCGCGGCGTCACGGTGCCCACTTCGATGAAGCCGAAGCCGAGCGCCGCCAGACCGTCGATGCACGCGCCGTCCTTGTCGAGGCCCGCCGCGAGTCCGACCGGATTGCGGAACGTGAGGCCCATCACGGTGCGCGGCGAATCCGGTACGCGCGAGGCGAGCGCGCCCGCGAGGCCGGTGCGGCCGGCGGCGCCGAGCATGCGCAAAGTCAGATGGTGAGCGTCTTCCGCGTCCATGCGAAAGAGTTGGGCGCGAACGAGCGGATAAAGGGAACTGAACACGGGATGAAGCCGGACGGCCGGAAAATGGGAACCCGCTATTTTACCGGCTTTGGGCTTCGATGAGACTGGCAGGGCGTTGCTGGCGGCGAGCAGGACCTGGCGACGACTCGACGGACGGCGCTTCGGCTACGGCCTGAGCGGTCCGCGTCGCCCATGCATCGGCAGATCGACCGGCGGAAGGTCGATGCTGGCCGGATCGAGCACGCGCCACTCGCCGTCGATCAAGCCTTCGAGCGGGCGGAAATTCGCCTTGTACGCCATCTTCGGGCTCTCGCGAATCCAGTAGCCGAGATACACATACGGCAGGTTCAGGCTGCGCGCCTGCTCGATCTGCCAGAAGATGTTGTAGGTGCCGAAGCTCGCATGCGGCTGGCTCGGCTCGAAGAACGTGTATACCGACGACAAGCCGTCGCCGAGGATATCGATCATGCTGATCATGCGCAGCGCGCCTTGGGCATCGGGGCGCGGATCAGGCCGTCCATCGGGCCGCAGCGGCGCCGGCTCGCGAAACTCGACGAGCCGCGAGTTGATCCGGCTTTGCAGCAGGAACTGCTCGTACTGGTCGCGGCTGTCGCGATCCATGCCGCCGCCCGCGTGGCGCGCCGACTGGTAGCGCATATACAGCGCGTAATGCTCCTCGTCGTAATGCAGCGGTGCGACGGTCGCGATCAGGTCGCCGTGCTTTCTCCATACCCGCCGCTGAGTGCGGTTCGGCTGAAAACGCTCGACCGGCACGCGCACCGGCACGCACGCGCGGCAGCCGTCGCAATACGGACGGTAGGTGAACACGCCCGAGCGCCGGAAGCCGGCCTTGACGAGATCCGTGTAGACGTCCGAATTGATCAGGTGACTGGGTGTGGCGACCTGCGAGCGCGCGATGCGGCCGTCCAGGTAACTGCAGGGATAGGGCGCCGTTGCATAAAATTGCAGCGCGGAAAGCGGCGAAAGAGGCAGCTCGTTGGGATGAGTCACGTTGGCAGCTCTCGAAGCGTCTCTGGTAATGCAAACCCGGCGCGCCTGGCGGTTGATGCCGCGATTCGATGGGCGGCGGACCCGGATTCGGCCTGATTTTTCCTACGCCGCGCGCGCGAGGATTTCGAGCAGGGCGGTCTTGTCGAAGCGCCAAGGGATGGCCGGTGCGCCGACAGACGCGCGAACATGCGCGACGAACGCCTTGCGCGCTATCTCGCGGCCGCCGAGCGACGCCAGATGCGACGTGTTCTGCTGGCAGTCTATCATTTCTATTTCGTGACGTCGCAAGTGGCCGACCAGCGCGGCCAGCGCCATTTTCGAGCCGTCGGTGACGTCCGTATACATCGATTCGCCGAAGAACATCCGGCCGAGCGACACGCCGTACAAGCCCGCTACACGCTTACCCTCGAACCAGGTTTCGATGCTGTGCGCGTCGCCGAGGCGATGCAGCGACGAATAGGCTTCGACGACGTCGGCGGTGATCCACGTGCCACGCTGGCCGCGGCGCGGCGCCTGCGCGCAGGCGCGCATCACGGCGGCGAAATCCTGATCGACGCGGATTTCCCACGCGTCGTCGCGCAACATCCGCTTGAGCGTCTTACGCAGCGACGGCGACAGCTTGAATTCGACGGGGCGCAGGATCATGCGCGGATCGGGGCTCCACCACAACACCGGCTGACCGTCCGAATACCACGGGAAAATGCCGCGCCGATAAGCGTCGATCAGGCGCGACGGCAGCAGATCGCCGCTTGCCGCGAGCAGACCGGGCGCGCCGCTCGCGGCGCCGAGTGCGCGCTCGACGGGCGGAAACGGATCGTCAGCTCCGAGCCAGGGAACCATGCGCGCCGCTCAACCTTCGCGCAGGGAGCGGAAGATGTCGCCGGTATGCAGGCCGAAACTGCCGGCCGCGCGGTCGGCGAAAAAAAAGCGCAGCGTCTGGCCGACGGTTGGAAAAGCGATCTCGTCCCACGGAATCTCGTGCTCCTCGAACAGCTTCACTTCGAGGCTTTCCTCGCCGGCGGCGATGTCGAGATCGAGCAGCCGTGCCATGTAGAACAGATGCACCTGATGCACGTGCGGCACGTTCAGCAGCGAAAACAGGTTCTGCACCTCGACGCGCGCGCCGGCTTCCTCGAGCGTTTCGCGCGAGGCGGCTTCGGCCGTCGTTTCTCCCATTTCCATGAAGCCGGCGGGCAGCGTCCAGTAACCGTAGCGCGGCTCGATCGCGCGGCGGCACAGCAGCACCTTGTCGTCCCACACGGGAACGGTGCCGACCACGTTACGCGGATTCTGATAATGCACGGTGCCGCAACTGCCGCATACGAAGCGCTCGCGATTGTCGCCCGGCGGAATGCTCAGGCTGACGCCGTGGCCGCAGACAGAACAGAATTTCATTGGAAAGGGAACGAGAAAGGGTGATAGGAGTTTATCACCCGGCCGGGCGATTACTGAGGCGCCGGCAGGGACTGCGCGATGGGAGGTTCGATGCGGCGAGCGCCGCCGCGTCTGACGTTGCTTGACAGTCGATTTTCGGATGCGCTGATAGCATCGGTCGTGATGGTTGCGATGGAGGCTCCCGCGTCCGTCACAGTCATCTTTCTCTCTTGTACATTGCCTCGTAGTTTGGCGCGCCATTCAGTTGACGCGCTTTTTTTTTCGCCTGAGGTTGGACTGAGGTTTGACGGTCAAGAGAATCGTCAGCTCATGGCTACAAAAACAAAAAAGGGTTACACGCCAATGCGTTGTAACCCTTCAATGATTTCGTTCTGGTTGCGGGGGTAGGATTTGAACCTACGACCTTCGGGTTATGAGCCCGACGAGCTGCCAGACTGCTCCACCCCGCGTCCGTCGAAGAAAAGATTATAGACCAGCCAGACAGCCAGCGCAATAGCCATGTAAGGATTGGCTTCATTGAGCTTCGCGCCGCCACCGCTACGGCACCTATCGGAAAGGCTCTGGAAAGCCGCGCGCAGACGCTGCGCTAGAATTCAGATTCTTCACGAGGCTCGCCGGATCTTCACGACGGCGACCTCATCGACTCCGATTCTCCGACCCGTTCTGAACTCCATGGATATCGCTCACGATCTGCAGGTCATCGCCCTTCAGGAAAAGACCCTTGTGTTTCCCCGTTTCGATGCCGATCGTGCGTGGCAAGTCGGCGCGTATCTGCACGAGGTCGCGAAAGCGCGCGGCATTGGCGCCGCGATCGACGTGCGCACGTTCGGCCAGCCGCTGTTCTTCAGCCTGCTCGACGGCGCGACACCCGACAACGTCGACTGGGTGCGCCGCAAGGGCAACACCGTCGCGCAATTTCGCCGTAGCTCGTATGCGATCGGTCTGAAAATGCAGCTCGCGGGCGCGACGCTCGCCGACAAGCACGGTCTGCCGGCCACCGAGTACGCGTCGCACGGCGGCGCGTTCCCGCTGACGGTGGAAGGCGCGGGCGTGATCGGTTCGATCACGGTGTCCGGTCTGCCGCAGCGCGCCGATCATGAACTGGTGGTCGAAGCGCTGTGCGCGCATCTGGGTCACGATTACGGCAAGCTCGCGCTCGCGAAAAGCTGACGCGATGCGCGTACCCCCGTATGCGCTGCTCGCGATCGCGATCGTCGCCGAAGTCATCGCGACCTCCGCGATGCGGGCCTCTGACGGTTTCTCGCGCCTGCTGCCGTCGATAGTCGTCGTGCTCGGCTACGGCATCGCGTTTTATTGCCTGTCGCTGACGCTCAGGAGCATTCCGGTCGGCATCGTCTATGCGATCTGGTCCGGTGCCGGGATCGTGCTGATCACGCTGGTCGCGCTGGTGCTGTACCGGCAGGTCCCCGACGTGCCGGCGATCATCGGGCTGGGATTGATCGTCGCTGGCGTCGCGGTGTTGAATCTCTTCTCGAAGATGCAGGCGCATTGAGCGCCCGCGCAAGTCGGCTCGCTCGCCGCACGGAACTTAATCGGCCTATTTGCAGCGCACGATCATCGAGCGGCCTTTCACATTCGCCGACGCCACGTTCGTGACGCTGCCTCCAGCGGTGCCGCCTTCGTCGTTATCTTTCGACACGATGTCGTAGCCGGTCGCGCCGCAGGCCTTACCCGCTTGCACGTAGCACGAGGCCCAGCTCGAGCCGGCGTTGGCGCCGCTGCAGTTGACCGCGAAGCCGGTCTGGCCGTTCGGCAGATTGATCAGCGTGGTCGTGTTCGACGACGCGCAGCCGCCCAGTCCCGCGGCGAGCAGCAGCGCGGCGGGCAATGCGGCCGACAGCGACGCGCGACGCACGAGGGCAAGCGCGGCGCTGGATCGGAGGCGGTGGAATCGGCCGGCGCGCCGCGGTTGCGTCGTGAATTGCATCGTGTTGTGTCCTTTCATTCAGATAGAGGTTGCTGCCGGGCTGGAGGCGGTCGGTGTGCAACGCGGGGGCGCGCGCCGAGGCTCAGGTCGTTTCGACGGTGATGCCCGCCGCGCTGACAAGCCGCCGGGCTTCCGCGCCTTCTTCGGTGGCCGCGTCTTCCCAGATGCTGATCGCTTTGGGGATGTCGATGCCATGACTTTCGGCGTACTCAAACCAGCGGTTCGCCGCATCCGGCTCGGGCAGTTCGTGATTCTGCAGAAAATATTTTCCCATATTGCGCTCGCTGGCCTCGAAATGGCGTCGTCATAGGTACTTTTCGACAGCATGGAGCATGCCGATCTGCACCGTTCGACCGGCGCGCGTGGCTGACGTGCAGCGCGACTCCGGTACGGGGCGAGTGCGGCTCGCGGGCAGAACTTATCGCGCTGCAACGCGCCTTATCGTAATGGGGCGGGCCGCCCGCACACCTCCAGTGCAGCGGCGCGCCGCATGCTGAAGCATCAAGGCGGCGCCGTCGCGACTGGCGCCAGCTCCGCAACCGCAACAGGAGGACGAAGATGGCTGAACGGGTCAGTGGCCCTTATCGCGGCTATTACATCAGCGCCGCCGCGCGCCTCGTGCCAGGGGGCAGCACGTCGGACGCGTCGGGCGAAGCGCACGCCAAAGCGGATGGTACTTACGTCGGCTCGGTGAGCCTCGCCGAAGCCGGCCCGGACGATCCGCATCGGATGGAAACGTTGCTCGAACTCGGCGACCGGCAACGCTTCAGCAGCGAAGAAGAGGCGCTCGCGTTCGTCGAACGGGCGGCCCGCGAGTACGTCGACCGCTTGCTGGATGGGCAGTGAGCGTGTCGGCGATTGCCGCGCGAAGGGCCGGCCGAAGCACTCGCCACCGTAGCGCGCGATGCCCTGAATCAGGCGCCCGCGCACGCTGGACCGTGATCCGGCGGCGCGAGTACCATAGCGGGACCCGCGAGGATCGGCGGCGCATAGCGGCCTTCCTCGCGTGCTACGTTCCCGCCGCCACCTTTTGACGAGGCGACCATGGAAATCCGTTTTCCCGAAGACGCGCCTGCTTACCGCGACTCCAACCTGACCGTCGTGTTTTCCGCGCTGGTGGACGGTCAGCCGGTGCCGTGCGCGATCTCGGTGGAAGCGCTCGAGGATCATTTCGGCGCTTACAGCGAGGACCTCGACGGCTGGCTGCGTGCGTTCGATGCGGGCCGGCCGCGCATCGAGGCCGTTGCGCGCGAGCATTTGCAGATCAGCAACGGCACACCCGTGCTACTCAAGAGTGGTCATTTTCCGCCCGGGCAGATGGCAGGCTGAGCGGAACTGTCCTTCCGCCAACGCATCGCCAACGCGTTGCCGCTAATTCACGCCGTGCACCGGCACTGCCTCGCGCGCCGCTTCGAAGCACCGCCTGATCCCTTCCTGATACGAAGTTTTGTTGAGCGGCCCGATCAACGTGGCCAGCGCCGAATCATCGAGCACGACAGGCTCGGTCAACAGATAGTTCATCTCGACCAGTTCGCGCATCAGCGGATTGAATAACCCGAGCACGCGCAGCATGCCCTTGCCGGCCACCATCAGCTTCGGCTCGCGGCCCGCGAGCGCGTACGCCTCGCGTGCCACTTCCCGCTGCGTGATCGTGCCGGCGCCCCCGAGATGCCACCAGCGGCCGTAAGCCTCGGGCGTGCGCGTGAGTCGTTCGACCACGGGACCGACATCCGGCAGAAAGATGAATTCGTGCGGTACGTCGATGGGACCGAGCACCTGCGCGCGCTTACCGGTAGCGGCGCCAACGAAGACACCGTGCAACAGGCTGCGCTCAACCCCCGGTCCGTAGAAATCGGGCAGCCGCAATACCAGCGTTTCGAGACCTTTCTGGCCATGCGCGGCCAGCACGAGCTTTTCCTGTTCGAGCCGCATGCGGCCCTTGAACGTATGCGGCTCGCGCGGATGATCTTCGTGGATCGGATTGCCGCGCGCGCGGCCATACGGATAGACGGTGCCGATCAGAATGAAGCGCTCGACGCCGGCGGCCGTCACGCCAGCCAGCGTTTTCTCCATCAACGGCGGGTGCTGCGCGAACTGGTCGTAAGGCACGCCGACGAGGTAGATCACGGTCTGCAGACCGGCGGCAGCGGCGCGGATCGAGGCGGGGTCGTCGGGGTTCCAGGTGACGATCTCCGCGTGCGGGTCGTCACCGAAGGTCCGTTGCAATGCCTCGCGTGAGCGGCCGACCACCCGATAATCGCGGCCCGCCGCACCAAGCGCCGCGGCAATGCTTTGACCCGCCGCGCCCGCGGCACCGAATAAACCGACCTTTCCCGTGGCTTGCATGACGACTCCTTCAGATGGCGGCGCGACCTCGTCGCGTGCGCTCGTGGCTATTCCGTTGACTGACGAAAATTTACTAAACGACGTTCAGTAAACGGTGTTCAGTTTAAATTGACTTTTCAGTTTGTCAACCTGAAAATTCGGGTCATGGGAATCGCTGAACGAAAACACCGCCAGAAACAGGCGCTGCGCGAACGCATCCTCGATGCCGCGCGGCGCATCGTCGTGCGCGAAGGCTTTGCCGCGCTGTCGATGCGCAAGATCGCCGACGCAATCGAATATTCGCCCGCCACGTTGTATCTGCATTTCGCGAGTCGCGACGACATCGCGCGGGCCTTGTGCGAGGAGGGCTACGCGCAGTTGCTCGCGAGCTTCGTGCCGCTCGTGCACATCGCAGATCCCGCCGAACGGCTGAAGGCGCTCGGGCGCGCGTACGTCGCGTTCGGCGTCGAGCATCCGGAAACGTACCGGCTGATTTTCATGGAGGATCCGAGCTATACGGGCGCGGCGCTCGGTGGCGCGGCGGCTGCTGGCAAAGACGGCGGCAACGCGGAAGATGCAAGCGCGAACGGCGGGACCGGTGGTTCAACCGCGTCCCGAGGCAACGCCGACGACGACCCCGGCGACGCTGCGCTGCGCATCATGATCGACGCGCTCGACGAATTGCAAGCAGCGGGGCGTCTGTCGGCGTCGGTTGCATCGATGGAGTCGGCCGTGTGGGCCGAAGCGTTGTGGGCGAGTCTGCATGGCATCGTCGCGTTGAATCTCACGTGTCCGGTGTTTCCGAGTGCGCCGCTCGAGACGCTCGTCGGCGTCACGCTCGACGCATGGCTCGGCGCGCCGCAGCCCGTGGCAGCGGGCGCATCGAAGAGCGCCGCAGTGCGCGGCAAGAAAACCGTCGCGCGGCGCCACTCCGAACCTGCCGAATCCCCGGACACGGCCCCGAAGCCCGTCACCAAACGCAAAGCGGCAGGCACGTGATAACGTTCAGTTCCACGTCAACCCGCGCCGCCGCGCCCAGTTCTCCATGTCCACGTCCGCCTCGCCCGCCACTAGCGACGAAATCGCGACCCACGTAACCAACCGCATCGGTTTCATCGAACTGGAGCGGCCGAAAGCGCTGAACGCGCTGTCGACCGGCATGATCCGCGCGATCCATGCGGCGCTCGACCAGTGGCGCGACGACCCCGAGGTGCTGGCCGTCGTCGTGCGCAGCCGGCATGAGCGCGCGTTCTGCGCGGGCGGCGACATCCGCTTCATGTACGAGGCGGCGCAACGCGGCGACCAGCAGGCACGCGACACGTTCTTCAGCGAGGAATACCGCCTCAATCACGCGATCTTCGTGTACCCGAAACCGTATATCGCGTTGATGAACGGCATCGTGATGGGCGGCGGCATGGGCATTTCGCAGGGCGCGCATCGCACCGGCGGCCTGCGCGTCGTCACGCAATCGACGAAGATGGCGATGCCCGAAACGCGTATCGGCCTTTTTCCGGACGTCGGTGCGAGCTGGTTTCTCGCGCGCACGCCCGGCGCGATCGGTCGCTATCTTGCGGTGACGGGCGAGACGATCGGCGCGGCCGACGCGTTGTACGCGGGCCTCGCCGATGTCTATATTGACGACGCGGCGTTGCCCGCGCTCGTCGCTATGTTGAGCCGCGATGAGTTCGAGCGCGGCGCGGATGTGGTTGCATGCGTCGAGCGCGAGACGCTCGCGTATCAAGTCTCGCCGCAGCCCGAGGAGAGTGCGCTCGCGAAGGCGCGCCCGTTGATCGACCGGCATTTCGCGCTGCCCGACGTCGCGCGGATACTCGCGTCGCTCGAACAGGAACGCGAGCGCGGCGGCGACTCGGCCGAGTGGGCCGAGCGGACGATCGCGGTGCTGCGCGAGCGCTCGCCGCTGTCGATGGCGGTCTCGCTCGAAGTGGTCACGCGCGCGGAAGGGTCGATGGCCGATGTGCTGCGTGTCGATCTCGATCTGACTCGCTCGAGCTTCCTGCTCGGCGATACGGTGGAAGGCATTCGCGCGCGCATCATCGACAAGGACAACGCGCCGCGCTGGCGTTTCGCGCGCATCGAGGACGTCGACCAGGCCGATGTGGAGAAGATGTTCGACAGTCCGTGGCCGGCGGACGGACACCCGCTAGCCGCGCTGCGCGGGTGAACGTGCACTGAGCGCGCCGTCTCCCGAACCCGCCCGCGCGAATCTACGCGTTGCGCGAACTGACGCGCTACGCGCTTATTCCTCAGCCTCGCTCGCCATGAACGCGCGCATGAACACGAGCGCGCCCCAGCCCCACATCGCATTGGCCGCGAAGCCCACTGCGAGGCGCGGCAGCATGTTGCCGCTCGGCCAGATGCCGCGCAGCGGATCGACGACGAACACGCTCGCGGCCGTCAGCACGATGCCACCGAACACGAACGCCGGTACCCACGGCGCGTGCCGATGCGGCGCGACGCGCAGCAGCCACGCCATCAGCACGGCCCAGAACGAGCTCCAGATTGCGTTCGCGATGAATTCAGGCAGGCCGAGCGGCAAAAACGGCGCGGTCGAAAAACCTGTGGGGTCGATCATGCCGGCGGCGTGCATCAGCGCCAGCGTCGATTCGCGGAAGAACAAGGAAGCCAGAAAACCGGCGACGAACGGCAGAATTATTTTGTGCATGCATTGCACCGGCAACGTACTGGCGACGCGAATCGCAAGGCCTGTACCGGGTGATTGGAAACGAGCGCCATTATATCGATCGGGGTGCGGCGGCCGGGGCCGCGTGTGTAAAGCGCAACAACCGTATGCGGTAGCGCCGGGCTAATCACGAAAGCGGAATTCCTAAGCTAAAAAAAATCGTTCAAAAGCCGCGGACCGCTCCATAGACTGTTTCCTCATGCAGACGGCGCCGGTGTCGCCGTCATCCGTTGAATCGAGCGCACCACGCGCACGTTGGTCGAGGAAAACCGTCGCCATGTCGAGCCTCATGCCGAATCTTCGTTGCAGCAGGGCCCGCGCGTGGTCGTGTCCGCGGTGTCGTCCGCCCGGCGCATAGGCTTTCAGCGCTTTTGCCGGTGGCCTGAGTCCACCGTCCGTTTCGCAATCCTTCAACACGTCGCAGCGCCTTGCCGATTGCCGGCTCGATGCGTGCGGCCGGCGCTCGCGCCCACCGTTTTCTTTCAAGAGCAGGCAGGAGCAACAACATGAATGTGTTCTGGTTCATTCCGACTCACGGCGACAGCCGCTATCTCGGTACGTCCCAAGGCGCACGCGCAGCCGATTACGACTACTTCCGGCAGATCGCCGTCGCCGCCGATACGCTCGGCTACGAGGGCGTGCTGCTGCCGACCGGCCGCTCGTGCGAGGACGCCTGGGTCGTCGCGTCGAGCCTGATTCCCGCGACGCAGCGGCTCAAGTTCCTCGTCGCGATTCGCCCGGGACTGTCGTCGCCGGGACTCGCCGCACGCATGGCGGCGACGTTCGACAGGCTGTCGAACGGGCGGCTGCTGATCAACGTGGTGACGGGCGGCGACGCGGCCGAACTGGCCGGCGACGGCGTGTTCGTCGATCACGACACGCGCTACGAAATCACCGACGAATTCCTGCATATCTGGCGCAAGCTGCTTACGGCCTCGCACAGCAACGAAGCGATCGATTTCGACGGCGAGCATCTGCAGTCGAAGGGCGGCAAGGCGCTGTATCCGCCGGTGCAGAACCCGCATCCGCCGCTGTGGTTCGGCGGCTCGTCGGCGGCCGCGCACGAGATCGCGGCCGAGCACATCGATACCTATCTGACGTGGGGCGAGCCGCCCGAAGCGGTCGCGAAGAAGATCGCGGACATTCGCGCACGCGCCGCGGCACGCGGCCGGCAGATCCGCTTCGGCATCCGTCTGCACGTGATCGTGCGCGAGACCGAGGAAGAAGCGTGGGCCGCCGCTGACAAGCTGATCAGCAAGCTCGACGACGACACGGTTGCGCGTGCGCAGGCGTCGTTCGCGAAGATGGATTCCGAAGGGCAGCGCCGCATGGCCGCGCTGCACGGCGGCAAGCGCGGCGGGCGCGAGCAGCTCGAGGTCTATCCGAATCTGTGGGCGGGCGTCGGGCTCGTGCGCGGCGGCGCGGGCACCGCGCTGGTCGGTAGTCCGGAGCAGGTGGCCGCGCGTATGAAGGAGTACGCGGCGCTCGGCATCGAGACGTTCATCCTGTCCGGCTATCCGCATCTCGAGGAAACCTACCGCTTCGCCGAACTCGTGTTTCCGCTGCTGCCGCAACGCTTGAGCAAGGTCGCCAACGGGCCGCTGTCGGGACCGTTCGGCGAAATCGTCGGGACCAGCGATCTGCCGAAGGCGGCGAGCGCGAGCTGATCGACCGGCAAGGAGAAAAGCCAACATGAGTGACACTGCTTTGAGCGCGGCCACGGGGGCAACCCCGCAGCCCGCGTCCAACGCCCGCGCTGCCGCGTTGCGCCGTTTCGGCGCGCATCTGGTGCCGTGGCTCGCGCCGATCGCGATCCTGCTCGCGTGGGAAATCGCCGCGCGCAGCGGCGCGCTCTCGACACGCGTGCTGCCCGAGCCGCTCGCGGTCGTGAAGGCCGCATGGTCGCTGATCCAGTCCGGCGAAATGTGGGCGGATGTGAAGGTCAGCACCTGGCGCGCGGTGTCCGGTTTCGCGATCGGCGGCGGCATCGGCCTCGTGCTCGGACTCGCGACGGGTTTGTTCAAGCCCGCGGAAATCGTGCTCGATTCGACGGTGCAGATGATTCGCAACATTCCCGCGCTGGCGATGATTCCGCTCGTGATCCTGTGGTTCGGTATCGAGGAACAGGCGAAGGTGTTCCTCGTCGCGCTCGGCGTGTTCTTCCCGGTCTATGTGAACACGTTCCACGGCATCCGTTCGGTCGATGCGAACCTGATCGAGATGGCGCGCAGTTATGGCGTCAAAGGTTTCGCGCTGTACCGCCACGTGATCCTGCCGGGCGCGCTGCCGTCGATTCTGGTCGGCGTGCGCTTCGCGTTCGGCCTGATGTGGGTCACGCTGATCGTCGCCGAGACGATTTCCGCTCAATCGGGCATCGGCTACATGACGATGAACGCGCGCGAATTCCTGCAAACCGATGTGGTGGTGGTCGGCATTCTGCTGTACGCGGCGCTCGGCAAGCTCGCGGACATGCTCGCGAAGAGCCTCGAGCGCGTGTCGCTGCGCTGGCATCCGGCCTATCAGCGAGGAGCAAAAGCATGAGCGCAACGACGCTAGCGACGACGTTCGGCGGCATCGCCGGCAGCGACCTCGAGACCGAACTCGCGCAGCCGCGGCTCGCGGATCACGACGCCAACGAGGCCGCGGAGACTGAGCGGGACGGGGCGGCCGGCTCGCGACCCGTCATCGCACTGACCCGTAGCGACGCGCGCCCAGCAAGCGACTACGCGGTGCAGTTGCGCGGTGTCGGCAAACGCTATGGCGAGCGCGAGGTACTGTCGGGCTTCGATCTGTCGATCGAACGGGGCAGCTTCGTCGCGATCGTCGGCCGCAGCGGCTGCGGCAAGTCGACGTTGCTGCGACTCGTCGCCGGTCTCGAAGAAGCCAGCTCGGGCGTGCTCGAAAAACGCGCCGGTAATGGCGGTCCGCTCGACACCCGCATCATGTTTCAGGATGCGCGTCTGCTGCCGTGGAAAAGCGTGCTGCAGAACGTGATGCTCGGCCTCGGCCGCGGCCGAGGCGCGCGCGACGATGCGCGCGCGGTGCTCGCCGAAGTCGGCCTGCTCGAACGCGCGAACGACTGGCCCGCGCAACTCTCGGGCGGTCAGCGGCAGCGCGTCGCGCTCGCGCGGGCGCTCGTGCATCGTCCGCAATTGCTGCTGCTCGACGAGCCGCTCGGTGCGCTCGATGCGTTGACGCGCATCGAAATGCACACGCTGATCGAACGGCTGTGGCGTGAGCATCGCTTCACCGCGCTGCTCGTCACACACGACGTGCACGAAGCCGTCGCGCTCGGCGACCGGATTCTGCTGATCGAGGACGGCCGCATCGCGCTCGATCAGCCGGTCGCGCTTGCGCGGCCGCGTGCGCGGGCGTCGGCGGGCTTCGCGGCGCTCGAAGACCACGTGCTGCAACGCGTACTGAAAAACGCGCCGAACGACGACACGCTCGCGCATCGCGCGTACGAGGCCTATGACCCGTACGGCCTGCCGGAACCGGGCCGTCTGACGCGGCCGACCGAGGTGCGCTGGGCCGTCTGAGCTTTCCAGCAAGTCGATCCCATTTGATCCATTCCGTTATCAACCGCTTCTGTGGAGTCATCTGAAATGAGCATTTCCGCCATCAACGTGCGCAATCAGTTCAAAGGCAAGGTCAAGGAAATCATCCGCGGCTCGGTGGTGTCCGAAGTCGACGTGGAGACGCCGTTCGGCATCGTTACATCGGTGATCACGACGCGCTCGGTCGACGAACTCGAACTGAAAGTCGGCTCGGAGGTAGTCGCGCTGGTGAAGTCGACCGAGGTGTCGATCGCGCGGCTTTGATCACGTTGCGCTAGTGCGAGCGGCGTGCGCGGCGGCTACTTCGCGTTTGCGCCGCTTGCCGGCGGCTCGTGCGACATGTGGTCGTTGGTCGGCTTCGCCGGTCGCTTGATCGGCATGTTGTCCGGGTTGCTCGAACCCCCGGCGCCCGATGCCGCCTCGGGCGGTTTGACCATCGGCGCATGGCTTTCCGGCGGCGCGCTGGACGCCGTCTGCGCGACGGCGTTCACACCGCTCGCGAGCAGCGCCGCCAGCGCTGCAGCAGTGGCCGTTACAGTGGCCCAATTGCCTCGCTTCATGTCGTTCTCCTTCGATGTCGCGCGTCGTTTGTAGACACGCGGCTGTGTGCACAATTCACTAGTAGCAGACCGTGTTCCGGGGCCGCTGCGCACGCGGCACGCCTGCATCCGCCGATGAAACTTGCTACGATGAATTGAGCATTCCGACGGAGACGGCCATGTCGAAGTCCTTGAGTCCCGAAGCGGTCGAAGCGTTGCGGCGTCTGAACGACGTCGGCGTCGGACAGACGGCGCCCGAAGTCGCGCAGTCCGTCGCGGCGGAGTTGCTGGCATGCGACCTCGTTGCCGAAGCGGGCAGCGGTGGGGTCGAAATCAACTGCAACGGCCGGCAGTATCTTTCCGGCGACTGCAACTGATCTGCTGCTAGGCGGCCGGCCGCATGGCGGGGGTGAAGAGCGAGGCGGCGCGTCGCGGGTGAGTCGCGCGCGTTCGTTTCGTTCATTTGCCCGCGATCAGCGAAACCACGGAGACGAACATGGAGCCGAAGGGCGTCGACATGGGCGACTACGAGGCGCGCTATGGCGACTATGACATCGAGGTGGCCGTCGAACAGGTGCTGACCGGCGTCAAGGCGCATTTCCGCGTGCTGCGCGACGATTCGACGGTGGTCGACTGGCAACTCGTGCATATCGATAGCTTGTGGTCCACCGAGAATGCGGCCGCCCAGGCGGCTTTTAGCGCGGCGCGCGAGTTGATCGATGCGGGGCTGGCAAGCTAAGGCGGATAGCCGGATCGCGACGGAAGGATGCCGGGCGCACTAGAGCCGGCCGGCGTAAACGCAACTGGGCGCCGGCATCGATACTGCATGCGCGGCGCCCAGTTTGATCGCTGCCTTCAGCGGCAGCGGATCTGACGGTACTGCTACTGCTGGTGGCTTAGTGGCCGAAGTACACCGATTGCGGGCCCGACTTGGGTTCGCTGCGCGAGCCCGATTGGGTCGACACGCTATTCACGCCACCGTACGCATTCGATTGAGCGTCGGCGCGTTCCGCAGCGACGGTCTGCGCGTTCTGGCCTTGTTGCGAAGCCGGCGCGCCAACCGACGGACGATAGTACGGCGCCGGACCATAGCCGCTTGCGAAAGCGGGAGCGGCGATCGAGGCGGAAGCGGCAACCAGCAGGGCGGCGATAAACTTGGTCTTCATGGTAGGACTCCGATAACGTTTCGACTGCATTTCAGGAAGATGTTGCAGGAGCCAGTGAACCAGGTGTCTGCAACGTCGATGGAAGGCAGTGTATACCCCTACTATCGAGAATTTGTGCCGATAATCTGAAATTACTATTCCCGGCGAAGAAACAATCGTTCAGACGTAAGCGCGGCAAGGCAGAGCGGGGATCCGGCCCCGTTGGCCAAACGGTTTTTTGCGGCTCGGAACAGGGCGGGAAGGAGCGGTGCGGGCCCGGAAGACCGCACGTTCATCATGGGAAACGGGAAAAGCGGCCAGCAAAACAAAAACGGCGTTGTGATTGCTCACAACGCCGTTTGCTTGAATTCTTTGGGGTGGCTGATGGGACTCGAACCCACGACGACAGGAATCACAATCCTGGACTCTACCAACTGAGCTACAGCCACCACTAACATCCGCTTGACTTGCTTTAAAAACCTGTCTCGCCGACGAAGAAACGAGATTATAGGGACTAGATTTTGGTTTGCCTAGTCCTTTATTCAAAAACTTCGAGAGGCTCGCGCAGATGCTGTCTCGCTTCGTCGAAGATGGTCAGATCGCGGGCCGCAAGCCGCTTGCTGTCGGACAAAACGCGACGCCAACCGCGCGCGCCCGCTTCGCCGCGATACAGCCCGAGCGCATGGCGCGTGATCGCGCCGAGATAGGTGCCGCGCGCCATTTCGGTCGCGCAATACTCGATCAGTTTCGCTTCGACCTGGTCGCGCGTCAGCGGCAGTTGCGTCGACCCATAGAAGCGCGCGTCGACATCGGCGAGCACGTACGGGTTGTGATACGCCTCGCGACCGAGCATCACGCCGTCGACGTGCTGAAGATGCATGTCGACTTCGTCGAGCGTCTTGATGCCGCCATTGATGATGATCTCCAACTGCGGAAAATCGCGCTTCAGCTGATACGCGTAGTCGTACTTGAGCGGCGGGATCTCGCGGTTTTCCTTCGGGCTCAAGCCCTTCAGGATCGCGTTGCGCGCATGAACGATAAACACCTCGCAGCCCGCTTGCGCGATCATGCCGACGAAATCGCGGACGAAGCCGTATTCCTCGACCGTATCCACACCGATGCGGTGCTTGACCGTGACCGGCACCGATACGACGTCGCGCATCGCCTTCACGCAATCGGCGACGAGTTGCGGCTCGTTCATCAGGCATGCGCCGAACGCGCCGCGTTGCACGCGCTCGGACGGGCAGCCGCAATTCAGGTTGATTTCGTCATAGCCCCATTGCTCGCCGAGCTTTGCCGAACGCGCGAGATCGTCAGGCTCGCTGCCGCCGAGTTGCAGCGCGACCGGCGCTTCTTCGGGCGTGAAAGCGAGATGACGCGCCACATCGCCGTGCAGCAGCGCACCGGTCGTCACCATTTCCGTGTAAAGCCACGTATGGCGCGAAATCATTCGATGCAGCGAGCGGCAATGACGATCCGTCCAGTCCATCATCGGGGCAACGGACACGCGGCGAGGGCTGGGAGTGCGGGGTAAAGACATGGAACGGCCGAGCGGGCTTGAATCAAAACGATAATTTTACCGCAAGGCCAGAAACCGCCGGGCGCGCTGAAGCCGTGTCACTGTCGCGACGGGGGCGGACACCGGTTCGTCGATGCATCAAGACCTCAATGCCTGAATGCCTCAGTGTCCGTGTCCCCCCATTCCGCCACCACCGGTCCACGCGCTGCCGCCGCCGTGCATGCCGCCGAAGCCGCCACCGTGCCATCCGCCGGTCCCGCCATGCCATCCGCCGTGGCCGCCGTGCCAACCACCGCCATGCCATCCGCCATGCCCGCCGTGCCAATAGCCATGTCCGTAATAGCAGCATGGGCCGCCAAAACCGCCGTAGAAACCAACCGAGCCGTACACCGGCCCGTAGTAAGGCGGTCCGTACGCGTAGGGATAATAGGGTTGCGCATAGCCGTAGTCCGCTGGCGGCGCGACGGCGCATCCAGTGACGCTCGCTGCTACGGCCGCCGCTAGCAGCGTCATCGATGCAATGAGCCTGGTCACGATTTTCTCCTCCAAGTAAACCTGAGAAAGACCGCGCGCAACGGAGTTCAGCCGCGTTTGTGTCCGAGCGTTACCGGCGTTGGCGCGGCGCTCCGCGCTCAGGGCCGCGACCATGCGAGCCGTTGCCGCGACGCTCGACCTTTCCGCCAATCTTCCCGCGTCTAATCGAACGGCGCTGCGGTAACACTTCGTTAATCATTCGAAACGCTACTCAAGGGCAGCGCTGCTAACTTCCGCCGGACGATTCGTCTCTTGAGTCGCAAGCGATGCGACGTCGAGGCGTTGAACAAAGCGGACGCGGCGCAGTAGGGCGCGCTCGGCGCGGACTAACTGTCATCGCACCTACGGTCAGTCGACGGCGCACTGACGGCGCGTTCTTCCCCGGGCGCGATGCTCGAGATCGCGTACGAGGAACTGGTCGATGATTTCGAAGCGAACGCACTCGCATTTCCTGAGACGACGCGGCCTGTGAGCACCGCGAGTTCGGCGCAGGTGCGCCGGCCGTTGTACCGCACGTCGATGCGGCGCTGGCAGCCGCGACGCGAATTGCTCGAACCGCTATGGGAAGTTTTCGGCGCCGAGCTGACGGCGGCCGACGCTCAGTGCGCGATCACCGACACGTGATGCAGCCACGGGTACACGCCGGCAATGAACGCCGCGTAGATCGCCGCCATCGTCACGCCGGCGGCCGTGCCCCAAACGTCGCGCGACGCCGCGCCCTGGCGGAAATGCACGGGCAGTCCGACCACGACGTAGCCGATCACGAAGAACAGGATGACCGCGCGCACCGGCGACAGATCGTGACCGATGAAGTCGAGCAATGCGGACAGGTTGAATTGCGACATGGATACAGGCAGTCACGAAGGCGGGGGATCGCACGGCGCCGGAACACAAGGAAACAGTGGAGCGAACGATGACTGAACCGCTTCACTATCGACGTTCCACAGCGCGACGACCTATGCCGATTAAAGGCCATGCAAACGCGATCCGCAAGGAAAAAACCTGTATGAATTCGGACTGCCCGACATTGCTTGCAGCTTGCCTGCGCCGCGACTTTCAGCGGGCTTGGCAACGCTTTCACGCTGACGGATTCAGCCCTCGTTGGGCTTCGGTTTGCGCAACGGATCGAGCAGCGGTTTCAAACCGTTGTGATCGATCTCGTGCATCAACGCGAGCAGCCGGCCGATCTCGCCGGGCGGAAAGCCCTGGCTCGCGAACCAGTTCAAATAGTGCCCGGGCAGGTCGGCGATCACGCGGCCTTTATATTTCCCGTAGGGCATCACGCGCGTGACCAGCAATTCGAGGTGTTCGTGATTCATGGCAACGAAGTCATGATGAAGCGAGCGTCTTGAGCGCAAAGCATGTACTGCGCAACTCGCCAGGCGGCGCGCAGCAACGCATGGCCCCGCATTCTAGCCTTGCTGCAGGTAATGCGCCGGCGTGGTAACGTCTGCGCTTTCCGTTCACCTCTTCAACAGGACAAGTTAGATGGAATACCGCAGACTCGGCGACTCCGACGTGCAGGTCAGCCTGATTGGTCTCGGCACGATGACGTGGGGCGAGCAGAACACCGAGCAGGAAGCGCACGCGCAGATCGACTACGCGCTCGATCACGGCGTGAACCTGATCGACACCGCCGAAATGTATCCGGTGCCGCCGCGCGCGGAAACGCAAGGTTCGACGGAGCGCTACATCGGCACGTGGCTCGCGCAGCACAAGAGCGCGCGCGAGAAGATCGTGCTCGCCACCAAGATCGCGGGTCCCGCGCGTCAGCCGCACAATCCGCGTCATATTCGCGGCGAAGGGAACCAGTTCGACCGCAAGAATCTGACCGAGGCGCTCAACGACAGCCTCAAACGTCTGCAGACGGATTACGTCGATCTGTATCAGCTGCACTGGCCCGATCGCAGCACGATGACCTTCGGCCGTGCGTCGTATCCGTGGGTCGACGACGCGTACACGGTGCCGATCGAGGAAACGCTGACGGTGCTCGCCGAATTCGTGAAGGCTGGCAAGGTGCGCCATGTCGGCGTGTCGAACGAAACGCCGTGGGGTGTCGCACAGTTTCTGCGCGCGGCCGAAAAACTCGGCTTGCCGCGCATCGTCAGCATCCAGAATCCGTACAGCCTGTTGAACCGCACCTACGAAGCGGGTCTGTCCGAGTACGCGCATCGCGACAATATCGGTCTGCTCGCGTATTCGCCGCTCGCGTTCGGCTGGCTGTCGGGCAAGTACGAAGGCGGCGCGCGTCCGGCCGGCGCACGCATCACGCTGTTCGAGCGCTTCGCGCGCTACAGCAAGCCGCAAGCCGTGCAGGCGACCACGCGTTATGTCGAGCTCGCGAAGCGCCACGGCATGTCGCCCGCGCAATTCGCGCTCGCGTTCGTCAATAGCCGGCCGTTCGTGACCAGCAATCTGATCGGCGCGACGTCGCTCGAGCAGTTGAAGGAGAACATCGCCAGCGCGGACGTGAAGCTGTCGCCCGAAGTGCTTGCGGAAATCGACAAGCTGCACGAGCTGCAGCCGAATCCGGCGCCTTGATGTCGATGTCGATGTAAGCGCGACCCGCTTGCCGCGGTGGCCCCGGTCGAATGTCGGGGCCGGCCGCGGCAGGCACAGCGAATCAATCGGCGCTAGCCGAACTCAACTCGCGGCCTTTGCCGCATCCACGACCTCGCGCTTCGCCGCAAGCGGCGCATTCTCGCCGAGATCCCAGAACAGTCCCGCCATCATCTGCAGGCCCTCGCGCACCACCGGGCCGAGAAGATGCTCGTTCGGCGCATGCTGCGAGCAGGCCGGATAGGAATGCGGCACCCAGATCGTCGGCAGACCGAGCGTGTCGGCGAATACCTCGTTCGGCAGCGTGCCGCCGAGATTCGGCAGTAGCGCAGTCTTCTTGCCGGTGGTCGCTTCTAGCGACGCGAGCGCCCATCTGACCCACGGATCGTCCGGATCGAGCCGCGTGGCCGGTGCGCCGCGTTCGACGTCGATTTCGACCAGCTGAAAGCCGTGCGCATCGAGATGCGCGCGCAGATGCTTGGCGAGGTTTTCCCAATCGGTGCCGACCACGAAACGCAACTGGCAGACCGCGAACGCCGACGGCGGAATCGCGTTGACCGGGTTCTCCGGATTGCCCGCCTTGAAGGCCAGCACTTCGAAGCTGTTCCAGCCGAACACGCGCTCGGGCGCGGAAAGACCCGGTTCGCCCCAGTTGTCGTCGACGGTCGGGTCGCCGGGACCGTCGCCCACCGTGATGTCGGCAAGCGCGCGGCGCACGGCCTCGGGGATCGGCGGCGGACGCAGGCCGTCGACTGCGATCACGCCGCGCGCATCGACCAGACTCGCGAGCGCGTTGGCGAGCACCGTCGCCGGATTGCGCAGCAGGCCACCCCAGTTGCCCGAGTGATGCGCGCCGTCGCGGAGATTGAGCGACAGCTTGAAATTGACCGCGCCCCGCGAGCCGAGAAACACGGTCGGACGACGCGCGGCGAGACGCGGGCCGTCGGAGGCGATCAGCACGTCGGCGGCGAGCTCGTCGCGGTGCGCGCGGCAGATCGCATCGAGCCCCGGCGAGCCCGTTTCCTCGCCCATTTCGATCAACAGCTTCGTGTTGAAGCCGAGCTTGCCGTCGCGCGCGGCGAGCGTGCACGCGAGCGCGGCGAGGTTGATCGAGTGCTGGCCTTTGTTGTCGGCGGTGCCGCGACCGAACCAGCGCTCGCCTTCGACGGTCACCGCCCACGGCGTCAGCGGCGCGCGCCACTGGGTGTCGTAACCGCGCACGACGTCGCCGTGGCCATAGATCAGCACGGTCGGCAGATGATCGCCTTCGTGACGGTTCGCGATCAGGAACGGACCGAAGCCATCGACCGGGTTATCGACGATGCGCGTGCCGAAGCCGAGGCGCTCCGCTGCGGGTTGGATTTCGTCGGTCAGATAAGACAGCAGCAGCGCGCCGCGATCGCTTTCCTGGCTTTCGGTGCGAATGCCGACGCGGCGGTTCAGGTCGGCGAGAAAAGCGCCGGATTCAAAGTGCCGGGTGGCAAGCTCGATCGCCTGGTTGCGGCTCATGTCGGTGTCTCCAATGCGGGGGATGGGTGAGGCCGGCAGAGAGCCGCGGCCCGATGGCATGGTCTTCGGGCGAATTGCCCGCGATGCCATTGCGACCGATTCTAGAAGCGCGTCATTTTTGTCACAATGATCATGTTTCGAAGCTTGCATTGCCGCAAAGGCAAAGCGTCGCTACACCATTGCAACCGATTCAATCGAGGCGTCCCGGATGGCACGTTCACTGCATGGCATCGCGTTGCGTTATTTCGTCGAAGTCGCGCGCAGCGGTTCGCTGAGCGACGCATCCGAACGGCTGCATGTCGCGGTATCGGCGCTTAGCCGGCAGATCGCGCGGCTCGAGGGCGAACTCGGTGTCACGCTGTTCGAGCGGCGTCCGCGCGGCATGGCGCTGTCCGAGGCCGGCGAGCGGCTGCTCGCCTACGCACAACGCAGCCTGCTCGAAGCCGAGCACGTGATGAAGGAGCTAAGCGGCCTCGCGAGTCTGCACGGCAGCCGGATCAAGATCGCAACGGCCGAGGGCTTCGCGGTCGACTTCCTGCCCACCGCGATCGCGGATTTCCGCGCCGAGCACCCCGGCATCGATTTCACGCTGACCGTGATGTCGCCGGCCGACGCGACCCGCCATGTGCGCGACGGTGACGTCGACATCGCGTTGTCGTTCAGCCTCGCGCCGGAGAAGGGCGTCAAGGTGGAGCACACCGAACGCGCGCCGGTGTTCGTGCTGGTGCGCGCCGATCATCCGCTCGCGGCGCGCGCGAAGCTGTCGCTCGCCGAGGTGAGCGGTTATCCGCTGGTGTTGTCGGAGACTGGCACAACGCTTCGCCAGTTGATCGACATCACCTGCGCGCTCGAAGGCATCCTGCTCGAGCCGGACCTGATCTGCAACAACAGCGGCGCGAGCTATCGCTATGCGCAGAAGTCCGGCGCGATCATGTTCACGGGGCTGCTGTCGGTGCGCGACCGCTATGCGGCCGACGGCTTCGTCGTGATTCCGCTGACCGACCCGCAGATGCGCCAGCGCAGCATCCAGGTGCAGACGATGGCGGGACGCGAGTTGCCGCCGTCGGTGCGGGCGTTTCGCGACCATCTGATCGCGCGGATCGCGGATCCGAAGCCGGCCGGGGCGCAGGCGTCGAAGGCGGACCGAGGGCGCGGCAACCGCACGCCGCGGCGTCCGCGAGCCGATGCATGAAATGCGACACATGCCACGCAATAAGCGGCAAATGTTCTCCCTGAATCCGAATCACGACCTAAACTGTGGTGGACGGCAAGGACGGCCCTGAAAAAACGGCCCTGATGGTGCGCGCCACGATCGGGGGAAACGGCAGAACGATGGCAGTCGAAGCGCGGACCGGCCGCGCAGCCCGCGATGCTGCAATGCACACAAGCGGCAATAGATGGACCCAAAAAGAAACGCGGCGCGTCGTCCCAATGGCGCGTTGCCCACAACAGAGCGATAGGACCAACACATCCATGGCGCAACAGAAAACCAATCCGAAACTCGAGCAGGCGCTCACGCGCGGCGATCTCGCGATCCGCCAGGCCAACTCGGCGAGAGCGACCGCGCTGTTGCGTGCGCTCGCCAAGATGATCGTCGATGCGTCGGCGACCATCGGCGTGGAAGCCTTCACATTGATTCACGACGGCGACAAGATCTACGATCCCGCCGATGGTCTGTGGCCGCAGGCGTTGCTGATCTCGCTCGACGGTCCGGTCGAGGACGCCGATCCCGACGAATTGCGCACGGTGCGGCTGATCGCGGATGATCCGGCCACCGTGTTCCGGGTCGAATGGCAGCGCGCCGATGGCAAGATCGGTCGTCACGAGGGCGGCCCGTTCGCGACGGTCGCGTTCATCTCCGACGTCGACATTCCGTGGACCGATGACGAGGACTGAGCGCGCGACGGTAGCAAACGCGCAGAGCGACGACCGGCGCGTTCGGCTCACTTCATCATGCGGCGCCGAAACAGGATCGCCGACACGATAAAGCCGCCGACTGCATACGCGGCGAGCACGCTCACATGCAGCGCCGCGTGCTCCATCGGCCGGCCGAGCATCGCTGGGCGCATCAGATCGACCGCATTGGCGAGCGGCAGCGCGGCGGTCACCGCTTGCGCGGCGCCGGGCAACTGCGAGATCGGAAAGAACACGCCGGAGAGGAGCAGCATCGGCGTGAGTACGAGGGTCTGATAGAACATGAAAAAGTCGTACGACGGCGCGAGCGCCGTCACGATCATCGCGAGGCTCGCGAACGCGAGACCGGCCAGCACGATGACCGGCAGCGCGAGCAGCATCGACGGAAAACTCGCATAGCCGAGCGCGCCCGCTACCAGCATGATCGCGACACCCGACAACACCGATTTGCTGGCGGCCCACACCACCTCGCCGAGCACGATATCGCCGAGGGTAAGCGGCGTATGCATGATCGCTTCCCACGTGCGCTGCACGTGCATGCGCGAAAAGCCCGAATACATCGACTCGAAGCTCGCTGACATCATCACGCTCGACGCCACCGTGCCCGCCGCGAGGAACGAGATATACGACACGCCGTCGACGTGCCCGACCATCAGCCCGAGTCCCAAGCCGAGACCGAACAGATAGATCATCGGATCGGCGAGGTTGCCGAACATTGACGCGATCGCGAGCTTCTTCCACACCAGATAGTTGCGGCGCCACACCGCGATCCAGTTCGTGGCGTTGGCGGGGAAGGCGCCGAACGGCTCTTGTGCCGATGGCGTGGCGTCGTGGGTTTCGTAGGTGCGTGCGTCCATCAAGTGCCTCGCTGCGGGTTCAGTCCTGCATTTCGCGGCCGGTGAGCCGCAGAAACACATCTTCGAGATTCGCCGGCCGATGCAGATAGCGCAAATCCGCGCGCTGCTTCAGGCGCATATGCACGGGCTGTGCGTCGTTCACGTAACAGAACAGGGTCTCGCCGCTGATCTCGGTGCGCTCGGCGAGCGGTGCGAGTTCGTCGCGCAATGCAAACGGATCGGGACCGTAGATCTCGATCACGTCGCAGCCGATCTCCGACTCGATCAGCTCGCGCGGCGCGCCTTCGGCGATCTTGCGTCCTTCCTCGATTACGCACAGTCGATGACAAAGCCGTTCGGCTTCTTCCATGAAGTGCGTGGTCAGCAGGATGGTCTTGCCGCGCGCTAGCAGCGATCTCAATCGCTCCCAGATCAGATGGCGCGCTTGCGGGTCGAGACCGGTGGTCGGCTCGTCCATGATCAGCACGTCGGGATCGTTGATCAGCGCGCGTGCGAGCGTGAGGCGCCGCTTCATGCCCCCGGACAGCTCGCTCACGCGCGCGTCCGCCTTGTTCTCGAGGCGGGCGAATTCGAGCAGACCCGGCACCGCCGCGCGACACTGCGCGGCGCTCAGCCCGAAATAGCGGCCGAACACGAGCAGATTTTCACGCACGGTGAAATCGGGATCGAGGTTGTCGAACTGCGGCACCACGCCCACGCGCGAGCGCGCGAGGCGCGCACGGCCCGGGATCGGTTCGCCGCACAGGCGGATCGCGCCGGCGTCGGGCGCCGCGATGCCGAGCAGCATGCGCAGCGTCGTGGTCTTGCCGGCGCCGTTGGGGCCGAGCAGCCCGAAGCATTCGCCGGTATTGACATGAAACGACAAGCCGTCGACGACCGTTTTTTTGCCGTAGCTTTTCCTGACCTGATGGAACTCGATGGGGGCGGCGGGCATGACTCGAGCGAGGCTCCGGGAACAAGACATAACGTACGCACAAGAACAAACAACATACCTGCGACGCACGCATTGCGCACAGGCCGCTTATTCTAGGGTATCGGCCACTGATGCGAGCGGGTGTCCGGGAACGCGTAATGCGTGGGATGCGATGCGTTCGCATACCAAGTTTTGCGGTGCCGCAAACGTGTGCGAACACTGCCTCAGCTGGCCCAACGCTTGTGCAGACGGCGTCAGCACGCACCGACTATGCACTTAGCGTTTTCCATCCCTTGCAAGCCGAATTGCGGCGCACCATGATTGATTCAGACCGCGCTTTCCGCGCGAATGGGAGAAGACAGATGGCGAGCTACCAGAAAATCCTGTTGTGCTACGACGGCTCGCGCGAAGGCCGCAAAGCCCTGCGTTGCGGCGCCGATCTGGCGTTGGACCTGAAGGCGGAAACGCATCTGCTGTCGGTCGTCGACATGCGTTCGAGCATCGCGCAAAGCGCGGGCTTATTGACCGATGTGGCCTGCGGAAGCTTCGAAAAAACGGCCCGCGAAATTCTGCAGGAGGGCGTGAACTGGCTGACCGAGCGGGGCGTGAACGCGCAGGGGCATTTCGCATTTGGTCATCCGATCGACGAGATCGCCAATCTTGCCAACGAGTTGCAGGTTGACCTCGTGGTGGTGGGTCATCGCTGCCGGACCGGTTTGTCGCGGTGGTGGATGGGGGCGGGCAACACGCCGCTGCTCGACCGCGTGTCGTGCAGCATTCTGGTGGCGTGCTCTTCCGCGCAGGAGCAGCAACAGGCGGCCGCGGCGTAACCCGAACAAACCTGACACGCGGCTGGCCGCAATGACCAGCCCGCGCATCCCTTCAGTTCACGGCTTGAACCTCACTCGTTCAGATTGATCGCCGCGAGCTTCCACGTGACCAGACCTTCGCGACGGAAGATGGCCGAATAGTTCGCGTTGCCTTCGCCGCGCCGGTAGGTGACCACAAACTCGTTGAGACTCCGGTAGCCGGCCGTGCTTTGACGCCCGGGCGGCGGCGCGCTTGCCTGCGTGGGGGTGTCGCCCGCGGACGGTGCGGCCGGCGCTTCACCGCCCGCGGCTGGTGGGGCGGACGGTTGCTCGCCCGGTGTGCCGCGCGGCGGCATGCCGTTCAGCAGTGCCGCGACGCCGTCGGGTGTCGCATAGGCATCGACGAGCGGGCCGATCAGTGTCACGCCGATCACCGCGCCGATCGTGGCCATCTTGTTGCCGGCATCCGCTTCGAGCCGGCGCGTCAGCATCGCGCCCACCTGCTGCTTCAGGCTATCGCGTAGCGCGGGGAAGTCGACGTACTGATTGACGGTTTGCACGTCACGCGCGTCTGCCGCGCGTTTCAGATTGTTCACCGCGAGATACGGCGACGCGTAAATAAACCCCAGCGCGGCAATCACGATCACCACGATCAGCGTGATCAGCAGCGGCCGGGTGGCGCTGCCCTGTGTGCGTTTCGGAATGGTCATCGAATGGGACTCCACGTCAGTGATGATCTAACGTCGACCACGGCGAGGTCGAAACGATCCCATCCCACGCGAATCTCTGAACATCCGAAGTGCTTATTGCATGCGTGCTCAGAATTCGCTCAGGCTTCGAACACCGCGCCGTGCACGTTGGCTTCGTCGGCTATGCAACGATCGATCATACGGCATACGGCGTCGACCGTGCCGACCATGATCAGTCGCGACGGTCCATGATAGACCCGCACCGGTGCGCGGCGCGCGGGCTCCGCGATATTCAGCGCCGAATTCAGCGATACGCGCGCAAACGCCGGCAACGACGACGGCAGACCGCAAGCTTCGGCAGTCACGTCGAACAGCGACGGCGTGCGCGCCGCGGGCGCCTCGAGCGGCGCGCAAGGCGTGAGCTTGCGCAGATGGCGCAGACGGCCGAACTGGCGAAAAGGCAGCAGACGGGCAAGGCGTTCCATGAGTTCCTCCAGACGATGCAGCTTAAATGCGCGGCGTAATGCGGGCGTTAATGCGGCTTGGGTCGGACAAACCGGCGCGAGCGTTCCGGCAACAGCGAAGGATCAGAACTCGCTGGGGCGAATCAGCCCGACCGCGATCCCTTCGAGCGCGAAATCCGCGCTGCCGGTTTCCACGAAGATGTTGTCGTAGTCGGGGTTTTCGGCGATCAGCTCGATGCCGTTCGGCCGGCGCTTCAGACGCTTGACCGTCACGTCGTCGCCAAGGCGCGCAATGATGATCTGGCCGTCTTTCGCTTCGCTGCGCTTTTGCACCGCGAGCAGGTCGCCGTCGAGAATGCCCGCGTCGCGCATCGACAGGCCGCGCACCTTCAGCAGGTAGTCGGGCTTGCTCGAGAACAGCGCCGGGTCGCACGCGTAGTGCTGCGAGATATGTTCCTGCGCGAGGATCGGGCTACCCGCCGCGACCCGGCCGATCAGGGGCAGTGACAACTGCATCAGGCCCGCATGTGGCAGCGTGAACTGGTGCGGCGCATCCTCCTGCCCGGACAGCAGGCGGATGCCGCGCGACGCGCCGGCCGCCAGTTCGATCACGCCCTTGCGCGCCAGCGCGCGCAGATGCTCTTCCGCGGAATTGGCCGAACTGAAACCGAGTTCGGCGGCAATTTCCGCGCGAGTGGGCGGAAAGCCGGTGCGTTCGATCGCGCGGCGGATCAGATCGAAAACCTGCTGCTGTCGTGCGGTGAGTTTTGTCATGGCCACTGTATGTATGAACAGGTGACTGTATTTTTATACAGTATTCGGCGCATTTCAAGCTTTACTTTAAGTTCGGCGCAAGGGGCGCGCTGGGGCGTCGTTTATCGGCGACATGGCGGCGTTTTCGGCGTCGGAACAGCCGGCGCGTCTGCCGTTACCACTTTTGGGCATTAAAAAATGAGGAAACATTATTTTTAATGATGAAAGCCCTTCGATAGACTGGCTTCCGGGTTGGCGCTCATGTGCACGTGACCGCGACGCAAAACGACACCAGACGCTTATCAGCGGACCATCACGCGGAGAAAAACTGAAATGAACCATCGGCATACGGGGCTTGCGGCTCGAACCAGAAAACTGATCACGGCGCTTGCCGTCGGCGCGGCGGGTACGCTCGGCATGTTGGGCGCAAGCGGTGTCGCGCACGCCGACACCACGCTGCTGAACGTGTCCTACGATCCGACCCGCGAGCTGTATCAGGACATCAATCAGGCATTCAGCAAGGAATGGAAGGCCAAGACCGGCGAAGCCGTCACCTTCAAGCAGTCGCACGGCGGCTCGGGCGCGCAGGCCCGCTCGGTGGTCGATGGTCTGCAGGCCGACGTCGTGACGCTTGCGCTCGCTTACGACATCGACGCGATCGCGAACAAGGGGCTCGTCGACAAGAACTGGCAGAAGCGTCTGCCGGACAACGCATCGCCGTACACGTCGACGATCGTGTTTCTGGTGCGCAAGGGCAACCCGAAGCACATCAAGGATTGGGACGATCTGGTGAAGCCGGGCGTGTCGATCGTGACGCCGAATCCGAAGACCTCGGGCGGCGCGCGCTGGAACTACCTGGCCGCTTGGGCGTACGCCGAGCATCAGCCGGGCGGCAACGCCCAGAAGGCCAAGGAGTTCGTCGGCAAGCTGTACAAGAACGCCGGCGTGCTCGATTCGGGCGCGCGCGGCGCGACCACCAGCTTCGTGCAGCGCGATATCGGCGACGTGCTGATCGCGTGGGAAAACGAGGCGTTCCTGTCGGTGAAGGAGTTCGGCCCGGACAAGTTCGAAATCGTGGTGCCGTCGGCGAGCATTCTGGCCGAGCCGCCGGTCGCGGTGGTCGACAAGGTCGTCGACAAACACGGCACGCGCAAGCTGGCGGACGCGTATCTGAACTTCCTGTATAGCGAGGAAGGCCAGGAGATCGCCGCACGCAATTTCTATCGTCCGCGATCGAACAAGGTGCCGGCCGATCTGACCGCGAAGTTTCCGAAGCTGAAGCTGTACACGATCGACGATTCGTTCGGCGGCTGGACCAACGCGCAAAAGACCCATTTCGCGGACGGCGGCGTGTTCGATTCGATTTATCAGCCGCAGTAACAACCACGGCCTGAAGCACAGGCACAGGCAAAAGAGCGCGCCCAGTGGGCGCGCTTTCGGCTAACCGGGGTCCGGTGGCCAGCAGGGCGGCAACACCGCAGTACGGCAACACAGCAAAACGAACAACCGCGAGCATCAACCATGAACGAGTATCCAGCATGACCACGTTGACTTTCCGCAAGCCGAGCGCATTGCCCGGCTTTGGCCTGACACTCGGCATCACGGTGGCTTATTTGAGCCTCGTGGTGCTGATTCCATTGGCGGCGACCTTTCTGAAAACCGCGACGCTCGACTGGGACCAGTTCGTGCGCGCGGTCACGTCGCCGCGCGTGCTCGCGTCGTATCGGCTGACGTTCTTCTCGGCGCTCGGCGGCGCGCTGATCAACGCGGTGTTCGGCTTTCTCGTCGCGTGGGTGCTGGTGCGCTATAGGTTTCCGTTCAAGCGCATCGTCGATGCGGTCGTCGATCTGCCGTTCGCTCTGCCCACCTCGGTCGCCGGTATTTCGCTCGCGGCCGTGTATGCGGGTAACGGCTGGATCGGCCAGTTCCTCGCGCCGCTCGGCATCAAGATCGCGTTCACGCCGGTCGGCGTGCTGGTCGCGCTGACGTTCATCGGCCTGCCGTTCGTCGTGCGCACGGTGCAGCCGGTGCTCGAGGAGTTCGAGCGCGAGCAGGAGGAGGCGGCCGCGTGCCTCGGCGCGTCGCGCTGGCTCACGTTTCGCCGCGTCGTGCTGCCGGCCGTGTTCCCGGCGCTGCTGACCGGCTTCGCGCTCGCCTTCGCGCGCGCGCTCGGCGAATACGGCTCGGTGATCTTCATCGCCGGTAATGTGCCGATGAAGTCGGAGATCACGTCGCTCCTGATCATCACGAAGCTCGAGCAGTACGACTATGCGGGTGCGACGGCGCTCGCGGTCGTGATGCTGGTCGTGTCGTTTCTGATGCTGCTGCTGATCAACACGCTGCAGTGGTGGCTGCAGCGCCGCACGAGCCGCGGCAATGCGGGGCCCGCGCCAGCTGCCACGAGCGTCGCCGCAATCGGTGGAGGTGCGCCATGAGCCGCCGTCCGACCAACCCGGCAAGCGGTGCGCGCCGCCCCGATCCGGTCAGCGAACCGCCCGTTGTGCGCTGGCTGCTGATCGGCGTCGCACTGTTGTTTCTCGCGCTGTTCCTGGTCGTGCCGCTCGCCGCGGTGTTCTACCAGGCGCTGAACAAGGGGCTGCGTTTTTACTTCGAAGCGCTCGCCGATCCGGATGCGCTGTCGGCGATCAAGCTGACGCTGCTCACCGCGTCGATCGCGGTGCCGCTGAACCTCGTGTTCGGCCTCGCGGCGTCGTGGTGTATCGCGAAGTTCGAATTCCGCGGCAAGGCGCTGCTGACCACGCTGATCGACCTGCCGTTTTCGGTGTCGCCGGTGATCTCCGGTCTGATCTACGTGCTGATGTTCGGCGCGCAGGGCTGGTTCGGCCCGTGGCTCGCAGATCACAACGTGCAGATCATCTTCGCGGTGCCGGGTATCGTGCTCGCGACGATCTTCGTCACGTTCCCGTTCGTCGCGCGCGAGCTGATCCCGCTGATGCAGGCGCAGGGCAACGACGAGGAAGAGGCCGCGCACGTGCTCGGCGCATCGGGCTGGCAGACGTTCCGTCGTGTGACGCTGCCGAACGTGAAGTGGGGCCTGCTGTACGGCGTGATTCTGTGCAATGCGCGCGCGATGGGCGAGTTCGGCGCGGTGTCGGTGGTGTCCGGCCATATTCGCGGGCAGACCGACACGATGCCGCTGCACGTCGAAATCCTCTACAACGAGTACAACTTCTCGGCCGCGTTCGCCGTGGCCTCGCTGCTCGCGCTGCTGGCGCTGGTCACGCTGGGGCTCAAGCTGCTGGCCGAGCGTCATATGTCGGCGGAACTGTCGGCGGCGCGTGAGGTGCCCGCGTATGCGGGACCGGCGCCGGGCGGTGCATCACAGGCCAATAGCGCGCAGTCCGCTTCTCATTCGTTTTTCGTCGACGCCACGCCTGCGTCGCAGCGACATCCGCTCAAGCAAGGAGAGCTGTAAATGGGTATCACCGTTCGTAACCTGCAAAAGCGCTTCGGCGATTTCGTCGCGCTCGACAACGTGTCGCTCGACTTCCCGCCAGGCGAACTCGTCGCGCTGCTCGGGCCGTCGGGTTGCGGCAAGACGACCTTGCTGCGTGTGATCGCGGGCCTCGAATACGCGGACGGCGGCCAGGTCGAGCTGCAAGGCCAGGACGTCGCGGCGGTCGGCGCGCGCGAGCGTGAGGTCGGCTTCGTGTTTCAGCATTACGCGCTGTTCCGTCATATGACGGTGTTCGAGAATGTCGCGTTCGGCCTGCGCGTAAAGCCGCGCAAAGAACGTCCGTCGGAGAAGGTGATTCGCGAGAAGGTGCATGAACTGCTGAAGCTCGTGCAACTAGATTGGCTTGCGCAACGGTATCCGTCCGAGCTGTCCGGTGGTCAGCGGCAACGCATTGCGCTTGCGCGCGCGTTGGCCGTGGAGCCGAAGGTGCTGCTGCTCGACGAGCCGTTCGGCGCGCTCGACGCGAAGGTGCGCAAGGAACTGCGCAGCTGGCTGCGCCGTTTGCATGACGATCTGCATATCTCGACGATCTTCGTCACGCACGATCAGGAAGAAGCGCTCGAAGTGGCCGATCGCATCGTCGTGCTCAATCGAGGGCATGTCGAGCAGGTGGGAAGCCCGCAGGACGTGTACGACCATCCGCAGACGCCGTTCGTCTATGAGTTTCTCGGCGCGGCAAACCGTCTGCACGGCAACGTCGATGCGCAAGGCTTCGTCGTCGATGGCGCCGCGCTGCCGGTCGCGATCACGGCGGGTTTCAGCGGTCCCGCGTTCGCCTATGTGCGGCCGCATGATCTGCAGCTGTATTCGCAGGCAGCCGGGCATCGAAACGGCATCGTCGTCGACGTGCGGCGCGTGGTGACGCTCGGCGGCTCGGTGCGCGTCGAACTCGCCGGTCGCGAGGGCAATCTGCTCGAAGCCGAACTCGATCGCGAAACGTGGCGTGATCTGCAACTCGCGGTCGGCGACGGTGTGACCGCAGTGCCGCGCGCGCTGCGGGTGTTTCCGGCGCAGTGAGACGGCAGCGCCGCCGTGCGGCGCACGAAGCAGGCGAGAAACGTATCGGCCGTACCGAGTGGTTCCCTTTGGCATTTGACAGCTCTAATAACTCAACTCTGGCAGAACCGGAGACACAACGATGAATTTCCAGCAATTGCGCTTCGTGCGCGAGGCCGTGCGGCAGAACATGAACCTGACGGAAGTGGCGAACGTGCTGTACACGTCGCAGTCGGGCGTGTCGAAACAGATCAAGGACCTCGAGGACGAGCTCGGCGTCGACATTTTCATTCGCCGCGGCAAGCGGCTCACGGGCCTCACTGAACCGGGCAAGGCCGTGCATCAGTTGATCGAGCGGATGCTGCTCGATGCGGAGAATCTGCGCCGCGTCGCGCGTCAGTACGCGGATCAGGACAGCGGCCATCTCGTCGTCGCGACCACCCACACGCAGGCGCGCTACGCGCTGCCGAAGGTGGTCCGGCAGTTCACGTCGGTGTTCCCGAAGGTGCATCTGGCGCTGCGCCAGGGCAGCCCGCAGCAGATCGCGCAGATGATCATCAACGGCGAGGCCGATATCGGCATCTCGACCGAGGCGCTCGACCGCTTCCCCGACATCGTCACGTTCCCGTGCTATTCGTGGCATCACGTGGTGGTGGTGCCGAAGGATCATCCGCTGGTCGGCCGCGAAAACCTGACGCTCGACGAGATCGCCGAATTCCCGATCGTCACGTACGACCAGGACTTCACGGGCCGCTCGCATATCGACCAGGCATTCGCGAAAGCAGGCGCGTTGCCCGACGTCGTGCTGACCGCGATCGACGCCGACGTGATCAAGACCTACGTCGAGCTCGGCATGGGCATTGGCGTGGTCGCGGCGATGGCCTACGATCCGAAGCGCGACACCGAACTCGTCGCGCTCGATACGCAGCATCTGTTCGAGGCGAGCACGACGCGCGTCGGTTTGCGCAAGGGCGCGTTCCTGCGCGCGTACGCGTATCGGCTGATCGAAATGTTCGCGCCGCAACTGAGCGAGACCGATATCGCGGCGCAGTTGCGCGAGGCCGCTTAAGCCTCGCGCTTTCACGCATGGCGGCGCGCGGCGCATCGCTTACAATCGCCGCCATGAATACCTCGACATCCTCTCTCCCGACTCCTCCGAGCACGCCGGGCTCCGCTTCCTTGTTGCCGCGCATCGCCGTGCTCGCGACCGGCGGCACGATCGCCGGCGCGGCACCGGATGCCGCCAACACGTCCGGCTATCAGGCGGGCGTCGTCGGCGTCGATCAGTTGCTCGCGGCGGTGCCGGCACTGTCGACGGTCGCGCGCGTCGCGCCGGAGCAGATCGCCAGCGTCGATAGCAAGGACATGGCGCTGCCGCTGTGGACCACGCTCGCGCAACGTATCAACGCGCTGCTCGCGAGCGACGACGTCGACGGCGTGGTCGTCACGCACGGCACCGACACGCTCGAAGAAACCGCCTACCTGTTGCACCTGACCGTCAAGTCGGACAAGCCCGTCGTGCTGACCGCGGCGATGCGGCCGGCGTCGGCGCTATCGGCCGATGGTCCGTTGAATCTGCTGAACGCGGTGACGGTCGCGGCGCATGCGGCTTCGTGCGGGCAGGGCGTGCTGGTCGCGTTCAACAATCGCATCCATTGCGCGCGCGACGTCGTGAAGACGAGCACCTATGCGGTCGACGCATTCCAGTCGCCGGAAATCGGTGCGCTTGGCTGGGTGCAGGATGGGCGCGTCGAGTTTCAACGCAGTGTGGTGCGCGCGCATACGCTTGCGAGCGAGTTCGCGATCGATACGGCGTGGCCGCACGTAGAGATCGTCGCGAGCTATGCGGGCGTGTCGCGCATTGCCGTCGATGCGCTCATCGCCGCGGGCGTGCGCGGCCTCGTCATCGCGGGCACGGGCAATGGCTCGATCCATCAGGCGTTGCAGCAGGCGCTCGCCGACGCGGTGTCGCGCGGCATCGCGGTGGTGCGCTCGTCGCGTGTGGGCTCGGGACATGTGATGCGCAACGGCGCGGCAGCCGACGAAGCGCTCGGCTTCGTCAGCGCGGGTACGCTGAATCCGTACAAGGCGCGCGTGCTGTTGATGCTGGCGCTCGCAGCGGGCCATACGGCGCCGGCTGCGTTGCAAAAGGTGTTCGATACATACTGATCGACGAATCCGACAGCCGGACACCCGACGACGACGTCTGACCGACCAAGGCTTCCTCGGCGTCGCCGGGTGCCGCTGCGGACCCCACTTGCCGCTCTCAGCCCAGAGCGGCGCGATTTGCCCGTTTCGCTGCGCCTGCGGCCGAAGCCGCCGGGCGACGAACGGGCGCCCCACCTGTGCTCATCATTACCGCGCGGATGCCGAAGCGGTCATCAGCGCAATCAACGACGAGCTCAATCACACAGGAACACGAAGGGACCTCAAGCCGCCTTCGCTTCCTTGCTCTCGGGCGTTTGCGCGACCTCATGATTCGCCATGATTTCGAGCGCGCGCACCATCGCCGAGTGGTCCCATGCCTTGCCGCCGTTTGCCGCGCACACGCTGAACAACTGCTGCGCGCTCGCGGTATGCGGCAGCGCGATGCCAAGCTTGCGCGCGCCATCGAGCGCGAGATTCAGGTCCTTCTGATGCAGCTCGATGCGAAAGCCCGGATTGAACGTGCGCTTCGTCATGCGTTCGCCATGCACTTCGAGAATTCGCGACGACGCGAAGCCGCCCATCAACGCGCGGCGCACGCGCTCCGGGTCGGCGCCCGAGCGCGACGCGAACAGCAGCGCTTCCGCGACCGCTTCGATGTTCAGCGCGACGATGATCTGGTTGGCGACCTTGCAGGTCTGACCCGCGCCGTTCTCGCCGATCAGCGAGATGTTCTTGCCCATCAGTTCGAACAGCGGCTTGGCTAAAGCAAAGGCTTTCTCGGGACCGCCGACCATGATCGTCAGCGTCGCGTCGCGCGCGCCGATTTCGCCGCCGGACACCGGCGCATCGAGATAGTCGACGCCGAGCGCGTTGATCTTCTTCGCGAACGCCTGGGTGTCGAGCGGCGAGATCGAGCTCATGTCGATCACGAGTTTGCCTTTGGTGAGGCCAGCGGCGACGCCGTCATCAGCGAACAACACGTTGGCGACGTCCGGTGTGTCCGGAACCATGATGATGACGATGTCGGCGGCCTGTGCGACGGCGGTCGAACTGGCGACCACGCTCGCGCTCTTCGCGATGTCGTCCGGTACCGGATAGGCGCCGTTCACGAACAGCGTATGACCGCCCTTTATAAGGTTGCGCGCCATGTGCGCGCCCATGATGCCGAGCCCGATGAAGCCGATCTTTGCCATGTGTGTGAATCTCCAGTGTTATAGGGAGCGTGCGTTAAGCCTGACGCGTCTCAAGCCGCCGCATGTGCCGCGCCGCGTGCCTGACCAGCGACGCTTTGCACCCAGCCGAGGCCGGCTTCGGTCGTCGTGCGCGGCTTGTATTCGCAACCGACGTAGCCGTCGTAGCCGAGCGAGTCGAGCAGCGCGAACAGATACGGATAGTTGATCTCGCCGGTGCCCGGTTCATGCCGTCCGGGGTTGTCCGCAAGCTGGATATGCGCGATCTGCGCGAGGTTCTTTTCGATCGTCGCCGCGAGTTCGCCTTCCATCCGTTGCATGTGATAGATGTCGTATTGCAGGAACAGATTGTCCGAGCCGACTTCGCGAATCACGTCGAGTCCGTCGCGCGAACGGTTCAGCGCGAAGCCCGGAATGTCGTACGAGTTGCACGGCTCGACGAGCAGCCGGATGCCGGCCTTCTTCAACTCGCGCGCGGCAAAGCGCAGGTTCCCGACGATCGTCGCGCGGGCGGTGTCGGCAGACACGTTCACACCCGGAATGCCGACGAGGCAGTTCAGTTGCGGCACCTTCAACGCGCTTGCGTATTCGATCGCGCGGCCGACGCCTTCCTGGAACTCGGCGACCCGATCCGGCAGACACGCGATGCCGCGTTCACCGGCTTCCCAGTTGCCCGCCGGCAGGTTGTGCAGCACCAGCTTCAGGCGGTTCTGCTGCAGACGTTCGCTCAATTCGGCGATCGAATACGGATACGGGAACAGGAATTCGACGGCATGGAAGCCGGCATTGGCTGCTGCCGCGAAACGGTCGAGGAACGGCACTTCGTTGAACAGCATCGTCAGGTTCGCTGCGAATTTCGGCATGGTGCTTTTGTCTCTCAGGTCGGTCAGGGAATGGCGCGCTGGGCATGATGAGGCGAGGGCGCGGAGCATGAGCTCGGCCCTCGCGCATCGTGCGCGCTGAATGCTGCGGGTACTGCGAACCCGCGACGCTCAGTCGAGCAGGCTGATCGCCGTCGGCGCGTCCTCGCGCTTCTCGGCGAGTTCCTCAAACTCGTTGATCGCGTCGATCTCGGTGCCCATCGAGATGTTGGTCACACGTTCGAGAATCACTTCGACGATCACCGGCACGTTGAACTCGGCGAGCATCGACTGCGCTTTTTGCAGCGCCGGCTTCAGCTCTTCGGGCTTGAACACGCGAATCGCCTTGCAACCGAGACCTTCGGCGACCGCGACGTGATCGACGCCATAGCCGTTGGTCTCCGGCGAGTTGATGTTCTCGAAGCCGAGCTGCACGCAGTAGTCCATTTCGAACGCGCGCTGCGCCTGGCGGATCAGCCCGAGGTACGAGTTGTTCACGACGACATGCACGTACGGCAGCTTGAATTGCGCGCCGGCCGCAAGCTCTTCGATCATGAACTGGAAGTCGTAGTCGCCCGACAACGCGACGATCGGCCGTTGCGGGTCGGCCGCGCGCACGCCGAGCGCCGCTGGAATCGTCCAGCCGAGCGGGCCGGCCTGGCCGCAGTTGATCCAGTTGCGCGCCTTGTACACGTGCAGGAATTGCGCCGCGGCGATCTGCGACAAGCCGATCGTGCTCACGTAGCAGGTGTCGCGGCCGAACACCTGGTTCATCTCTTCATACACGCGCTGCGGCTTCATCGGCACGTTGTCGAAGTGCGTCTTGCGCAGCATCGTGCGCTTGCGTTGCTGGCAATCGGCGACCCATGCGCTGCGATCCTTCAACTTGCCCGCGGCCTTCCATTCGCCGGCGACTTCGACGAACAGTTCGAGCGCGGCCTTCGCGTCCGACACGATGCCGAGATCCGGACCGAACACGCGGCCGATCTGCGTCGGTTCGATATCGACGTGCACGAACTTGCGGCCCTTCGTATACACATCGACGCTGCCGGTGTGACGGTTGGCCCAGCGGTTGCCGATGCCGAGCACGAAGTCGGATGCGAGCATCGTCGCGTTGCCATAGCGGTGCGAGGTCTGCAGACCGACCATGCCGGCCATCAGCGGATGGTCGTCGGGAATCGCGCCCCACGACATCAGTGTCGGGATTACCGGCACGCCGACCGTTTCGGCGAACTTCACGAGCAGGTCTTCGGCCACCGCGTTCAATACGCCGCCGCCCGAGACGATCAGCGGCTTGTCGGCATCGTTGAGCAGCGTGAGCGCCGCTTCGATCTGCTTGCGGGTTGCCTTCGGCTTGTAGACCGGCAGCGGTTCGTACGTGTCGATATCGAATTCGATTTCGGCCAGCTGCACGTCGATCGGCAAGTCGACCAGCACCGGACCCGGACGGCCCGAGCGCATCAGATGGAACGCCTGCTGGAACACGCGCGGCACCAGCGCCGGCTCGCGCACGGTCACGGCCCACTTGGTGACGGGCTTCGCGATCGCTTCGATATCGACGGCCTGGAAGTCTTCCTTGTACAAACGCGCGCGCGGCGCTTGACCCGTGATAGCCAGAATAGGGATCGAGTCAGCCTGGGCGGAGTACAAACCGGTGATCATGTCGGTACCGGCAGGGCCCGACGTGCCAATGCATACGCCGATGTTGCCCGGCTGTGCACGCGTATAGCCCTCGGCCATGTGCGATGCGCCCTCGACGTGACGCGCGAGCACGTGGCTGATGCCGCCGGCTTTGCGCATCGCCGAGTAGAACGGGTTGATCGCGGCGCCCGGCACGCCGAACGCGGTATCGATGCCTTCTTTTTCGAGCACCAGAACGGCGGCGTCGACGGCTCTCATCTTGGCCATGGATGTCTCCTCAATGTCGGTAATTACGTCGGTTGAGGGACACTGTAGGCCTGCGCCAAAGGTTTGATAAGATCAGTCCGGGTCGCTTATTCCGAAACAAAAAGTATCGAATGGCGTGGCGCCCGGCGCACGGCCGGCATCATCAGCCCGGCAAGAGACAGGTGGGAGACGAGCATGGACCGCTTCAAACAGATCGAAACCTTCGTGCGGGTTGCCGATGCGGGCAGTCTCGCGGCGGCGGCGCTGGAGGAGGGCGTTTCGCCGGTGATTCTCGGGCGGCGCATCGACGCGCTGGAGAAGCGCCTCGGCGTCAAGCTGATGTATCGCACGACGCGGCGGCTGGTGGTCAGCGAGGACGGCGCGGCGTTTCTCGAACGCTGCCGCGGGCTCCTCAGCGAGTGGGATCAGGCGGAAAACGAACTGAGCGCGGGGCGCCGCGCGGTGAATGGCCATCTGATCGTGTCGGCGCCGGCCGCGTTCGGCCGCAAGCACGTCGCGCCGCTCGCGCCCGCATTTCTGCGCGACAAGCCCGGGTTGCAGATGTCGTTCAATCTGACCGACCGGGTCGTCGATCTGGTGCGCGAGGGCTACGACCTGTCGATTCGCATCGGCGGCACGGTCGATCCGAACTTCGTCGCGGTGAAGCTCGCGTCGAACCGGCGCGTGGTGTGCGGTACGCCCGAGTATTTCCGCCTTCACGGCAAGCCGAGGACGCTCGAGGATCTGCCGGCCCACAACTGCCTCGCATTCAATCTGCAAGGCGGGCAGAACCGCGGCTGGTACTTCCGCCGCAACGGCAAGCTCGCGACGGTGCGGGTTGGCGGCTCGCTCGACTGCAACGATGGCGAACTGCTGCATCGCTGGGTTTCGGAAGGGCTCGGACTCGGCTGGCGCTCGACATGGGAAATCCAGCAGCAGCTCGCGCGCGGCGAGCTCGAAACCGTGCTCGATGAGTATGCGCTGCCCGATTACGACATCCTCGCGGTCTATCCGCAGCAGCGCTACGTGCCGGCGCGGGTGCGATATTTCATCGACTATCTGAAAGACGTGTACGCCAGCGACGACTACTGGAACCGGCCGTCGTACTAGCGGGCGTATTGGTTGGCGAGAGAGGTGGCGAGAGGCGCGCGGGCGAGCCCGAACTTTTTGGGATTGCTGGCGGAACTCGGGAATAAACTGGGTCTATGGCCAGTTCTGCTGTGAAAGACAGCAACGACACCACGCGGGGCGCTCGACAGCAGCGACCCGCACGACGCAGCCGCCATGCCCTTGGAGGGACCCACGTGGTCCAGACCGACTCAGACGCCGCCCACGCGCGCGGCGAGCCAGATGCCGGCGCCGACGCCGATGCCGACGCCGATGCAGCGAAAAGCCGCCGCTTCCAGCAGCTGGCGTTGCCGCATCTCGACGCCGCGTACAACCTTGCGCGCTGGCTGTGCGGCAATCCGAACGATGCCGAGGACGTCGTGCAGGAAGCGTTCATGCGCGCGTTCCGCTTCTTCGATACGTTTCGCGGCGACTCCGCGCGGCCGTGGCTGCTCGCGATCGTGCGCCGCACCTGGTACACGGAATGGCGGCGGCGCGCGCCGTCGCACGACATGCTCGAATTCGACGAAACGATGGACGACACGACCCTCGACGGCTGGAGCGCAGGCGGTGACGATCCGCAGACGCTGCTGATCCGCGACGAGGATGTGCGACTGGTGCACGATGCGCTGGCGCTTTTGCCGGTCGAGTATCGTGAGGTGCTGATCTTGCGTGAGCTCGAAGAGATGGGATATCGGGAGATCGCGGTGGTGGCCGATGTGCCGATCGGTACGGTGATGTCGCGGCTCGCGCGTGGGCGGCGCAAGCTGGCGGAGGTGTTGATGGCGCAGCAGCGAGGCGGAGGGGAGCCAGTCGGCAAGGCGCGTAAAGGCGGGCAGGGTAGCCGGCAGGAGGGGCCGCCGGATCGGGACGCGCAGACCGGGCGACTCGCACGGTCTGCGGCCACCGCGGCCCCTGCACCTTGCGCCCAGCCGGCCAGAAGTTCAGGCGACGGTCGCCCGGGCTCGTCGGCGGGTATGCCCGCGACCGCAACAGTGACACAGCTCCGGGCGTTTGCCGACGGCCGGCCCCTCAACATTCCCGGCGCTGCCGCCGACCCCGCTCAGGAGACGCCGGATGGACTGTAACGAAGCTCGGCCGCTCCTCGATGCGAATGCCGATCACGAATTGCCGGCGCCCGATGCGCGCCGCGTCCAGCAGCATATCGAGAGCTGCGACGATTGCCGGCGCGCGAGCGACAACGTGCGTGCGTTGAGTGGCGCGCTGCGCGCGGCGCCGTATCATCGGGCGCCGCAGTCGTTGCGGGCGCGGATCGTGGCGGGTTTGCCCGGCGTCGTCGACGAAGGGGGCGTGGTTTTGGCCGCGACGGGTGCGCCTGACGATGTGCCGAAGCAGTCCGCCGCCGGGATGACGCAGCCGGCGACGCAGCAACCTCGGCGTCAGCGTCGCGCGGCGAGGTGGTCCGTGTGGCTCGACGGCTGGCTCGGGGGCTTCGGCGGCCCGCTCGGCGCGGGCGGGGCAAACCGCGCGGCCGCGCGCGGCGGTCTTGTGGCACTGGTGATCGCGTTGTGCGCAGCCGCCGCGGTCCTGACGCTGACACTGCACCGTCCGGCCGAATCCTCGCCGTTCACCGACGAACTCGTCGAAAGCCATGTGCGCGCGCAGGTCTCCGGCCGCGACATCGACGTGATTTCGACAGACCGTCACACGGTGAAGCCATGGTTCAACGGCCGACTCGACTATTCGCCGCCGGTCGAGGACCTCGCGGCGGCCGGCTTCGCGCTTCAGGGTGGCCGGCTCGACTACCTCGCGCATCAGCGGGTCGCGGTGCTCGTGTACCGCTACGGCAAGCACGTGATCGACGTGTACGTGTTTCCGCAGTCCACGGCGGGGGGCGCGGCGCCGGCGTCGCTTGGTCACGACGGCTATTCGATCGCACACTGGGACGCGGCGGGCATGACCTGGTGGGCGATCACGGACGCCGCGCCCGATGCGCTCACGGGCTTCGAAGCGGCGCTCAGAGCGCGGTTGCAGAGCGGCAGCCAACGCACAGAAGCGGGTTGAGCGGCTGCCGCGGCCGGATTTCCCCGGTTCTGTAATCCCTAAGCTCTTGAAAACACATTCGATTCCATGGCCGAATCGGCGGCATGCCTTGCAACCCTTCACCATTCGGGTTACACTTTTCGGCTTCTCACTTGCCGCACCGGTTCCGACGCCCGGGCGGCTTCTATCCAAAAGTCAGCACAAGGAGTGTGTAATGCGTCATTACGAAATCGTCTTTATCGTGCATCCCGATCAAAGCGAGCAAGTGCCCGCCATGATCGAGCGTTACAAGAGCACGATCACGTCGCACGGTGGTCAGATTCACCGCGTCGAAGACTGGGGCCGTCGCCAACTGGCCTACATGATCGAGAAACTCGCGAAGGCTCACTACGTCTGCATGAACATCGAATGCGACCAGACCACGCTCGACGAGCTGGAACATGCGTTCAAGTTCAACGACGCCGTTCTGCGTCACCTGATCGTCAAGATGAAGAAGGCCGAAACCGGCCCGTCGCCGATGATGAAGGAAGTGCAGCGCGAAGAAGCCAAGAAGTCGGCAGCCGCTCAGCCGACCGAAGCGCAGGCTTAAGACACACTATTTAAGCTACCAGACACGCAGCGTCGCTCCGCTCACGTACACGAAGGCATCTCAAGTACATGAACCGGCTGCAACTTACGGCGAGCGTCGTCGAACGCGAAGCGGTGCGGTACACCCCCGCCGGCGTTCCGATTGCGAGCTGCACGTTGCACCACCGCACGGAAGTCGTCGAGGCGGGCATTGCCCGTCAGGTCGAACTAACCATGCAGGCGGTCGCCGCGGGCGAAGCGAGCGGTAAGCTCGAAAACTGTCAGATGGGCGTCGAAACGCTCTTCACAGGTTTTCTGGCTAAAAAGCACCGTAACGCGCGAACTCTGGTATTTCACATCACAGCATTGCAGGACATTGGAAAGGACTAATCATGCCCCGCCCGACTGGTAAGAAATTCGACAAGCGTCGTCAGCAACAGAACCCGCTCTTCAAGCGCAAGAAGTTCTGCCGTTTCACGGCCGCTGGCGTCGAGTACATCGACTACAAAGACATCGAAACGCTGAAGGACTTCATCGGCGAGAACGGCAAGATCACGCCGGCACGTCTCACGGGTACCAAGGCGCACTATCAACGCCAGCTGGACACGGCTATCAAGCGCGCGCGTTTCCTCGCGCTGATGCCGTACACCGACCAGCACAAGGCCTAACCCGACGACGCGATAAGGAGCATCCGAATGCAAATCATTCTTCTGGAAAAAGTCGTCAATCTGGGTAACCTGGGCGACATCGTGAAGGTCAAGGACGGTTACGCACGTAATTTCCTGATCCCGAACAAGCAAGCTCGCCGTGCAACGAAGGAAGCCCTGGCTGAATTCGAAGTGCGCCGCGCAGAACTCGAAAAGGTCGCCGCTGAAAAGCTGGCAGCCGCTCAGGCTCAAGGCGAAAAGCTGGCAGGCCAAACCGTTCAGATCAATCAAAAAGCCGGCGTCGACGGCCGTCTGTTCGGTTCGGTGACGAACGCCGACATCGCCGAAGCACTGGGCAAGCAAGGCTTCGCAGTGGAAAAGGCGCAAGTGCGTCTGCCGGAAGGCCCGCTGAAGATGGTTGGCGAGCACCCGGTTCAGGTTTCGCTGCACACCGACGTTCTCGTCGATGTGACGGTGGCTGTGATCGGCGAGCACGTCTAAGTCGAGCGCTGAGCATCACGCAGGATCAGCCAGCACTTCGCTGGTGAAGGGCAGGGGCCGGGTAACCGGCCCCTGCTTTTTTTGTGCCCGACTATCGTCGTGTATCCCCCGAGTTGGCGTTTTTTCCGCTCGCAGCCGTCGTCGGATTGCCCGATAATTCCTCCCCATGAACGCACCGTCCAAAGATCCCCAACTCGAGTCGCTGAAAGTCCCCCCGCATTCGATCGAAGCCGAGCAATCGGTGCTGGGCGGCCTGCTGCTCGACAACGCGGCGTGGGACCGCATCGCGGACTTCCTCGCGCAGAGCGACTTCTACCGTTACGACCACCGCATCATCTTCGAGCACATCGGCAAGCTGATCGCGGCCACGCGTCCGGCCGACGTGGTCACCGTCTACGAAGCGCTCGGCACCTCGGGCAAGGCGGAAGAGGTCGGCGGCCTCGCTTACCTGAACGCGCTCGCGCAGAACACGCCGAGCGCCGCCAATATCCGCCGCTACGCGGAAATCGTGCGCGACCGCGCGGTGCTGCGCCGGCTCGTGTCGGTCGCCGATGAAATCTCCGCCGACGCGTTCAACCCACAAGGCAAGGAAGTCCGGCAATTGCTGGACGAAGCGGAATCGAAGGTGTTCTCGATCGCCGAAGACGGCGCGCGCGGCACCCAGGGCTTCCTCGAGATCGGGCCGCTGCTGACCGAAGTGGTCGAACGGATCGACACGCTCTATCACACCGCCAATCCGAGCGACGTGACCGGTACGCCAACCGGCTTCGTCGATCTGGACCGCATGACCTCAGGCATGCACGGCGGCGAGTTGATCATCGTCGCGGGCCGTCCGTCGATGGGTAAGACGGCGTTTTCGATGAACATCGGCGAGTACGTCGCGGTCGAGTACGGACTGCCGGTCGCGGTGTTCTCGATGGAAATGCCGGGCACCCAGCTCACGATGCGTATGCTGGGTTCGGTTGGCCGGCTCGATCAGCATCGCATGCGTACCGGGCGTCTGACCGACGAGGATTGGCCGAAGCTCACGCACGCGGTGCAGAAAATGAGCGAGGCGCAGATCTTCATCGACGAAACCGGCGGTCTGAACCCAATGGAACTGCGCTCGCGCGCGCGCCGGCTGTCGCGCCAGTGCGGCAAGCTCGGGCTGATCATCATCGACTATCTGCAGCTGATGAGCGGCTCGTCGGCCGGCGAAAACCGCGCGACCGAAATCTCGGAAATCTCGCGTTCGCTGAAGAGCCTCGCGAAGGAGCTCGACGTGCCGGTGATCGCATTGTCGCAGCTGAATCGCGGCCTCGAGCAGCGGCCAAACAAGCGGCCGATCATGTCGGACCTGCGCGAATCGGGCGCTATCGAACAGGACGCCGACGTGATCCTGTTCATCTACCGCGACGAAGTGTACAACCCGGACAGCCCCGACAAGGGCACGGCGGAGATCATCATTGGCAAGCAGCGGAATGGTCCAATCGGCCCCGTTCGGCTCACGTTCCATGGTCAATACACGAAGTTCGACAATTTTGCAGGTGCGCAGAACTTCTACGGCGGCGAGTGACGCGAAGCGCCGTGGGCTGTTGTAACGGCGCTGTTGCGAGTGCGGCAATGATGGCGGAACGGTACAATATGGCGGTTTTATGTCAGCCATTACGTGACCCATTTCCAGGATCCCAATGTTCGGTCGATTCATGCCCACCGAGGGCAAGTTCTTTGAAATCTTCAATTCGCACGCAAGGTGCATCATCTCGGCGAGCCGCGAACTCGAGCTCCTGATCGACAATCTGCAGGACGCCGAAATCCACAAGCAAAACGTGCAAAAGGCCGAGAAAGCGGCCGACAAGCTCACGCACGAAGCCATCGACCTGCTGCACAAGACTTTCATCACGCCGCTCGACCGTGACGAGATCCACAAGCTGATCACGACGATGGACGACATCCTCGACCTGATGGAGGACGTCGCCACCGCGATCTCGCTGTACGACGTGCAAGCGGTCACGTCGGAGGCGAGCCAGCTCGCGCATATCTGCACGGCGACCTGCGAGCGCGTGCAGTTCGCGGTCAGCCTGCTGTCGGACATGAAGCAGGCGCGCCAGATCCTGAAGGCCTGCGAGGAAATCGACCGGCTCGAATCGGAAGCCGACCGCGTGCTGCGCGCGGCGATGTCGAAGCTGTTCCGCGAGGAAGACGACGTCAAGGTCCTGATCAAGCTGAAGGCGATCTACGAGCTGCTCGAAACGATCACGGACAAGTGTGAGGATGTGGCGAACATCATCGAAGGCATCGTGCTGGAAAACGCATAATGCAATCGATACAACTCGCTATCTGGGTCGTAACCGGCCTGGTTGCCATTGCGCTGGTGTTCGACTTCATGAACGGCTTTCACGACGCGGCGAATTCGATCGCCACGGTCGTATCGACCGGCGTGCTGAAGCCGCAGCAGGCGGTGGCGTTCGCGGCGGCGTTCAACGTCATCGCGTATTTCGTGTTTCACCTGAAGGTGGCCGCAACCGTCGGCAGGGGCACGATCGATCCGGACATCGTCGATCATTACGTGATCTTCGGCGCGCTGGTCGGCGCGATCGCGTGGAACGTGATTACCTGGGTCTACGGCATTCCGTCCAGCTCATCGCACGCGCTGATCGGCGGCCTCGTCGGCGCGGCGCTCGCCAAGTCGGGCTGGGGATCGCTGAACTGGGACGGCCTGATGAAGACCGTCGCGTTCATCTTCATTTCGCCGCTGCTCGGCTTCGTGCTCGGTTCGTTTTTCATGCTGCTGGTGTCGTGGCTGTACTTCCGCACGCCGCCGAGCAAGGTCGACAGGCGCTTCCGCCGCCTGCAACTGCTCTCCGCCGGCTTGTACAGCCTCGGTCATGGCGGCAACGACGCGCAGAAGACAATCGGCGTCATCTGGATGCTGCTGATCGCAACCGGGTTTGCGTCGATGAAGGCGGATGCGCCGCCGCTGTGGGTGATCGGCGGCTGCTATCTGTCGATGGGTCTCGGCACGCTGTTCGGCGGCTGGCGCATCGTCCGCACGATGGGACAGAAAATCACGAAGCTGAAGCCGGTCGGCGGCTTCTGTGCGGAGGCGGGCGGAGCGCTTACCCTGTTCACCGCGTCGGCGCTCGGCATTCCCGTCTCCACCACCCATACGATCACCGGCGCGATCGTCGGGGTCGGCGCGACGCAGAAGTTGAGCGCGGTGCGCTGGGGCGTGGCCGGTAACATCGTGTGGGCGTGGATTCTGACGATTCCGGCATCCGCGCTGCTGTCCGGCGGAGCCTGGTGGCTGGGCCACCACTTCCTGTAATCACCGTGCGATGCAGGCCTGCGCTGCTCGATCGGCCGACTCTGGCTGAACCGCACGCGCGGGCTTCGGCTTCATGCTGCCCGTTACATCGCACCGGTTTCCCTGCATAGTTCGATTGAACGCGCGACTGCGCCGTCCTGAAGGCCGTCGCGTCGCTCTTTCCGTTCAGATCAGCGGTGCGTTTGCGCCGTCCATCGGGATGATCGCGCCCGTCACATAGCTTGCACGGCGACTCGCGAGGAACAGCGCCACGTCGGCGATTTCCTCCGGCTTTGCGTAGCGGCCGAGCGGCGTCCTGGCCTGGCCGCGCGCGAGCGCTTCGTCGTTGCCGATGCCTTGTTGCGCCGCCTCCAGCCGGACCGCTTCCTCGACGCGCTCGGTCAGCGTCGCACCCGGATTGATCGCGTTGATGCGGATGCCATAGCGCGCGTAGTAGTGCGCGAGGCCGACGGTCGCGAGCATCAGCGCCGCGTTGGCCGCGCCGCCTGCGATATGGATGTCGCTCGCGATCTTGCCGCCCATGCCGATGATATTGACGATCGTGCCCGGCTCGGCACCGCCGTTGGCCTTCGCGCGCTCGGCCATACGGCGCAGCACCTCCTGCTGCGGATAGATATACGGGAAATACTTCGCCTCCATCGTCGCCCGAAATGCGTCGGCATCGAGCGTCTCGGGGTCGTACCGGCGCGCGGCGCCGGCGCTATTGATCAGCACGTCGATCGGGCCTACCGCGGCGCTGACTTCCTCGACGATATCGGCGGCACTGTGCGGCTCGTGCAGGTCGGCACGCGTGCGATGCACGTGGAATCCTTCCTGTTTCAGCTGTTCGTAAGCGCGCGCGAGGTTGGCGGGGTCGCGCGACACGATCGCGACCTTCGCGCCTTCCTGTGCGAAGGCCCGCGCGCAGGCGAAACCGATGCCTTTGCTGCCGCCGGTGATGAGCACCACCTTATTTTTGAGCCCGAGTTCCATGGTCGTTACCCGCCGTCGAAAGAATATCGATGACGATAGCAGATCACGACGTCAGAAGTTGCCGTTCGCGAAACGGGCGATCGGGTCGTCACTGCTTTGCGTGGGGGCGGGCACGCCGTGGGAAACCGTCGACGCGCGCATCAGCTGCACGGCGCCAGCGCCGTCGGTCTGCTGTGCCTGGCGGGCCTGGCGTTCCGCGATGGATGCGGGCGGCGGCGGCTCGAATGCATCGGCGGCGGCGTCGATTGCGTCGGGTGCGGTTGGCGGGAGGACGCGGGCAGTCGTGGCTGGCTGGATCGGTTGAGCGGATGAAGGAGCGCCGCTTTCATACGTGCGTGTCTGAGCCACCGGGACCAGCGTCGGTGCCACCGCGCCCGCCGAGCGCGCCTGCAGTTGCGCGGCGCTGAGGCCCGACGGCGGCGGCTCGAATTGATCGGATTGCGCGACGGGCGTGCCGCTGCCTGCACCGGTCGGCGGGATCGTGCCGGCATAGGTCGACGCTGGTCGAACCGCCACCGTCGCCGCCGCGCCCGCGGCAGCGCGCTCCGTTTGCGGCGCGGCCGCCTGATAGCTCGGCGTATCGAACGGCGCGGGCGTCGCCGCCGGTCCCGCCATCCGGCGGATGCCGTCGAAACGCTTCGCCCAGTAGGGATTGGTCAGATAGTCGAGCCGCACTGTGCCGCCGGTCGATGGCGCGTTGACGAAGCGCAGCTTGCCCACGTAGATGCCGACGTGCGAATGCGCGCGCCCGGTAGTATTGAAAAAGATCAGATCGCCGGGCGCGATTTCGTCCGGCTCGACGGATTCGCCGCGCCCGCTCATCTCGGCCGTCGTGCGCGGCAGGTTCACCGACGCCGCGCGCAGCACCACATAGCGCACCAGACCGCTGCAGTCGAAGCCACTGTCGGGCGTATTGCCGCCCCAGCGGTAGGGCACGCCGACGAGGCTCATCGCCTGAATCGAGATTTCCTCGCGGCCGATGCTGTGATCGACGAAATGGGGGAAGCCGGGCGGCGGCTCGTGGTAGGCGCCGTTCGCGACGACGGTGCCGCCGGACCCGCGCGACGTCTTTTGCGGCGCGCCGGCGCAAGCGGCGAGCAGCAGGACGGGCAGCAGCGATAGGGCGAGTCGGCGCATGAAGACAGCACGGGCGGTAAGCGCCCATTTACTCACTGACGATGTCGGGATGGTAGCCGCCCAACAAGGCTGCCGCAAGAATTGTTGATAAATTACTTGAAGTTTGTGCGCTAAGTGTTGCCTGCGGAGAACGTCGGCGCAATAAAAAAGCCGCGTCCGGGATCGAACCGGACGCGGCTTGCGATGAAAGCCGGAAAAAACTGCAAACGCCTAGAGAATCTCCGACGCGTAGTCAGCGAGGCGCGAGCGCTCGCCGCGCGCGAGCGTCACGTGTCCGCTGTGCGCCCAGCCCTTGAAGCGGTCGACCACATAGGTCAGGCCCGAACTGCCCTCGGTCAGGTAAGGCGTGTCGATCTGCGCGATGTTGCCGAGGCAGATGATCTTCGTGCCCGGACCCGCGCGCGTGACGAGCGTCTTCATCTGCTTCGGCGTCAGGTTCTGCGCCTCGTCGATGATCAGATACTTGTCGACGAACGTGCGGCCGCGCATGAAGTTCATGCTCTTGATCTTCAGGCGCGAGCGGATCAGCTCCTGGGTCGCGGCGCGGCCCCATTCGCCGGCGGCGTCGTCGGTTTTCTGCAGCACTTCCAGGTTGTCGTCGAACGCACCCATCCACGGCTGCATCTTTTCCTCTTCGGTGCCCGGCAGGAAGCCGATGTCTTCGCCGACCGGCACGGTCGCGCGGGTCACGATGATCTCGTTGTAGCGCTTGTCGTCGAGCACCTGCGCGAGGCCCGCCGCGAGCGCGACCAGCGTCTTGCCGGTGCCGGCCTGGCCGAGCAGCGTGACGAAGTCGATTTCCGGATTCATCAGCAGGTTCAGCGCGAAGTTCTGCTCGCGATTGCGCGCCGTGATTCCCCACACGTTGTTCTTGTGGTGGCCATAGTCACGCAGCGTTTGCAGCAGCGCGGTCTTGCCATTCAGCTCGCGCACCAGTGCATGAAACGCGGGCTCGCCATTCTGCGGCTCCAGATAAACGAACTCGTTGACCAGCATCGATGCGCACAGCGGACCCGTCACACGGTAGTACGTGGTGCCGGTTTTGGTGTCCTGCCAGCTTTCCATGCCCTTCGCGTGCCTGGTCCAGAAGTCTTGCGGCAGCGCGCGGATGCCCGTGTACAGCAGGTCGCTGTCCTCGAGCACCTGGTCGTTGAAGTAGTCTTCGGCGGGCAGGCCGAGCGCATGCGCCTTGATGCGCATGTTGATGTCTTTCGACACCAGCACGACCTGCCGATCCGCGCGATCGCGCTGCAGCGCGCGCACGACGCCGAGGATCTGGTTGTCGGCCTTGCCTTCGGGCAGCCCTTCGACGGGCTCGATCGCGGTCAGCCGGGTCTGGAAGAACAGCCGTCCGGAGGCCTCGCGGCTGCCCAGCCGCGCGAGCGAAATGCCGTCGGTGATGTCGCCCGCGTTCGCGACCAGCGCGTCGAGCGTGCGGCTCACCTGACGCGCGTTACGCGCGACTTCCGACATCCCCTTCTTGTGGTTGTCGAGCTCTTCCAACGTCATCATCGGCAGATAGACGTCGTGTTCCTCGAAGCGGAACAGGCAGCTCGGATCGTGCATCAGCACGTTGGTGTCGAGCACGAAAAGCTTCTGCACCTCGACTGGCGCGGCGCCGGCGCCGCGTTTCTTGCGCGTGGCGGCCGGGGTCGCCGCGGCGGGTGCGGCGGCTGTTTCGGCCGTGGGGTGCTTCGCGCGTGCCACGACCGGTTGAGCTTCGGCCGCGTCGGCGTCGAGCTGCGCATGCGCGGACGGAACCGGCTGCAACAGCGCGGCGGTCTGCCTGGTCTTGCGGCCGCGCGCCGGCGCGGGTTGCGCGGCGGGCGGCGATTCGACGGCGGGCACGGGCCACAACGTGGTGGCGGCGTTGGCGGCGTGCGCCATCGGGGTGGCAACATTGGCGCGGCCGTAATCGGCCGACTCTGCGGATTCCCCTTCACGCGCCTGTTTTTTCGCAGTGGAGCGCGCGGGCGTGACGGCTTTGGCCTTGTATTCGTCAGGCGACAAAAGATTGCCGAGCTTGCTGGGGGGAGTAGGCAAAGGCATGGTTTCCCTCGAAATGATCGGGTCACATATCGTGCGCCGCCCGTCGCATTCTGACGATGTCCTCATGGGACACCCAGTCTGCGCGAGGAGGCGCGCATTCGGTCTAGAGATGCCGGTTCGCCTGGTCTTCGATAGGCTCCTTGACGGAAGCGCGCGAACCAGTGAACGAGCGGCTGCGCGCAATTAAAAAAGCCGCCGCCCCGGCATTCGGGGCTAGCGGCTCGACGATGATGCTCGCATTGCGCCTCACGCTCCGAACGGCACCGGTGGATCCGGTCAAGCGGCCGTCAGAACTGGCGCAGCGGAGAAAAATATGGGGTGGACAGGCACTCATTGCGGCCCAATATAACGCGCATCAAAGCGCTTGTACAGCCTCCAGAATTTCGTCGACGTGGCCCGGCACCTTGACGCCGCGCCACTCCTGGCGCAGCACGCCAGCGGCGTCGATGAGGAACGTGGAGCGCTCGATTCCCCGTACCTCTTTGCCATACATTTTCTTCATTTTGATGACTGAAAACAGCGCGCACAGCGTTTCTTCCGGATCTGAAATCAGCGGGAAGGGTAGTTCGAGCTTGGCCTTGAAGTTGTCATGCGAACGCAAGCTGTCGCGCGACACGCCGATCACTTCCGCGCCGGCCTTCTTGAACTTCGGATACAGATCGCGGAACTGCAGACCTTCGGTCGTGCAGCCCGGCGTGTTGTCCTTCGGATAGAAATACAGCACCACCTTCTTGCCCCGCAGCTTCGACAGCGTGATTTCGCCGCCCGTCGCGGCGGCGGTGAAGTCGGGGATGGGTTGGTCGACTGCGATGGACACGAGGTTCTCCGGTGGTTGGGGCCGGCGTCGCTAGGTGCCGCGGCGTCGGCCGGTCTGTCGTCGAGGTTGTTGTTGTTCGGGGATTCGGTCAGCGTGCGGCTTGCGGTTGCCTTGAGGTTGCCTTGCGGCTGCCCGATCGGCAGGCCACGCGGCGAACGGGCAGGCAGCAAGCGGCGTGCTTACCGACGACTTTCGCGCCGCGCCGCAGCCCTTCAGGGCTGGACGATCAGTTCGCCGGAGCGCCCCGGAATCTCGCCCCACGTAACAGGGTACGATGGCAGCGTGGCGCGGTCTAGCGTAGCGTAGTAATCGCCCATCGTGGCGAACGTGTGGCCCTGCGCGCGCCAGCCTTCGAGCAACTGTTCGAATACCGGCGCGAGCTTCTGGCCTTCGAGCTCCGCGTGCAGCGTGAACACCTGGTCGTGCGGATTTTTTTCGGTTTGTTTCAGCATCCACGCGGCGACGTTGTGCGTGTCGACACCATCGACACCGAGCACTTCGTCGAGCGTCGGCAGCGTGGTCGGCATCTGCACGTGCTTGAGCGTCCTGCCGTCGACCACCGGCAGATACGGCGAGTGGCCGCGACCATCAGACGCGTAGTGCATGCCCCACGCGTCGATCTGCTCGAACGCGTGGCCGTTCATCTGCCAGCCCGCCGCGCCGTGCGTGACGGGCGGCGCGCCGAATACCTCGATAAAGCGCGCGTGGCTCTGCTGCATCTGCGCGACGGTCCACGCGCGATCTTTGGCGCGCACGTTGTCCTGCCAGTAAACGTGGTCCCACGTATGGATGCCGCACTCGAAGCCGGCTTCGTGGATCGCGCGCATTTCGGCCGCGGCTTTCGCGCCGATGTCCGGACCGGGCAGCAGCACGCCGTACATCAGCTGTTTGACGCCGTAATGCTCGACCACCGACGTGCGCGACACCTTCTTCAGAAAACCCGGCCGCAGCACACGGCGCATCGCCCAACCAGTGTGGTCGGGTCCGAGGCTGAACAGGAAGGTGGCGCGCGCCTTGAAACGGTCGAAGATGCGCGCGAGATTCGGCACGCCTTCGCGGGTGCCGCGCAGCGTGTCGACGTCGATCTTCAGGACGATGCGAGCCAAGGACGCGCCCTTTTATTGCTGTTCGACGAGTGCGCGGGCGTCCGCGACATGGCCGCGATACGCTTCGAAAATCTTGCGCAGCGCTTCGTCGAAAGTCGACGTGGGTGCCCAGCCGAGTTCCTGCTTCGTGTTGTCGATCTTCGGCACGCGGTTCTGCACGTCCTGATAGCCGTTGCCGTAGTACGCGCCCGACGACGTTTCGACCAGTTGTACTTTCTTGGCCGAGTCCGCGTATTCAGGGAATTCGGCCGCAAGTGCCAGCATCTTGTGCGCGAGCTCGCGCACCGAGAAGTTGTTGGTCGGATTGCCGATGTTGTAGATCTTGCCGGTGGCGACGCCGTTCTTGTTCTCGATGATCTTCATCAGCGCGCTGATGCCGTCGTCGATATCCGTGAATGCGCGCTTTTGCGCACCGCCGTCGACGAGGCTGATGTTCTCGCCGCGCACGATGTGGCCGAGGAACTGCGTGACCACGCGCGAGCTACCTTCCTTCGGCGTGTAGATCGAGTCGAGGCCCGGGCCGATCCAGTTGAACGGACGGAACAGCGTGAAGTTCAGGCCTTCCATGCCGTAACCCCAGATCACGCGGTCCATCAGCTGCTTCGAGCACGCGTAGATCCAGCGCGGCTTGTTGATCGGGCCGTACGACAGCTGCGATTCTTCCGGATCGAACTGCTCATCCGTGCACATGCCGTAGACCTCGGAGGTCGACGGAAACACGAGGTGCTTGCCGTACTTGACGGCCGAACGCACGATCGGCAGGTTCGCTTCGAAGTCGAGTTCGAACACGCGCAGCGGCTGCTTCACATAGGTTGCGGGCGTGGCGATCGCGACGAGCGGCAGGATCACATCGCACTTCTTGATGTGATATTCGACCCACTCCTTGTTGATCGTGATGTCGCCTTCGAAGAAGTGCATCCGCTCATGATTGACGAGGTCGCCGAGACGTTCGGTCTGCATGTCCATCCCGAACACTTCCCAGTCGGTCGTTTCGAGAATGCGTTTGGACAGGTGATGGCCGATAAAGCCATTCACACCCAGAATCAGGACTTTTTTCATGAATGAGATTGGATGAGCTGGGCGAATTTCGCCGGACTGACGGCAGTCTCGCCGCCATCGTGCTGGTGCCGCAATTCGTGGATGTTGATCGCGCGGCCGTCGCCGCAAATTGCGAAAACGGCATTATCGCTTACGTGCAGGCCCGGGGGCAAATCCGAGCGGAGCGCGCCGGGCACGGCCAGACGCGCGCGTGCGACGACGAACCGATGGCCGTTCAGATCGGTGAAAGCGCCCGGATACGGCGGCGCGACCGCGCGGATCAGGTTGTAGACCTGCTGCGCGGACTGGCTCCAGTCGATGCGGCCGTCTTCCGGTTTGCGCCCGCCGTAGTAGCTGCCGTGTGCGAGATCGTTCGGCAGATGCGGCGCCTCGCCTGCGAGCAGCGCCGGCAGCACCCGCCACAGCGTTTGCTCCGCCGCGACCGTGACCTTGTCGAAGACCTGTGCGGCGGTGTCGTCGGGCAGAATCGGCACCGGGGTTTGCGCAATGATCGCGCCGGCGTCGGGCTTTGCGGCCATTTCGTGCAGCGTCGCGCCGGTTTCGCTCTCGCCGTTGAGCACCGCCCAGTTGGTCGGCACGCGGCCGCGATACTTCGGCAGCAGCGAGCCGTGCATGTTGTAAGCGCCCCGTGCGGCGATCGCGAGCAGATCGAGCGGCAGCATGTGGCGGTAGTAGAACGAGAAGATGAAGTCCGGCCGCGCGGCGCTCACCGCGGCGCGCAGTTCCGGACTCTTCGGATCGGCCGGCGTGACGACGGCGATGCCGTGCTCGGCCGCGACCGATGCCACGCTGCCGAACCAGATGTTCTCGCTCGGGTTGTCTTCATGCGTGACGACGAGCGCGACGTCGACGCCGCGCGCGAGCAGCACCTGCAGGCAGCGCACGCCGACATTGTGATACGCGAATACGACGGCGCGCGGCTTCATGGCTGACGTCCCTGATCGGCGACCGGCACCGGCTGCACGCCTTGCGCGACGGTCTGGCGCGGTGCTTCGGCGACGGCGCCGCCGTCGCGTTCTTCGAGAATGGTCTGCACCAGATAACGCGGCCGCGCACGCACCTGCTGATAGATCCGGCCGATGTACTCACCGAGCAGGCCGAGCGCGAAGATGATCACGCCGAGCAGGAAGAAGGTGATAGCGAACAGCGTAAACACACCTTGCACTTCCGCGCCGATGATGAAGCGCCGAATCAGCAGCAGGACGAACAGCGCCGCGGAGCCTAGCGACAGGATCACGCCGATGAACGACAGCCATTGCAACGGCACCACCGAGAAACCGGTGACGAGGTCGAAATTCAGGCGGATCAGCGAGTACAGCGAGTACTTCGACTCACCGGCGAAGCGTTCTTCGTGCGCGACCTCGATTTCCACCGGATTCTGCGCGAACGTGTACGCGAGCGCGGGGATGAACGTGTTGATCTCGCCGCAGCGGTTGATCGTATCGATGATGTGACGGCTGTACGCGCGAAGCATGCAGCCCTGGTCGGTCATCTTGATGCGCGTGATGCGCTCGCGCAGATGATTCATCGCGCGCGACGCCTTGCGGCGCCACAGGCTGTCCTGGCGCTGCCGACGGATCGTGCCGACGTAGTCGAAGCCCTCGCGCATTTTCGCGACGAGCTTGCCGATTTCCTCGGGCGGATTCTGCAGGTCGGCGTCGAGCGTGATCACGATGTCGCCGCGCGACTGCTCGAAGCCCGCGAGAATCGCCATGTGCTGGCCGTAGTTGCCGTTCAGCAGGATCACGCGCGTCGTGTCGGGCCGCGCGCGGAACTGCCCGGCAAGCAGCGCCGCGGATTTGTCGCGGCTGCCGTCGTTGATGAAGATCACTTCATAACCGGTGCCGAGCGCATCGAGCGCCGGATAGAGGCGCGCGAACAGCGCGGCCAGTCCGGCTTCCTCGTTGTACACCGGAATGATGATCGACACTTCCGGTGCGACGGCGCGATGTTCCGAATAAGTCATGTCCGCTTACTTTCCGTAGTGTTCGCAAATTTCGTTGACCGCGCGGCACACGCGCTCGACGTCGCCTTCGTTCATCAGCGTGAAGAGCGGCAGCGTGACGGTGGTGGCGCCGAAGCGTTCGGCATGCGGGAACATGCCTTCCTTGAAGCCGCGCGCACGGTACAGGGAAAACAGGTGCAGCGCCGGGTAGTGCACGCCCGAGCCGATGCCGCGCTCCTTCAGCTCGCCCATGAAGCCGGCGCGGTCGATCGACAGCTTTTCGAGCGGCAGCGTGATCTGGAACATGTGCCAGTTGCTGTTTTCGAAGTCTGCGACGGGCAGGCCGACGCCGAGCTTCACGGCCGCGCCGCCTTCGAGCTGCGCGAAGTACGCGCGCGCGAGCTTCTTGCGCTGCGCGATGAAGCGCTCCAGATGCGGCAGCTGGCCGAGGCCGACGCGCGCGGCGACGTCGGTCAGGTTGTACTTGCCGCCGAGCACGTCGCAGTCCATGCCGTCGAAGCCGGTGCGCGTGATGCCCTGCAGCCGGTACTTCTGCGCGAGCACCGCTTCTTCCTCGTTGTTCAGCACGAGCGCGCCGCCTTCGACCGAGGTCAGGTTCTTGTTCGCGTGGAAGCTGAACGACACGATGTCGCCGAGCTTGCCGATGCGCTCGCCGCGCCAGGTCGAGCCGAATGCCTGCGCGGCGTCTTCGATCACGCGCAGCTTGTGCTCGCGGGCGATTGCGTACAGACGGTCCATGTCGACCGGCAAGCCGGACAGGAACACCGGCAGCAGCGCCTTGGTGCGCGGCGTGATGGCTTTTTCGAGCAGATCGAGATCGACGTTGCGCGTGACCGGGTCGATGTCGGCGAACACCGGCGTCGCGCCGGTTTCGAGGATCACGTTGCAGGTCGACACCCAGGTGGCCGGCGTCGTGATGACTTCGTCGCCGGGACCGACGCCGGCGATGCGCAGGCCGATTTCGAGCGTCGCCGTGCCGGAATTGAACGTGCGCACCGGGCGGCCGCCGCAGAATTCGGACAGCGCGGCCTCGAACTTCTGGTTCTGCGGGCCGGTGGTGATCCAGCCGGAACGCAGCACGTCGGCGACGCCCTGGATCGTTTCCTCGTCGATCTCGGGTTTGACAAACGGCAAAAACGGGACTTGTGACTGGCTCATGAATGCATCGCTCGATTGAAAGGGGCGCGGCCCGACGGGCGCGAAGTAAACCACAAACTACGCGCAAACCCAAGGCCGCGGCGGAAAAAACGCAACCGTGCAGCTTACCGCGCCCTACCTTACGTCAGGCTTAGGCGGCTCGTGTGCCGCGCGGGTTCCTGCGCGAGGCGCCGCGCCTAGCTGCGCGCGAGCACGACCACGCCGACCAGAATGATGCCGATGCCCACCAGCTTCTGCACGGACATCACTTCGCCGAACAGGTACCACGCGGCGATCGCGTTGACGACGTAGCCAAGCGACAGCATCGGATAGGCGATCGACACGTCCACCCGCGAGAGCCCGATGATCCACACCGCCACGCTGATCACGTAGCAGGCGAGCCCGCCGATGATCGGCGGCTGGGTTGCCAGCTTGAAGCCGATGGGCAGGATGTTCGCACGGGTGAATTCGAAGTGTCCAACGGCATTCGTGCCGGCCTTGAGCAGCAGCTGCGCGCCGGCGTTCAGCGTGACGCCGGCGAGGATGCAGAAGAGGGAAATCGGGTTCATCGAACGGTCTGGTTCTCTATAGGGTTAGGGCTTTGCCGCGGGCGTGGAGGCGGGGGCAGCGGCGGCGGGAGTCGCGTCGGCGAGCGGCTTCATCACCACCACGCGACGCGAATCGCGGGCGATCACCTGCATCGGCACGCCTTGCTTGACGAGGCGCTCGTAGGTCGGCGGCGGGATCAGCGCGAGCGCGTAGCGATCGGCCTTCCAGCGCTCGATCCACTCGTCGATCGTCGGCACCCATTTTTGCGGCTCGACGGACACGCCGAAGGCGAGCTCGTCCGGGTGCGCGACCATGATCATCGTGTGGCCGATGTAGAACGGCAGCGTATGGTCGAGCACGCCGACCGAGTAGAACGGCGTGTCGGGCGGCAGCTGCGCGAGTTTTGCCTTGATCGCGGGCGCGAGCGGCGCGCCGGAGCTCAGGCGTCCGAACACGTCGTGGCCGGTGCCCGCGATCGTGGCGAGCAGCAGCCAGCCCGCGCCGAACGCGGCGAGGCTGCCGAGGCCGGCCCGTGCGTTGGCGCCTGCGCCATTCTCACCGCGACGGTTCAGCCACAACGCGACCAGCGTGAGCACGAAGGCCACGGCCAGCCCGGCGAGCACCCATACGCGGAACTCGGCGTACAGCGCGGCCGGATTGCGCTCCGAGCCGAGGCGCGACAGGAACAGCGCCGCAAACGCGGCGACTACGAAAAACAGCGCGTAGCCCGCCAGATGCCGGCGCAGCTGCTCGCGCGTGACGAGCGGCAGGTACATGCCGATCAGCATTGCGATCGGCGGCGCGATCGGCAGCGTGTAGGACAGCAGCTTCGAGTGCGACGCGCTGAAGAACAGGAAGATGAAGACGATCCACGTGAGCATCAGCGTTACCGGCGCGAAGCCGTTCGGCTGACGCGGCTGACGCCACGCATGGCGCACGCTTTGCACGGTTACCGACAGCCACGGCAGGAAGCCCACCAGCAGCACCGGCACGAAGTAGTAGAACGCGCCCGGGCGATTCTGCTCGGGCGTCAGATAGCGCTTGAACTGCTGGACGATGAAAAAGAAGTTCAGGAATTCAGGATTGCGCTGCTGCACGAGGACGAACCACGGCGTGACGATCGCGAAGAAGACGATCAGGCCGCTCACCAGGTGCAGTCGCTTCCACAGCGCCCAGTCGCGGGCAATCAGCGTGTAGAGAACCAGCACCGCGCCCGGCAGGATCAGCCCGACGAGACCCTTGGAGAGCACCGCCAGCGCCATCGACGCCCAGCACACCCACATCCAGCCGCGCACGCACGGGGGGCGCAGGTTCGGCCGCTGCGCGAGCAGCAGCGCGCAAAGCGTGAGCGTCATCCAGAACGACAGGCCCATGTCGAGCGTGTTGAAGTGGCCCATCAGGTTCCAGTACGGCGCGCAGGCGAGCACGAGCGCCGCGAACACGCCAGTCGCCGCGTTGAACACGCGCGCACCGGTGAAGCCGATCAGCAGCACGCCGGCGAAGCCCGTCAGCGCGGTATAGAGGCGCGCCTGCCATTCGCCGATGCCGAACCACGCGAACGTCAGCGCGTTCGCCCAGGTTTGCAGCGGCGGCTTCTCGAAGTACTTGTAGGCGTTGTAGCGCGGCGTGATCCAGTCGCCGGTCAGGAACATTTCGCGCGCCATTTCGGCGTAGCGGCCTTCGTCGCTCGGCAGCAGATGGCGCCAGCCGAGCGGCACGAACCAGATCACGGCGAGAACCAGCACCAGCAACAGGATGGCGGTGCGGTTGAGCGGTAGCCTCGACGGCGTATCGTTCATGAAATATCAACCCTTCTTGTTATCGACGACGCGCGCGCAGGCGCGGCGCGGGGGCCAGAACGGGGCCGGCCGGGCGCCGGCTCGCGCGGGATGCGCCGGCGCCGGGCCCGCTCAGGCTTCGATCAGCAACGCGGCCGCGACCTTGCGGCCCTCGGCCATCAGAATGTTGTAGGTGCGGCAGGCGGCCTTGAAGTCCATCGTTTCGACGCCGATGCGTTTCGCGGTGAGTGCGGCGGTCAGCCTCGGGTGCGGAAAGCGCAGCCGCTCGCCGCTGCCGAACACGACCACTTCGGGCGCGGCGTCGACCAGCATCGCGAAATGCTCGGCGCTCAGCTGCTCGAACGACGAGACGGGCCAGGGAATGACCGGCGCGTCCGGCAGCACGAGCAGACTGCCCGCGTGACGCACCAGATTGATTTCGACGTAGTCGGCGCCGTAGCCGGTAACGGTATTCAGTGCGCCGCTGGAATCCTGATGTAATTTCAAATTGGTTTTCCGAAGTCGTCGTGAGACGTCATGCGTATGGCCGGCCTGGATGCACGTCGCACAGGCCGCGCGGTTCGACGCGTGTGACACACGAGAAGGCCGAAAAGGCTTGCCGTTGCGGGTGGTGCATTGCGGAAGTCGGCCAAAATCCGCTAAATTATAACTTTTTAGCCGCCTTGCGGCGCCCCTCGCTCAAGTGCCGCCACAAGCTGCGCTGGGCACATCGGCGTGGCCCACCGGCTACCTGTGCTGGCATCGCCCGCTTTCGCTGCGTTTTTTCCCCGCGCCGGAACCCGGAAAGCCGTAGCCGCTCGACAGTTCGACCCCATTTCGCAGTTGGCCGCCTTTGGTGGCGCCGCCGCGTCCGAATTCCAGTATCGGTGAATCCGAGCGGCCCGGCGCCGTCAGCCGGGCCCCGTTTGCCCGAGGTTTGCCCCCAGCCATCAACCAGATGAAGTGCCCGCCGTGAAACCGATTCTCAAATCCAATAAATTGTTGAATGTCTGCTACGACATTCGCGGGCCCGTCCTCGAACACGCGAAGCGGCTCGAAGAAGAGGGCCACCGCATCATCAAGCTGAACATCGGCAATCTGGCGCCGTTCGGTTTCGAGGCGCCCGATGAAATCATTCAGGACATGATCCTGAATCTGCCCAGCTCGTCGGGCTACTCCGATTCGAAGGGCGTGTTCGCCGCGCGCAAGGCGATCATGCACTACACGCAGCAAAAGGGCGTGCACGGCGTCGAGCTCGACGACATCTACATCGGCAACGGCGCGTCCGAGCTGATCGTGATGGCGCTGCAGGGCCTCGTCAACGACGGCGACGAAGTGCTGCTGCCCGCGCCCGACTACCCGCTGTGGACCGCCGGCGTGAGCCTCGCGGGCGGCACGCCGGTGCACTACATCTGCGACGAGTCGAATAGCTGGATGCCGGACCTCGACGACATCCGCGCGAAAATCACGCCGAACACGCGCGCGCTCGTCGTGATCAACCCGAACAACCCGACCGGCGCGCTGTATTCGGACGAACTGCTGCTCGGCCTGATCGAGATCGCGCGCCAGCACGGCCTCGTGATCTTCGCCGACGAGGTGTACGACAAGATCATCTACGACGGCAAGAAGCACACGTCGATGGCGTCGCTGTCCGAAGACGTGCTGACTGTCACGTTCAACAGCCTGTCGAAGAGCTACCGCTCGTGCGGCTACCGTGCCGGCTGGATGGCCATTTCGGGCCTGACCGGCGAGAACCGCCGGCTCGCGAAAGACTATCTGGAAGGCCTCGGCATCCTCGCGTCGATGCGGCTGTGTCCGAACGTGCCCGGCCAGTATGCGATCCAGACCGCGCTCGGCGGCTATCAGAGCATCAACGACCTGATCGTGCCGAGCGGGCGCCTGTACAAGCAGCGCGAACTCGCCTATGACATGCTGACCGCGATCCCCGGTGTAAGCTGCGTGAAACCGGAAGCGGCGCTCTACATGTTCCCGCGCCTCGACCCGAAGGTGTATCCGATCCAGAACGACCAGCAGTTCATCCTCGACCTGCTGCTCGAAGAGCGCGTGCTGCTCGTGCAGGGCACCGGCTTCAACTGGAAGACGCCGGATCACTTCCGCGTCGTGTTCCTGCCGAACGTCGACGACCTCGCGGATTCGATCAACCGGATCGCGCGCTTCCTCGATGGCTACCGCAAGCGTCACACAGCCTGAACCGCCCTCGCGTACGATGTGGCGCGTGACGTGGCGCATCAGGCGCGCCGCTCGTGCCACCCTTGACACCCTTTTCAAACCTCTATTAGAAACACACGCTGCATGGAACCGATCAAAGTTGGACTGCTGGGCTTCGGCACGGTAGGCAGAGGCACCTTCACGGTACTGCGCCGCAATCAGGAAGAAATCAAACGTCGCGCGGGTCGCGGCATCGAGATTGCGCGCATCGCCGTGCGCAACCCGGCCAAGGCGACCGCGGCGCTCGGCGGCGAAGCCGGCAGCGTAGCGCTGACCGATGACTTCAACGCGGTCGTCGACGATCCGTCGATCGCGATCGTGGCGGAAATGATCGGCGGCACCGGCATTGCGCGCGACCTCGTACTGCGCGCGATCAACAACGGCAAGCACGTGGTCACCGCCAACAAGGCGCTGCTCGCCGTACATGGCACGGAGATCTTCCAGGCGGCGCGCGCGAACGGCGTGATGGTCGCGTTCGAAGCGGCGGTGGCGGGCGGCATTCCGATCATCAAGGCGTTGCGTGAAGGGCTGACGGCGAACCGTATCCAGTACATCGCCGGCATCATCAACGGTACGACGAACTACATCCTGTCGGAGATGCGCGACCGCGGGCTCGATTTCGCCACCGCGCTGAAGGCCGCACAGGAGCTCGGCTACGCGGAAGCGGACCCGACCTTCGACATCGAAGGCGTCGACGCCGCGCACAAGGCGACGATCATGAGCGCGATCGCGTTCGGCGTGCCGGTGCAGTTCGACCGCGCGTACGTCGAAGGCATCAGCAAGCTCGCCGCGATCGACATCAAATACGCCGAGGAACTCGGCTATCGCATCAAGCTGCTCGGCATCACGCGGCGCACCGATAAAGGCATCGAACTGCGCGTGCATCCCACGCTGATTCCGGAAAAGCGCCTGCTCGCGAATGTGGAAGGCGCCATGAACGCGGTCGTCGTGCACGGCGACGCGGTCGGCACGACACTGTACTACGGCAAGGGCGCGGGCGCGGAGCCGACGGCTTCCGCGGTGGTCGCCGATCTGGTCGACGTGACTCGTCTGCACACGGCCGACCCCGAGCATCGCGTGCCGCATCTGGCGTTCCAGCCGGACAGCCTGTCGAACACGCCGATCCTGCCGATCGAAGAAGTCACGAGCGGCTACTACCTGCGCCTGCGCGTCGCCGACGTGACCGGCGTGCTCGCCGACATCACGCGCATTCTGGCGGACACCGGCATTTCGATCGACGCGCTGCTGCAAAAGGAATCGGAACTCGTCGACGCGAACGGCAAGGGCGAAACCGACATCCTGCTGATTACGCACGAGACGGTCGAAAAGCAGGTCAACGCCGCGATCAAGTCGATCGAAGGGCTCGAGACCGTCGTCTCGCAAGTCACGAAGCTGCGCATGGAAGCGCTGAACTAGGCCGAACTATGAACTACCTCTCCACGCGCGGCGCCGGAGCCGGCGAGCGCCATACCTTCTCCGACATCCTGCTCGGCGGTCTCGCGAAAGACGGCGGACTGTATCTGCCGGCCGAATATCCGCGCATCACCGCGGACGAACTCACGCGCTGGCGCACGCTGCCGTACGCGGATCTCGCGTTCGAAATCCTGTCGAAGTTCTGCGACGACATCCCCGCCGACGATCTGCGCGCGCTGACGCGCAAGACCTACACGGCCGCGACCTACTGCAACGTGCGCGACGACGAAAGCGCCGCGCAGATCACGCCGCTGAAGACGCTCGGCGTCGAAGACGGCGCGCCGCTGTCGCTGCTCGAACTGTCGAACGGGCCGACGCTCGCGTTCAAGGACATGGCGATGCAGCTGATCGGCAACCTGTTCGAGTACGCGCTCGCGAAGCACGGCGAAACGCTGAACATTCTCGGCGCGACCTCGGGCGATACCGGCAGCGCCGCTGAATACGCGATGCGCGGCAAGAAGGGCATCCGCGTGTTCATGCTGTCGCCGCACAAAAAGATGAGCGCGTTCCAGACCGCGCAGATGTACAGCCTGCAAGACCCGAACATCTTCAATCTCGCGGTGGAAGGCGTGTTCGACGACGCGCAGGACATCGTGAAGGCGGTGTCGAACGACCACGCGTTCAAGGCGAAGTACAAGATCGGCACGGTGAATTCGATCAACTGGGCGCGCGTCGTCGCGCAGGTCGTCTACTACTTCAAGGGCTACTTTGCCGCGACGAAGTCGAACGACGAGCGTGTGTCGTTCACGGTGCCGTCGGGCAACTTCGGTAACGTGTGCGCGGGTCATATCGCGCGCATGATGGGTCTGCCGATCGAGAAGCTCGTCGTCGCGACCAATGAGAACGACGTGCTCGACGAGTTCTTCCGCACCGGCATCTACCGGGTGCGCAAGGCAGCCGAGACGTATCACACGAGCAGCCCGAGCATGGACATCTCGAAGGCGTCGAACTTCGAGCGTTTCGTGTACGACCTGCTCGGCCGCGATCCGGCGCGCGTGCTGCAACTGTTCCGCGACGTCGAGGAGAAGGGCGGTTTCGACCTCGCGGCGAGCGGCGACTTCGCGCGCGTGAGGGAGTTCGGTTTCGTGTCCGGCAGCAGCAGCCACGACACCCGCGTCGAAACGATCCGCGACGTGTTCCAGCGCTACGACACGATGATCGACACGCACACGGCCGACGGCGTGAAGGTCGCGCGCGAGCATTTGCAACCGGGCATTCCGATGATCGTGCTCGAGACCGCGCAGCCGATCAAGTTCGGCGAGACGATCCGCGAAGCGCTGCTGCGCGAACCGGAGCGGCCGGCGGCGTTCTCGGGACTCGAAGCGCTGCCGCAGCGCTTCGAGGTCGTGCCCGCGGATGCGCAGAAGGTGAAGGACTTCATCGTCGCGAATACCGGCGCATAAGGGCGACCGGCGACGTCAAACGGGCCGCGCGGGCCGTTTTCGGCTCACGCGGCATCCCGCGGCCGTGTCGATTCGCGTTAATCGACTCCCACGCCCGCACTACGAAAAAACGCTGGCCGCACCCTCGGCGGCCACGCAGCGAAAATCACAAAAAGCTCTCCATGACGCCCGGCCGCCCAGGCTAACGGCATCGGCCGCTACAATGTTCTTTTAACCTGCGGCTTCGACACATCCCGATGTCCACACCCACGCCCCGCGCCCCGATGCTCGCCACTGCCGATGCGTTGGCCATCCTGCTCGACGCCGCCCGCGCGATCGACGGTATCGAAACGCTGCCGACGCTCGACGCGCTGAATCGCGTGCTCGCCACCGACGTCACGTCGCCGCTCGACGTGCCGCCGATGCACACGAGCGCGATGGACGGCTACGCGGTTCGTATCGCCGATCTCGCGCACGGCAGCCGCCTGCCGGTCTCGCAACGGATTCCGGCCGGCCATGCACCGGCGCCGCTCGCGCCCAATAGCGCGGCACGCATCTTCACCGGTGCGACGGTGCCCGCTGGCGCGGACGCGGTCGTGATGCAGGAACAGACCGAGGCGGCCGGCGACGAAGTGACGATCGTGCATCGTCCGCAGGCGGGCGAGTGGATCACCGCGCAGGGCGCCGATATTCGCGCAGGCTCGGTGATCCTGCCGGCCGGCACGCGGCTCACGCCGCAGGCGTTGGGGCTTGCCGCGTCGGTCGGATGTGCGCGGCTCGAGGTGCGCCGGCGCGTGAAGGTCGCCGTGTTTTTCACCGGCGACGAACTGACGATGCCAGGCGAGCCGCTGAAGCCCGGCGCGATCTACAACTCGAATCGCTTTACGCTGCGTGGCCTGCTCGAGAAGCTCGGCTGCGACGTGACCGACTACGGCATCGTCGCCGATCAGCTCGACGCGACCCGCGCAACCCTGCGCGAGGCCGCTGAGGCGCACGATCTGATTCTCACCTGCGGCGGCGTGTCGGTCGGCGAGGAGGATCATGTGAAGCCGGCGGTCGAGGCCGAAGGGCGTCTGTCGATGTGGCAGATCGCCATGAAGCCGGGCAAGCCGCTCGCGTTCGGCGCGGTGCGCCGTGGCGCGGGGGGCACGGCGGAAACGTTTTTCATCGGCCTGCCCGGCAATCCGGTGTCGAGCTTCGTCACGTTCCTGCTGTTCGTGCGTCCGTTCGTTCTGCGGCTGGCCGGGGTGCAGACGGTCGCGCCGCGCGCGTTGTCGCTGCGCGCCGACTTCACGCAGGGCAAGGCCGATCGCCGCAACGAATTCCTGCGCGCGCGCGTCAACGCAGCGGGCGGGCTGGATCTGTTTGCCAATCAGAGCTCGGCCGTGTTGACTTCGACCGTGTGGGGCGACGGCCTGATCGACAATCCGCCGAACCACGCGATCAGCGCCGGCGAAACCGTGCGCTTCATTCCGTTTTCCGAACTGCTGAACTGAGGCCGGCTATCCGCGGCATGCACCGCATGCGCGGCACAAACCGGCGGTATCCCGATGAAGATTGAACTTCGATACTTTGCGAGCGTACGTGAAGCGCTCAATACCTCCGACGAAACCGTCGAGGTGCCCGACGGCATCGCGACCGTCGGCGACGTGCGCGCGTGGCTGCGCGTGCGTGGCGGCATCTGGGCCGAGACGCTTGCCGAAGGCCGCGCGCTGCGCATGGCCTGCAACCACGTGATGACCGACGCGAGCACGCGTATCACCGAGGGCTGCGAGGTCGCGTTCTTTCCGCCCGTCACCGGCGGCTGAGCCGGGCACAAGCCCATCATCACGTCCACGCCAGCGTCACAAGCCCTCAGGAGTCGTCCATGCCCGTTCGCGTCCAGACCGAAGACTTCGACCTCAGCGCCGAGGTGGCCGCGCTGCGCGCGCGCAATCCGAGGATCGGCGCGATCGCGTGCTTCGTCGGCACCGTGCGCGACCTGAACGAGGGCAGCGCGGTCGAGACGATGGAGCTCGAACACTATCCGGGCATGACGGAGAAGTCGCTCGAGGCTATCGTTGAGCGTGCGCGCGAACGCTGGCCGGGCATCGAGGTGCTGATCGTGCATCGTGTCGGCAAGCTTTATCCGCTCGATCAGATCGTGCTTGTTGCGACGACGGCCGCGCATCGCGGCGATGCGTTTGCGTCGTGCGAATTCGTGATGGACTATCTGAAGACCGAAGCGCCGTTCTGGAAGAAAGAGAAAACCGACGCGGGCGAGCGCTGGGTCGACGCGCGCGTGACCGACGATGCCGCGCTCGCGCGCTGGGGCGTCGAATCGGGGAACCAGACTGCGGAGTAGCCGAACCGCGGGCCGCGGCGCTGCGGTGGCGCACGCGGCGTGTTTGTGTCAGGCGCGTCGGCGCCGACCGACGTTCACTGATCCCTTGAGCGTCCGATGATCGGCACCGGAAACGGCTCCCCAGCCGGCCGCGACGGATGCTCGCCATCGTCGTCAGCATCGCGGGGCCGACGCTTCGGCGCCACCCGCTCGAGCAGCGCCTGCTGCTCCGCCGGAATCTTGTAATCCCAGCCGTAACGGCTCAGCTGCAGACTCTGCGCAATCCGTAGTGCCGGCTCCATGAAACGGATCGCTGCGGCCGGTTGATAGCGCGATTCGACCGTATCCAGGAACAGATACAGCCAGCGGCTGAAGTGCTGCGGCTCGATGCCTTCGAGCGGCTGATGCACCTGCTGCACGTTGCCGCGATATTGCTTCGCACCCAGCACGAGGCTGTTCCAGAACGTGCACATCTTCGGCAGATGGTCGTCCCAGCGGCCCTCGAGCTTCGCGTCGAAAACCGGACCCAGCAGCGGATCGGCGCGCACCCGATCGTAAAAGCCGTAGACGAGCTCGCGGATATTGGCCTCGGTGGGTTCGGCCGCGCGCTCGACCGGTGGCGCGGCGGGGAAAGACGGATTCATGCGGATTCCAGAAAAATACGTTTGCCGGTGGCGGTTGACTGAACTTCGAACCCCCCGTTTTTCTAACAAACGGTTGATGCGGAAAAAGCTACTATTGCTATCCGATACAGTTTTGCAACGCGATTCGAGGAACGACGCCGCCAGCCAGTGATGTTAGGGCGCGGCGCAGGTTCACCGCAACCCTTGCGTCGACGCGGTTTTCGGGCACGTTCAACGCACTTGCTCGCAGCTTTTCAAGCTATACCAGGACCTATGAGACTTACCGACTATACGGATTACGCGCTGCGCGTGCTGCTGTACCTCGCGGTGCGGGGCGACGGATTATCGACGATCCACGACATTTCGGAAGCTTACGGGATCTCGAAGAACCATCTGATGAAGGTCGTGCAGCAACTGGGCGAACTCGGCTGGGTCGAGACCGTGCGCGGCCGCAACGGCGGGTTGCGGCTCGCCGCACAGACGCTGTCGCTGACCGTCGGCGACGTGGTGCGGGTCACGGAAAGCGACTTCGCGCTGGTCGGCTGTCTGCCGGACCGGCAGGGCCAACAGCGGCCTTGCGTCATCACGACGCACTGCCGGCTGCGCGGCGCGTTGCAGGCGGCGAACCTCGCTTTTCTCGCCGAACTCGATCGCTTTACCATCGGCGAAGTCGCGCAACCGAAAAGTGCGCTCGCGGCATTGCTCGGGTTGGGACCCAATATTCAGAGGGTGCCGCTGCCGATTCCGGTGGCATCGGATGGCACGCGTGGCGGCAGTTCGGCGACGTTGGGCCACAAGAGCTAGAACCTCGGGCCGGCTCCAGGGTGCGCAAACCCCTCCGGTCGCCCCGGGGGAAGGATCGCGGCAGTTCTTGCGCTCAAATGTTAAATAGTTGCGACCGAGGCCAAAAAAGCGCTTGAAACCCTAATAAATCGCCTCATTTTGGTGGTAATCGAAATTGGAGGTCTCTTGATGAGAATCGACAAACTCACCACTAAATTCCAGGAAGCGCTCGCTGACGCCCAGAGTCTGGCGGTTGGCCACGACAATCAGTACATCGAACCCGTCCACGTGCTCGCGGCACTCGTCGCGCAGCAGGACGGCTCCGCCCGCTCGCTGCTATCGCGCGCCGGCGTGCATGTACAACCTCTACAGACCGCACTGAACGACGCGATCACGCGACTGCCCCAAGTGCACGGCACCGACGGCAACGTGCAGATCGGCCGTGAACTGACCGGTCTGTTGAATCAGGCCGACAAGGAAGCGCAGAAGCTCAACGACACGTTCATCGCGAGCGAAATGTTCCTGCTCGCGGTCGCCGACGATAAGGGCGACGTGGGCCGTCTCGCGCGCGAGCACGGCTTGTCGCGCAAGGCGCTCGAAACCGCGATCGCCGCGGTGCGCGGCGGCTCGCAGGTGCATAGCCAGGACGCCGAAAGCCAGCGCGAAGCGCTGAAGAAATACACGATCGACCTGACCGAGCGCGCCCGCGCCGGCAAGCTCGACCCGGTGATCGGCCGCGACGACGAAATCCGCCGTTCCATCCAGATCCTGCAACGCCGCACCAAGAACAACCCGGTGCTGATCGGCGAGCCGGGTGTGGGCAAGACCGCGATCGTCGAAGGGCTCGCGCAACGGATCGTCAATGGTGAAGTGCCGGAAACGCTGAAGAACAAGCGCGTGCTGTCGCTCGACATGGCCGCGCTGCTCGCGGGCGCCAAATATCGCGGCGAGTTCGAGGAGCGCCTGAAGGCCGTGCTCAACGACATCGCGAAAGACGAAGGGCAAACCATCGTCTTCATCGACGAGATTCATACGATGGTCGGCGCCGGCAAGGCCGAAGGCGCGATGGACGCGGGCAACATGCTGAAGCCGGCGCTCTCGCGCGGCGAGCTGCATTGCGTCGGCGCGACCACGCTCGACGAATACCGCAAGTACATCGAGAAGGATGCCGCGCTCGAGCGCCGCTTCCAGAAGGTGCTGGTGGACGAACCGTCGGTCGAGGCGACCATCGCGATCCTGCGCGGTTTGCAGGAGCGCTATGAATTGCACCACGGCGTCGACATCACCGACCCGGCGATCGTCGCGGCGGCGGAGCTGTCGCATCGCTACATCACGGACCGCTTCCTGCCGGACAAGGCGATCGATCTGATCGACGAAGCCGCCTCGAAGATCAAGATGGAAATCGACTCGAAGCCGGAGGAGATGGACCGGCTCGACCGTCGTCTGATCCAGCTGAAGATCGAACGCGAAGCGGTGAAGAAGGAGAAGGACGAAGCGTCGCAGAAGCGTCTGCAGCTGATCGAAGAGGAAATCGAGCGCCTGAACCGCGAATATTCGGACCTCGAAGAAATCTGGACCGCCGAAAAAGCAGCGGTCCAGGGCAGCGCGCAGTTGAAGGAAGAGATCGAGAAGACGCGCGCGGAAATTGTGCGTCTGCAGCGCGAGGGCAAGCTCGAGAAGGTCGCGGAACTGCAGTACGGCAAGCTGCCGGGGCTCGAAGCGCAGTTGAAGGAAGTCACACGCGCCGAAGCCGAGGAGCAGAACAGTCCGAAGCGTCCGCGTCTGTTGCGCACGCAGGTCGGTGCGGAAGAAATCGCCGAGGTCGTGTCGCGGGCAACCGGTATTCCGGTGTCGCGCATGATGCAAGGCGAGCGCGAAAAGCTGCTGCAGATCGAGTCGAAGCTGCATGAGCGCGTGGTCGGCCAGGACGAGGCGATCAGCGCGGTCGCCGATGCGATCCGCCGCTCACGCGCGGGTCTGTCGGACCCGAACCGTCCGTACGGATCGTTCCTGTTCCTGGGGCCGACCGGCGTCGGCAAGACCGAGCTGTGCAAGGCGTTGGCGTCGTTCCTGTTCGACTCGGAAGAGCACCTGATCCGTATCGACATGAGCGAGTTCATGGAGAAGCACAGCGTCGCGCGACTGATCGGCGCGCCGCCGGGATACGTCGGCTACGAGGAGGGCGGTTATCTAACCGAGGCCGTGCGCCGCAAGCCGTATAGCGTGATCCTGCTCGACGAAATCGAGAAGGCCCATCCGGACGTGTTCAACGTGCTGCTGCAGGTGCTCGACGACGGCCGCATGACAGATGGCCAGGGCCGCACCGTCGACTTCAAGAACACGGTGATCGTGATGACCTCGAACCTCGGTTCGCAGGTGATCCAGGCGATGGTCGGCGAGTCGCAGGAAGCGATCAAGGACGCGGTGTGGGAAGAGGTGAAGCTGCACTTCCGGCCCGAGTTCCTGAACCGGATCGACGACGTCGTCGTGTTCCATGCGCTCGACCGCTCGAACATCCAGTCGATCGCGCGGATCCAGTTGCAGCGTCTGCACGAGCGGCTCGCGAAGCTCGACATGCAGCTGGTGGTATCGGACGCGGCGCTCGAGCACATCGGCAAGGTCGGCTACGACCCGCTGTTCGGTGCGCGGCCGCTGAAGCGCGCGATCCAGCAGGAGATCGAGAACCCGATCGCGAAGCTGATTCTGGCCGGCAAGTTCGGTCCGAAGGATGTGATTCCGGTCGAAGTGGACGACGGCCAGCTGCGGTTCGAACGCGTCGTGCACTGAGCGCGATGGCCTGATGACGTGACGGGGCGGCGGCGGTCGAGCCGTTCCCGCCAACGTGAAGAAACCGGCAACGAAGGCGACTTCGTTGCCGGTTTTCTTTTGCCCGCCGTTTTCAAACCGGGCGTCGACCTCGACCGGCAGCTTGGGCCGCTATCAGCGCATCGCGCACAGCGTGTTCAAGCGTTGCCCTTGTTGCCGAGCAGCGCCGACAGGCCGCCGAGCGCGCCGAGCACCGTGGTCGCGTTCAGCTTGCCATCGGCCGGCACCTCGCCTTCCGGCGTCGCCGCGTTGACGACGTGCGGCAGGATCTGCGACAGCAGCCCCGTCACCTGATCCGGCTGCACGCCGGCCTTGGCGGCGAGGCCGCTGACGGCCTCGGAGCCGAGCACGTTATGCAGCGCGTCGGGCGCGATCGGCTGGTTTTCGCCGTTGCCGACCCACGACGACACGACGTCGCCGAGGCCCTTTTCCTGGAAGCGCTGGATCAGGCCGTTCAGGCCGCCAGGCTGGTTATTGACGAATTCGAGCGCGGCTGCGATCAGCGCTTGCTGGCCGCCGCCTTCTGGCGATTTGCCAAGCAGGGAACCGATGGTGTCGAGTAGGCTCATGACGGTCTCTCTTGAATGCCGGCGCGTGCATGACGGCCGGGCGGGTGACGACGACGCGCGGTTGCGCGTCGCGGTGAAACGCAAGGGCGGCAGCCCGCCGGCCTCAAGCGCCGGACGCGGCCGCGGCGGATGCCGCGTTGCTCTTCTTCGTTTTCTTCTTCGAAGCCTTGGTGCCGGATGCTTCGGCCGGTGCGCTAGCTGCCGCGGCGGCCGGCGCCGCAGCAGTCGCCGCTTCTGATGCAGCGGCCTTCTTCTTCGACTTCGACGGCTTCCCGGCCGACGCGGGAGCGGCCGCGGCCGGCGCTGCTGTCGTGGCGGCGGGCGCGGCCCCGGTGGTTGCCGCGGGAGCCGCTGGCGTCGTTTTCGTGGTCGACCTGGTCGACGTCTTCGCGCCGGTCGGCGGCGCCGACGAGCCGTTGATCGTCAGTCCGGCCGCTTCGAGGTTCTCGACCGACTTCTGGCCGATGCCCTTCACGCGCGCGGCGAGATCGTCGGCGTTCTTGAACGGGCCGTTTTTGGCGCGTTCGTCGAGGATCGCTTTCGCATGCACGGGGCCGATGCCCTTGACCGATTCGAGCGCGGCCTGATCGGCGGTATTCACTTCCACTGCCGCGGCAAATCCGGCCGACAGCGACAAAGCCACAGCGACGCAAAGCATGAAAAGCTTTTTCAGCATGGCAAGCACTCCATTGAGGGCAAAAAGTTAGCCGGGAACGGTCGACCTATCCTGTCAGCGGGCGCTGCGTTTAAGCATAGGACAAATCGCAGGCCCGATTTGAGATAGCGGTCGATTTATACCGATCGATCGATGACAAGTAAATCCGGCCACACAATCTTTAAAACTTTAGCGGCAGGTTATTTCCGATGATTTATCGGTCGATACCGGTCGCGATAATGCGTTTGCGATAAAGAATCGGTAACGCTGACGGATCACACCGTCCGACGCTTGACTTGGAGTGCACTCGAAGTCCTAAGCTGAGTCCGTCATGTCGAAACACTCGACCGCGCTCACCATCGGTCAGGTTGCCGAAACGTGTTCGCGGCGCGGGAAGAAAGAGCAGGCCGCGGCCGCAGCGTGAGAGGGCCCGGCTGCGCGGGGAGGGGAAAAGGGGATGCGGAGCGGGTTTGTCTCACCCAGGATGGGACGCAACTAACCGTCCGAATGATTCCGTTCGGGGCCTTCCTGAGACCCCATCGCCTCATACAGCCGAATCGACCCGCACTGCAGCGGTCTCGCGCAAATAGCGCTGGCTCACGATCCGCCAATACACCAGCAAGCCGACCCCGGCAATCGCGAGACTCGCGGTATTCGCGACCCAGAATCCGCGCGCGCCGGTCAGCCAGGGCGGTGTGAGGCCGGTCGTATCGAAGCCGAGCGCATAGCCGCCGCCGAGCCCCACACCCCACAGCGCGACCGCATAGATGACGGTCGGCACGACCGCGACCTTGTAGGCACGCAGCACGAACGCGGTCGTGATCTGCAAAGCATCGAACAGGTGGTAGCAGGCGACGATCAGCACCAGCGGCAACGCCTTCGCCGCGACCTGCGCGTTCGTCGTATAGCCATCGACGATATACGGCCGCAGCACCAGCACGAGCGCGCCATAGCAGCACGCGATCGCAACCGCCATCGCGATGCCGTGACGCGACAGCGTGCGCGCCGCTTGCGGCCGATGCGCGCCTAGCGCCTGCGCGACCACCGTCGACGACGCGATGCCGATCGACAGCGGCGTCATATACAGCACCGCGCCGATATTGCCGGCGATCTGATGCCCGGCGAGCGTCGTCGTGCCGAAGCGCGCGATGAAGAGCGCCATGAACGTGTACGACGTGACCTCGATCAGATACGACAACCCCATCGGAATACCGAGCCGCAGTTGCGCGGCCTGGCGCTTCCAGACCGGCCAGCAGAACTGCGTGAAGATACCGAGCGCCTTGAAATCGTCGATGCGCGCGAGCAGCAGCATGCCGAGCGCCGCGAGCGCCCAATTGAGAAGCGTGCTCGCGAGCGCGCAGCCCGGACCGCCCAGCGCCGGCACGCCGAGGCCGCCGAAAATGAACCAGGTATTGAGCGGAATTTTCAGCAGCAGCGCGGCGATCTGCAGGAACATCACGAGCCGCGGTTTGCCGAGCGCATTGGCAACGGAACTGTAGACCCGGAACGCGAGGCCGGCGGGCAGCCCGAACGCGAGAATCCGCAGATACGCGAGCGTGCGCTCGTGCAGCGCGTCGGGCACGTGCGACAACGACAACAGCGGCCCGGGGAAGAACAGGATCAGAAAGCCGATCACCGTCAGCGCGGCGGCGAGCCACCATGACTGGCGCACCTCTTCGCCGATCTCGCCGTAGCGGCGCGCGCCGTACAGTTGCGCGGTAATCGGCTGCAGCGCGGTCAGGATGCCGGTCAGGCCGATATAGACCGAGACGTAGATCGACGAGCCGAGCCCGAGAGCGGCCAGATCGACGGCCGAATAGCGTCCGACCATCGCCGTGTCGATCACGCCGAACGCGATGATGGCCAGTTGGCCGATCAATACGGGCCACGCGAGCGCGGCGATTTTCCGTACGTCGGCGAACATGGTCAGTTGGGCTTCTTGTGCCAGTTGCGGTGCTTGCCGGGCGGCGGCTTCGGACGGTCGATGCGCACGTACAGGCGGAAGCGCTCGTCGCGGTCGGCCGCGCGGCGGCCTTCCCACACGAGCTTCCAGATGTAGTCGGGCAGCGCGCTGGGGTCGCCGTAGTCCTGCGAGTCCTGGCGCAGGATCACATCGCAGTCCTGGTCGAACGAGAAGTGCATGTCGCCGAAATACGCGAACGTCGCGATCTGCGCATTGCCGAGGCGCACCGGCGAGATGCAGGTGTAGTCATCAGGCAAGTGGTTGGCGATCTGCTGCGCGACGTCGCGATAGGTACGGCTGTAGTTGACCACCGGCAGCCATAGCGTCATCAGCAGCACCCACATCAGCGTCGTGCCGGCGCTCGACAGCACCACGCTACGCCACAACACCTTCGGATGACGCGCGAGGCGCCAGCGCACCAGCAGGAACCAGCAGACGGTTACCGCGATCGCGCAGATGAACGACAGAATCTTGAATTGCGGCACGAAGCCGGGCGCGAGCCGCGCGAGATTGCGCGCGAGCGGGTGCGGAAAACCGGTCAGACTCGCCGCATACACGGCCCACACGAAGCTGCCGAGGATCGTGAAGCTCAGCAGCGCGAACCAGTCGATCGCGTTGATCGCGCCGCGCTTGAGCGTCGGCAGCGCGAAAGTGGCGAGCACCGCCAGCGGCGGCAGCAGCAGCATATAGAGTCGATTCGATTGATGGCTTTGCAGCACCACGAGTACAAACAGCGGTCCGATCACCGACAGCGGAATCGCCACGTGCGGCGCGCGCCGCAGACCCTTCCAGCTGAACCACGACCACAGCGCGAGCGGCCAGGCGGGCCACGTGAAGAGCGGCAGGTTTTTCAGTGCATACGCGGCGACGGAGCCGGGTGGGCCCGCGAACGAGCTCAGGCTCACGTGCAGCCATTGGTTCAGGTACCAGACGGCGTCGTCGGGGAAAGCGGCAAGCGCGATGATCGGCCACGATACCGCGAGCACCAGCGCGACGGGTAGACCCGCGAGCAGCAGCGAGCGCGAACGCGTTTCGCGCACGATCAGCGTCATCGCGAGCGTGCCGAGCAGCAGCGCGCCGACCAGCACCGGGCTGCTCGCGAGTGTGACGAGGCCGATCGCGAGGCCCCAGATCAGCGCTCCCTGGATCGGCTTGTCGATCATGCGCACGAGGCCGTACACGAGCATCGCGATGCAGACGAACTGGACGAGCTGCGGCGTGGTTTCGTGGCCGCGCTCGGCGAGGCCGAAGCACGCGAGCAGGATCAGCAGTGCGCCATCGGCGAGCGTGCGGCCATAGTCGCGTGGTTCGGGCTCGCCGCCAAACGCGTATTTGAACGGCTGCACTTCGGCACGCCGGCCGAGCAGATACGCCGCGTACCAGACGAACGCACAGCCCGCGCAGAACAGCAGACCCGTGAACACGCGCGACGCGTTGCTCGCGTCGACCCATGGCGCAAGGACCCGGATCGCGCTCGCGCCGAGCCAGTAGCCGAGCGGGCCGTCCTCGGTCAGATATTTGCCGACGAGATTCGGCAGGAGCCAGTCGTGCGCGCCGCCATTCGCCATCGTCCACATGACACCGAAGCCGGCCGCGTCCTCGTTCTTCCACGGATCGCGGCCGAACAGGCCGAACGAGGCGTAGACGATACAGATGGCCAGCAGCAGCCAGCGCGGCAACGCACTGGTCGCAGAGGCGGTGAGGCGGACGACAGGTCTCATGCGGTGTGTGGAGTCTGGATAAACGATGCGGCCGGAGCGACTTGGCAAGTCAGGGCGGGAGGGCCCGTTTCGAGCATCCGGCATTGTAGTCGTGCGGTGCGATGCACGTCACGGCCGGTAACGCCCGGCAACGTCGATGGACAACCTGTAACAGGTGTCGTGAAAGCGCGGTGTGCTGGTTCCGGGTTATGCCATCGCAAGTGTGCGACGCAGCGGCCGCCCGCGCGTGGGCGACAAAAAAGGGCAGCTCGCGCTGCCCTTTCTGTTTGCTCCGTTGCCGGCCGGAAGCCGGCACCGTTGCCGTATTACTTTGCTGCCTTGCCCGAAGCGCGGGAGCCGAACTTCTTGTTGAACTTCTCGACACGGCCGGCCGTGTCCATGATCTTTTGCTGGCCGGTGTAGAACGGGTGCGATTCCGACGACACTTCGATCTTCGCGAGCGGGTAGGTCTTGCCGTTGAATTCCGCGGTTTCGCGCGTTTGGATGGTCGAGCGGGTCACGAACTTGAAGTCGTTCGACATATCGATGAACAGGACTTCGCGGTAATCCGGGTGAATGCCTTCTTTCATGGTCTTTCCTTTAATCTGGCGGTAGCCAACCCGCGTGCAGCCTTAAATTAGACTGCCTTCAGGCGCGAGCCACTTGCCTACGGTCGAAAAACCGCGATTATGCCAGAAAATCAGTCCCTTGGCGATTTTTCTGCCACCAGATTCTATTGTGGCGCAAGCGGCGCCGGTTCGCAGCGTCTCAAACCGGCGTGAATGTCAATCCGACGCGCGCTGGGTCTTGCCGGTAGTAGCGCGCGAGCAGCCGGTAGAGTTCCGGATACTCCGCCTCGAACGCTTGCGGCTTCACGAACAACGCCTCGCTGCACACGGCGAAGAATTCCGACGGATGGTCCGCCGCATACGGATCGATCAGCGACTCGCGTTCGAAACGCGTCCAACGTCGCTCGGGCACAGCGTCGACTTTCGCGCAGAAATGATCGTATGCGTGGTCGAACACGTCGGCCCATGCCTGCGTATCGAGCGGCGAGTGCCAGCGGCGCATCAGCGGTGGGTGGCCATCCGCTTCGCCGTTCAACATGTCAATCTTGTGCGCGAACTCGTGGATCACGACGTTGTATGCGTCGCTGCCGTCGGTCATCTGCGCGTCTTCCCACGACAGCACCACCGGGCCGCCTTCCCACGCCTCGCCACTGGCGTCGTGTTCGATCTCGTGCACGACGCCGTCTTCGTCCTCGACGGTCTTGCGGATCACGAACTCGCCCGGATAGACGATTACGCCAACCCAGCCGCGATACAGATCGAGGCTGAGGTTCAGCACCGGCAGGCACGCCTGCGCGGCGATGGCGACCGTCATCGCGTCGGTCAGTTCGAGTTCGTGCGCGGTCGAGAATTCCTTCTGCGCGAGGAAGAGACTCGTCAGTTCGCGTAGCCGCGCGAGATCGGGGGCTTCCAGATGCGTGAGAAAGGGCAGACCAGCGAGTGTTGCCTGCCACAAGGAATCGTCGATCGCGTAATCGCGCAGCGCGCGCTCGCGACGCCGTGTGCCCAGCCAGTTCGTGAGTTTCGACAGCATGCTTGAGCCCACCTTCAGTCGATCTGTTTTTGCCACGCGGCGAACAGGCCGCCGCATATCGCGACGCCGATCAGAAAATCGAAGCCGTCGAGCGACGCGAGGAAATTGGCCTGCTGTGCGACCAACCGGCTGATCGACGCGATTCGCGAGCGTGTTCTGGTAGACCGGATTGTACGGATTCACGGACGCCGCGAGGCGACTTTGATGCAGCGCGAGCCGGTGCTGGTCGATGATGATCACCGAGGCAGTCGCGAAGGAGATGGTCAACTGCCGCACGATGTTCTTCAACCGGTAGCCGTGCATGGACTCTTCGATCGCGAAGATAGCTGGCGAAAAACGAGAACGTCGCGTTGTGCGAAATTGTCGAGACTGGTGACGCCGCATTGTCCAGGTGGGCGGGCGGCGAAAAAAAACCGCTCGCAATCTGCGAGCGGTTTTTCATGCGATGCAGTTGCCGGCGACTACGGCCAGCACGAACGTCGCGCGTTAGCTGCCGCCACCACGACGCATCATGTCGAAGAACTCGGAGTTGCTCTTCGTCTGGCGGATCTTGTCGAGCAGGAATTCCATCGACTCGACTTCGTCCATGTCGTGAATGAACTTGCGCAGCACCCAGATCTTTTGCAGCACTTCGGGCTTGATCAGCAACTCTTCGCGGCGCGTGCCCGACTTGTTCAGGTTGATCGACGGGTAGACGCGCTTCTCGGCGAGACGGCGCTCGAGGTGCACTTCCATGTTGCCGGTGCCCTTGAACTCTTCGTAGATCACGTCGTCCATGCGGCTGCCGGTTTCGATCAGCGCCGTGCCGATGATGGTCAGCGATCCGCCTTCCTCGATGTTGCGCGCCGCGCCGAAGAAGCGCTTCGGACGCTGCAGCGCGTTCGCGTCGACACCACCCGTGAGCACCTTGCCGGAGGCCGGCACCACCGTGTTGTATGCGCGCGCGAGACGTGTGATCGAGTCGAGCAGAATCACGACGTCGTTCTTCATTTCGACGAGGCGCTTGGCCTTCTCGATCACCATTTCGGCGACCTGCACGTGACGCGCAGCGGGTTCGTCGAACGTGGAGGCGATCACTTCGCCTGCCACCGAACGCTGCATTTCTGTCACTTCTTCCGGGCGCTCGTCGATCAGCAGCACGAACAGCACGACGTCGGGATGGTTCTGCTTGATTGCGTGCGCAATGTGCTGAAGCATCACGGTCTTGCCCGACTTCGGCGAGGCGACGAGCAGGCCGCGCTGACCCTTGCCGATCGGCGCGATCATGTCGATGATGCGGCCCGTGACATTCTCTTCGCCACGCATTTCACGTTCGAGCAGCAGCACCTTGTTCGGGTGCAGCGGCGTCAGGTTTTCGAACATGATCTTGTGCTTCGAGGCCTCCGGCGGCTGGCCGTTGACCTTGTCCACCTTCACCAGCGCGAAATAGCGCTCGCCGTCTTTCGGCGTGCGCACTTCGCCTTCGATCGTGTCGCCCGTATGCAGATTGAAGCGGCGGATTTGCGACGGGCTGATGTAGATATCATCCGTGCTGGCGAGGTAGGACGTTTCAGGCGAACGCAGGAAGCCGAAACCGTCCGGCAGCACTTCGAGGGTGCCGTCGCCGAAGATCGTGTCGCCCGCTTTGGCTCGTTTTTTTAGAATGGCGAACATCAATTCCTGCTTGCGCAGGCGGTTCGCGCTTTCGATCTCGAGGCCATTGGCCATCTCGATCAATTGGGACACGTGCAGAGTCTTAAGCTCGGATAAATGCATACGGAGAACCCGCAGGAGAAGGTGCGACGAAATGAAATCTGGGAGGAGGGTGAGCGGAACCGCTCAAAGACTTACACGTCTTTTCGACGTTTTCTGGATTCTAGCATAGCACACGCCAATTTCCGCCAGTGCGGCGGAGTGGCATCTTTGTCGTAAAGCGTGTTGCCGGCTGACAACACGCTCGACCAGCGGGCGCGGTGATATGCATGCACCGATGCGCCCGATTCCTGACGGCTCGCGGCGGGCGATGAACCCGCGAGCGCCGCGAGGTACTTCTGTATGTATTACAGGTTGCCGTCGAGGAACGCTGTGAGTTGCGACTTCGACAGAGCGCCGACCTTCTGAGCGGCGACGGCGCCATTCTTGAACAGGATCAGCGTGGGGATGCCGCGCACGCCGAACTTGACCGGCGTGGACTGATGCTCGTCGACATTGATCTTCGCGACTTGCAGGCGATCGGCGTAGTCCTTCGCGACTTCGTCGAGGATCGGCGCGATCATCTTGCAGGGACCGCACCATTCGGCCCAGAAATCGAGCAGCACGGGTTTATCGGATTTCACGACGTCCTGTTCGAACGATGCGTCGCTAATATGCTTAATTTGTTCGCTCATTTATGAATACCTCTGTCGGTTCGAGGCCCGCCTGAATTGCTCGCCACGATACGTCAAAAACCGGGAAAATTTCCGTTCGCTATGCCGCATCCGGAGACTTGCCGCGCATGGCTGTGAAAATCAGAAAAACCGTCTGAAAAAACGCCGGGTTTTCACGGAATGCGCGGAAAGAGTCGCGTATGCGGGTCTTTCAACTGGCAGTGTAGCTTAATTCGCTATGCGTTGCCGATGGCGATAGTACTCATCAGGTCAGTGTGGCCAATAGGTCGCCGCCGCGGCGTCGGCCGGTGTCTGCGGCTCACGGATGCCGCGTTGCAATCTAAATGGTGGCGGGCCCGACGAACTCAAGTGCCTCGCGTGGCGGGCGGCGTCGCGGCGCTGCGAGCTCGTCGGGCGGCGCGCAGGACGCGGGTGTAAACAGTACGAAGCCGTTCGAGGCGGAGCGTCGTTCGCGTTTTGCGCGTATCAACAGTCGCACAATGCGCGCGGCAATGATAGAATCTTTCGTGACGGGCCTCCTCGCATGGAGGGATGGTCAACCTGGTCAGGTCGGGAACGAAGCAGCCACAGCCGTTTTCCACCAGTGCCGAGGGTCGGGCTCGTCACCTTCCGTTTGCTTTTTTCTCCACGGCCGTTTTCTCGGCTTCTCTGCAGTTTCCCCGCAGTCATTCTCAGCTTCCGTATTGATCGTTCGCCGTATTCGGATGGCGCATCGTCGTGGCCGTGTCGCGCGTTCGCGCGTCTTGCCGAATCGGTTTTGCGCGCCATTGTTACTGATACAATTTCCGGATGACCTATCAAGTTCTCGCACGCAAATGGCGGCCGAAGGATTTTGCTTCGCTCGTCGGACAGGAGCACGTGGTGCGCGCGCTCACCCATGCGCTCGACGGCGGCCGTCTGCACCATGCCTATTTGTTTACAGGTACGCGCGGCGTCGGCAAGACCACGCTGTCGCGTATCTTCGCGAAGGCACTCAATTGCGAGACCGGCGTGACGTCGACGCCGTGCGGCGTGTGCCGTGCGTGTCGCGAGATCGACGAAGGGCGCTTCGTCGATTACGTCGAGATGGACGCGGCGAGCAATCGCGGCGTCGATGAAATGGCCGCGCTGCTCGAGCGCGCGGTGTATGCGCCCGTCGATGCGCGCTTCAAGGTCTACATGATCGACGAAGTGCACATGCTGACGAACCACGCGTTCAACGCGATGCTGAAGACGCTCGAAGAGCCGCCGCCACACGTCAAGTTCATCCTCGCGACCACCGACCCGCAGAAGATTCCGGTCACCGTGCTGTCGCGCTGTCTGCAGTTCAATCTGAAGCAGATGCCGGCCGGCCATATCGTGTCGCATCTCGAACGCATTCTCGGTGAAGAGAACGTGCCACACGAGGCGCAGGCGTTGCGGCTGCTCGCGCGCGCGGCCGACGGTTCGATGCGCGACGCGCTGTCGCTGACCGATCAGGCGATCGCCTATTCGGCGAACCAGGTCAGCGAAGACGCGGTGCGCGGCATGCTCGGCGCGCTCGACCAAAGCTATCTGATCCGTCTGCTCGACGCGCTCGCGCAAGGCGACGGCGCGGCAGTGCTCGCGGTCGCCGATGAAATGGCCTTGCGCAGCCTGTCGTTTTCGACGGCGCTGCAGGATCTGGCGAGCCTGCTGCATCGGATCGCGTGGGCGCAGTTCGCGCCTTCGTCGGTGCTCGACGAGTGGCCGGAGGCGGCCGACTTGCGCCGCTTCGCCGACACATTGAGCGCCGAGCAGGTGCAACTGTTCTATCAGATCGCGACGATCGGCCGAAGCGAGCTGGGCCTCGCGCCCGACGAATACGCGGGCTTCACGATGACGCTGCTGCGTATGCTCGCGTTCGAACCGGCGCCGACGGGTGGCGGTGGCGGGGCGGCGGGAGCCGCTGGCACGCAGACCGGTGCGGCCGGCGCCGGTGCGAAGCGTTCTGGTGCACCGACGGTTGCCGCGCTGCGCGCGCTGTCGCCTTCGTCGGCGACGGCCATGGCAGCCGCTGCGCCGACTCGTGCAGTTCCGGTGGGCGTTGCCGGCGAGGAGCAGGACGATGCGATGAAATTGGCTGTGCCGGTTGCAAAGCCGATCGCTAAGCCCACGGCCGACACCGCGCAAGCTGAAGCAGCGCGCGTGACAGACGCACCGGCTATGCCCGCACGTCCGCTGGCACCGTGGGAAGATGCGCCCGCGAATGACGGTGCCGCGATCGCCAGTTCGACTGCGCCGGTCTCGAACGAATCTTCTGAAATTGCGCCTAGGTCCGAGCCGAGCGCGCTGACCCGCGCGGAAGAGACCGCGCCACCGGAACCGGAAGCGCGCCAGGAATTGACTGCCCCTGCTTCAACGGCGGCACCGGCGGCCTCGGCGGCCTCGGCCGAATCCGCGCCGCGTCGCGCAGGCGGCGCGAGCGCCGCGCTCGACGTGCTGCGCAACGCCGGCATGAAAGTATCGTCCGACCGCGGCCGCGCCAATACGCCCGCGGCCGCGAAGCCGGCCGCGCCGGTCGCCCCAAAACCCGCCGCGCCGCGCGTGGTCGTGCCGGTGCCGACGCCCGGTGCGCCCCGCCGCGCGTCGCAAGACAGCGCCGCTCAGGCTGCGCCCACTCGCGACGCCCGCAGCGACGCCAGCAACAACGCGCAACAGAACAGCCCGTCGAGTGCACCTTGGGACGACATGCCGCCCGACGACTATATGCCACTGTCGGCCGCAGACGACGCGTACTTCATTCCGCCAGACGACAACTTCGTGCCAGTGTTCGACCGCGGCCCCGACGACGTCCGCATGGACGGCCCGGCCGCGCAGGCCGCCGCACCGGCGCCGGTCGTCGATACGCGCCCGCTGCCGCCCGCCGTGCCGCTCGATCCGCTCGGTTTCACCGGCGACTGGCCCGCGCTCGCGGTCGATCTGCCGCTGAAGGGCATCTCGTATCAGCTTGCGTTCAACAGCGAACTGATGGCGCTCGAAGGCAAGACGCTGAAGCTCAACGTGCCGGTGCCGCAATACGCGGAAACGTCGCAGGTCGCTAAACTGAAAGCAGCGCTCGTCGAGCGGCTCGGCCAGAACGTCGACGTGCAGGTCGAAGTCGGCCCGGCGCGCCGTACCGCTGCCGCGCACGACGCGAAGTTGCGCGCGCAGCGCCAGCAGGAGGCCGAGCGCGAAATCAGCGCCGATCCGTTCGTGCAGTCGCTGATTCGCGAGTTCGGCGCGAGCATCGTGCCGGGCTCGATCCGCCCAATTACCCCGGATGCCGCCCCGAACGGCGCGGCGCCGGCCCACTGATCCATCGTTCGCGGCGTCGTCGCAGAGCGGCGCCGGAATGCCAGATTTCACGCTATCTAGAAGGAGCACGTCCATGATGAAAGGCCAACTCGCCGGGCTGATGAAGCAAGCCCAGCAGATGCAGGAAAACATGAAGAAGATGCAGGAGCAACTCGCGCAGATCGAAGTCGAGGGGCAGTCGGGTGCCGGTCTCGTCAAGGTGACGATGACCTGCAAGAACGACGTACGCCGCGTGTCGATCGACCCGAGCCTGCTCGCGGACGACAAGGACATGCTGGAAGATCTCGTCGCCGCCGCGTTCAACGACGCCGTACGCAAGGCCGAGGCGACCGCGCAGGAAAAGATGGGCGGCATGACCGCCGGCCTGCCGCTGCCGCCGGGCTTCAAGCTGCCGTTCTGAATCTGCTCTGATTGAGACCCGGCTGAGCGGTTGAGCGCCGCGGCGGTTCATTGCCGCGGTGCGAAAGCGCGCCCCGCTCCGCCACCACTTCGCATCCCGATTCGCCTACCCGAGCACCATCCACGTCGACGCCGATCCGCATGAAACAACCTTCCGCCCTGTCGGCGCTCGTCGAAGCGCTGCGTGCGCTGCCCGGTGTCGGGCCGAAGTCCGCGCAACGCATGGCGTATCACCTGATGCAGCACGATCGCGAAGGCGCCGAAAAGCTCGGCCGCTCGCTGCTGTTCGCGACCGAGCATCTGCGCCACTGCGAAAAGTGCAACACCTTCACCGAAGCGCAGATCTGCGAGGTCTGCCTCGATGAGGAGCGCGATCCGTCGCTGCTGTGCGTCGTCGAAACGCCGGCCGACCAGATCATGCTCGAACAGACGATGACCTATCGCGGCCTCTATTTCGTGCTGATGGGGCGGTTGAGTCCGCTCGACGGCATCGGCCCGAAGGAGATCCATTTCGACCGGCTCGTGAAGCGAGCGTCGGATGGCGTCGTCAAGGAAGTCGTGCTGGCCACCAATTTCACCAACGAAGGCGAAGCTACCGCGCATTACCTCGGACAGACGCTGAAGGCGCGCGGCCTTGCCGTCACGCGTCTCGCGCGGGGCGTGCCGGTGGGCGGCGAGCTCGAATATGTCGACGCGGGCACGATCGCGCGCGCGATGCTCGACCGTCGTTCGATGTAGCCACGCGGCTTGTTGGCCGCCGCGGCACCCGTGAAGCCACGCGTCATCGCCAGCCGTGATGCAGACCGCGCGCACGGCGATACAAAACAATGCAACCCACTTGCAGGGGACCAGAGTAAGCGCTGTGCACCAACTCTGGCCGACAAAGGAGACTCATGAGCGCCAACCCCGATTCAGGCGCGAGCACCGCACCGCATGACGCACGCGGTCCGCTCGCCGGCGTCAAGGTGCTGGAACTCGGTACGCTGATCGCCGGGCCGTTCGCCGCGCGTTTTCTCGGCGAATTCGGCGCCGACGTCATCAAGATCGAAGACCCCAAAGGCGGCGACCCGCTGCGCAAATGGCGCAAGCTGTATCCGGAAGTGGGCGGTACGTCGCTGTGGTGGGCCGTGCAGGCGCGCAACAAGAAGTCCGTCACGGTCAACCTGAAAGCCGAAGAGGGCAGGCAGATCGTGCGGCGGCTCGCGAAAGAGGCCGATATCGTCGTCGAGAATTTCCGGCCCGGGCTGCTCGAAAAGCTCGGGCTCGGCTACGACGTGCTGTCCGCCGAGAACCCCGGCCTCGTGATGGTGCGTCTGTCGGGCTACGGCCAGACCGGGCCGTATCGCGATCGGCCCGGCTTCGGTGCGATCGCCGAATCGATGGGCGGTCTGCGCCATATCACCGGCTATCCGGACCTGCCGCCGCCGCGCATCGGCATTTCGATCGGCGATTCGATCGCTGCGCTGCACGGCGTGATCGGCGCGCTGATGGCGCTGCATCACAAGCAGGTGAACGGCGGCAAGGGGCAGGTCGTCGACGTCGCGCTGTACGAGGCCGTCTTCAACATGATGGAAAGCGTGGTGCCCGAATACGGCGTCTACGGGATGGTGCGCGAGCGTACCGGCGCGTCGCTGCCGGGCATCGTGCCGTCCAATACGTATCCGTGCCGCGACGGCAGCATCGTGATCGGCGGCAATAGCGATCCGATCTTCAAGCGGCTGATGATCGCGATCGAACGCGACGATCTCGCGAACGATCCGGCGCTCGCGCATAACGATGGCCGCGTGCCGCGCACGCAGGAAATCGACGCCGCGATCGCCGCGTGGCTGTCCACGCGCACGATCGACGAAGCGCTCGCGGTGCTGAACGCGGCCGATGTGCCGGTGGGCCGCATCTACAGCGTCGCCGATATGTTCACCGATCCGCAGTTCATCGCGCGACAGATGATCCAGCGGTTCAAGTGGCAGGACGGCAAGGAAATCACGCTGCCCACGGTCACGCCGAAGCTGTCGGCGACGCCCGGCGAGACGCGCTGGCTAGGGCCGGAACTGGGTGAACATACCGATGAAGTCCTTCAATCACTAGGTTATGATGCTGACGGCATCGCGCGGTTGCGGGCGCAACAGATCGTCTGATGCGCACAATGCAACGCATTGAGAAGAGCGCTTAAAGCGCCGCGCTGACGGACGATCCGCGCCGCGCGACCGGCAAGCCACACACCAAGCTCAAGCGCGTGCGCAATGCGCACACGGGCGGTGAAAGGCCGGACTAAAAAAATCTGGAGACAACGGACCATGCAACGCAGAACCTTCCTCGCAGGCGGTGCGGCGCTCGCGGGCGCCTCGCTCGCGGCCACACCGTTCGCTTTCGCGCAGGCCAAACCCGAGACCACCAAGGTCGCCATCGCGGTCGGCGGCAAGAACCTGTTCTACTACCTGCCGCTGACGATCGCCGAGCGCCGCAACTACTTCAAGGACGAAGGGCTTGAAGTCGAAATCTCCGACTTCGCGGGCGGCTCGCAGGCGCTGAAGGCGGCCGTCGGCGGTAGCGCCGACGTGGTCTCCGGGGCATTCGAACACACGCTGCTGTTGCAGGCGCAAAAGCAGATGTTTCGCGAATTCGTGCTGCAAGGCCGCGCGCCGCAGATCGTGCTCGCGGTATCGAAGAAGACGATGCCGAACTTCAAATCGATCGCCGATCTGAAGGGCAAGAGGATCGGCGTGACGGCGCCGGGTTCGTCGACGTCGATCATGGCCAGCTTCGTGCTCGCGAAAGCCGGGCTCAGTCCGAAAGACGTCGCGTTCATCGGCGTGGGCGCGGGTGCCGGTGCGATCGCCGCGCTGCAGTCCGGGCAGATCGACGCGATCGCCAATCTCGATCCGGTCGTCACGCGCCTCGAGCGCGCCGGCGAAGTGCGCGTCGTGTCGGATACGCGCACGCTCGCCGATACGCACACCGTGTTCGGCGGCGATATGCCGGCGGGCTGCCTGTACGCGTCGCAGTCGTTCATCACGAAGAACCCGAACACCACGCAGGCGCTGACCAATGCGATGGTGCGCGCGCTCAAGTGGCTGCAGAACGCGAGCGGCAGCGAACTGATCAACACCGTGCCGGAAAGCTATCTGCTCGGCGACCGCGCACTCTATCTCGACGCGTGGCAGCACGTGCGCGAAGCGATGTCGCCCGACGGCCTGATGCCCGCCGACGGTCCCGCGACGTCGCTGAAGACGCTCAAAGCGTTCGATCCGATGATCCGGAACGCGCAGATCGATCTGTCGAAGACTTGGACCAACGACTTCGTGAAGAAGGCGCTGACGACCGTCAAGGCGTAAACGATGCGGCGCGCGCGTAGGTGTATCGAAGAGGACGTGGGCCGGGCGATTCGCCTTGTCCACGCCCACCGCCTTCAGCGTCGCCGCCACAACTCCCCGCAAACCCGATCCCTGAAGCGAGCCGTACGATGACCGTTGCTGCCCTGGCGCTCGAAAACATCACCTGCACGTTCGCTGCGCGCGACAACCGCGCGCAGCGCTACACAGCGGTCAAAGACACGACGCTGCGTATCGAGCCGGGCGAGTTCGTGTCGGTGGTCGGGCCGACTGGCTGCGGCAAGTCCACGCTGCTGAACATCGGCGCGGGGCTGCTGCAGCCGTCGACGGGCGCGGTCAGCGTGTTCGGCGAGAAGCTCGATGGCCTGAATCGCCGCGCGGGGTACATGTTCCAGGCCGATGCGCTGATGCCGTGGCGCTCGGCGCTCGACAACGTGATGGCCGGCCTGTCGTTTCGCGGTATGTCGGCCGCAGACGCGCGCGCGAAGGCCGAAGAGTGGTTAAAACGCGTCGGACTCGGCGGCTTCGGCGACCGCTATCCGCATCAGCTGTCGGGCGGCATGCGCAAGCGCGTCGCGATGGCGCAAACACTGATCCTCGATCCCGACATCATCCTGATGGACGAGCCGTTTTCCGCGCTGGATATTCAAACGCGGCAGCTGATGGAAAACGAACTGCTGGATCTCTGGGCCGCGAAGCGCAAGGCGGTGCTGTTCATCACGCACGATCTCGACGAAGCGATCGCGATGTCCGATCGCGTGGTCGTGCTGTCGGCCGGGCCCGCCACGCATCCGATCGGCGAGTTCCGGATCGATCTGCCGCGGCCGCGCGATGTCGCCGAAATCCGCTCGCATCCGCGCTTCGTCGAATTGCACGCGCAGATCTGGGGTGTGCTGCGCGATGAAGTGCTCAAGGGGTATCAACAGCAGCTCACCGCTGTTTGAGTGTGCCGCGCATCCCTGCATGCGTATTTAAAGAGAAGACGCGTTCAACAATCGTCCAAGGCAATCCAAGTCATGTGGAAGACGTTGCGCCCAAACCGGGCGAATCTGGTGATCTGGCAGTGGCTGCTGCTCGTGCTGTGCTTCGTGCTGTGGTACGTGCTGACGAGTCCGACGCTGATGCCGCCGTTCTATTTCGACGATCCAAACAAGGCGGCCTTCTTCTTCGGCGAGCCGCAGAAAGTGCTGCAGCGGATCTGGGAGTGGTTCACCGGCGGCGAGATCTATCTGCACCTGTGGATCACGCTCGTCGAGACAGTGCTCGCGTTCGTGTTCGGCACCGCGATCGGGCTCGGCGTCGGCCTGTGGCTTGCGCTCGCGCCGACCGCGAGCGCGCTGTTCGATCCATACGTGAAGGCCGCGAACTCGATGCCGCGCGTGATTCTCGCGCCGATCTTCGGCGTATGGTTCGGCCTCGGCATCTGGTCGAAGGTTGCGCTCGGCGTCACGCTGGTGTTCTTCATCGTGTTCTTCAACGTCTACCAGGGCGTGAAGGAAGTGAGCCCGGTCGTGCTCGCGAACGCGCGCATGCTCGGCGCGAACCGCAAACAGCTGCTGCGCTTCGTGTATCTGCCGAGCGCGATGAGCTGGGTGTTTTCGAGCCTGCATACGTCGGTGGGGCTGGCGTTCGTCGGCTCGGTGGTGGGCGAGTATCTGGGCTCGGCGCGCGGCGTCGGCTATCTGATCCTGCAGGCCGAAGGCACCTTCGATATCAACACCGTGTTCGCGGGCATTCTGGTGCTCACCGCGTTTGCGCTGATTCTCGACGCGATCGTCGGGATCGCGGAGCGGCGTTTGATGAAGTGGCAGCCGCGCACCGGCGATACCGAGAAGCTGTGAGCGTGGATCGCAAGCGGCGCGGCGCCCGAAATCGCCTTCGGGCGCCGCGCCGTTTTTCATGCTGCCTGATTGGTTGCACTACGGCGTGATCACCACCTTGCCGATCACGCGACGCTCGGCCATATCGCGCAACGCGCGGCCGGTGTCCTCGAGCGAATAGCGGGCCGATACGTAAGGCTTGAGCTTGCCTTCGCGAATCCAGCCGGTCATCTGCTCGAATGCCGCGCGGTTGCGCTGCGGCTCGCGCCTGGCGAAATCGCCCCAGAACACGCCGACCACGCTCGCGCCCTTGAGCAACATCAGGTTCAGCGGCAGCTTCGGGATCTCGCCGTTGGCAAAGCCGACCACCAGATAACGCCCCCGCCAGCCGATGCTGCGAAACGCCGGTTCCGCATACACGCCGCCGACCGGGTCGTAGATCACATCTGGGCCTTTGCCGTCGGTGAGCGTCTTGATGCGCTCGCGCAGATCCTCGCTGCTGTAGTTGATCGTAGCGTCCGCGCCGTGCTTGACGCAGGTCGCGAGCTTCTCGTCGCTCGATGCCGCCGCAATCACGCGCGCGCCGAGCGCCTTGCCGATTTCGACCGCAGCCAGCCCGACGCCGCCAGCCGCGCCGAGCACGAGCATCGTCTCGCCAGCCTGCAGCGCGCCGCGATCGACCACCGCGTGATGCGAGGTGCCATACGCGAGCGTGAACGCGGCCGCGAGTTCGAACGACACATCGTCGTCGAGCGGCACGCAGGCCGCGGCGGGTGCGAGCGCCTGCTCGGCGAAACCACCGGAGCCGGTGAACGCCGCCACGCGAGAACCCGGCTTGAACTGCGTGACGCCTTCGCCCACCGCGCGCACGATGCCCGCGGCTTCCGAGCCCGGCGTGAACGGCAGCGGCGGCTTGAACTGGTATTTGTTCTCGATGATCAGCACGTCGGGAAAATTGACGGCTGCGGACTTCACGTCGATCACGACGTGGCCTGGCGGCGGTTCGAGATCCGGCAGGTTATCGACGACCAGGCTCTCGGGCGGCCCGTACTGCTTGCAGCGAATCGCACGCATCGTGTCTCCATATCGTTCAGGGTTCGCAACGGTTTCGAGTGTAAAGCAAAGCGCACGACCGTACGATTTATTGCGCTGCGGGTTGCGACGCAAGGCAGCATCTTTGCGCTCGACGCAAGCATCCGCGCACCTGAAAAACACCAGCTCGCACGACGCTCGTGCACGCCACGCCGACACCCCGAGCATGCCGTTCGCGTGCCATCTTTCCTCGGTTACAATCGGCGCATGCGAATCCTACTCAGCAACGACGACGGTTATCTGGCGCCGGGCCTCGCCGCGCTTTACGAAGCGCTGAAGCCGATCGCCGACGTCACCGTGATGGCTCCCGAACAGAACTGCAGCGCCGCGTCGAATTCCCTGACGCTGTGGCGGCCGCTCTCGGTCCTGCGTTCGGCGAATGGCTTCTACTACGTGAACGGCACGCCGACCGACTCGGTGCACATCGCACTGACCGGCATGCTCGACCATACACCGGACCTCGTCGTGTCGGGTATCAACAACGGCCAGAACATGGGCGACGACACGTTGTATTCCGGCACCGTTGCGGCCGCCACCGAAGGCATCATGTTCGGCGTGCCGGCCATAGCGTTTTCACTGGTCGACAAAGACTGGGTGCATCTCGAAGACGCGGCGCGCGTTGCCGCCGAAATCGTCGCGCATTATCTCGAACGGCCGTTGCCGGGGCATCCGCTGCTGAACGTCAATATTCCTAACCTGCCGTATGACCAACTGCGCGGCTGGGAGATCACCCGACTCGGCAAACGTCATCCGTCGCAGCCGGTGATCCGCCAAACCAATCCGCGCGGCGAACCGATCTACTGGATCGGCGCCTCGGGCCAGGCGCGCGACGCGAGCGAAGGCACGGACTTCCACGCGGTCGCGAACGGCGCCGTGTCGATCACGCCGCTGCAGCTCGATCTGACTTACACGCAAATGCTGCCCGCGGCGCGCGACTGGCTACGCGCCGGGAGCGGCAGTTCATGACCGGCGAGCGCGCGAAGCGCTTTCCGCTAGGTCTCGAGGACCTGGTGCGCGAACCGCGCCGGCCCGAGGGACGTCCGGGGGAGATGCGCGCGGCGGCGCTCGCGGCGAGCGCGGCGTTGAATGCGCGGCAGCAGTCGGCGAAACCGACGCAGGGCGGCGCGGCCGCACGAGCGCAAGCGAGGACTTCCGGTGCTGCCCAATCCACGCCGACGACACGACCCCAGGTGATTCCCCAGGCGAAGACGCAAAGCACTACGTTGGGCACGCCAACGGGAACCACCGGTGCGATGCCGCCGAAGCCGCAGGCCGCGCCAGTCGCAAAGACAACGGCGAATTCGTTGTCCGGTGGATTGGCGGGGCAGCCTGTCAAGCAAGCACCGAAGTCGTCGGTCAAGCCAGGCAAAACCTCGACGCATGCGTCTGCACACAGCGCACGTCCGACACCATCACCACTTCAGCCGCAACTGCAGCAAAGCGCGAAACCCGCGTCGAACGCCGCGCTAGCCGGTGCAATGAGCGGCGCATTCGGCGGCGCGAGCAGCGGCGCGATGAACAACGCCCTCGCGCTGACCTCGGAACGGGTTCGCGAACGCATGGTCGAACGCCTGCGAGCCAATGGCGTCAGCGACCAGCGTGTGCTGAACGCGATGGCGGCGGTGCCGCGCCACATGTTCGTCGATCCGGGGCTTGCGGCCCAGGCGTACGAAGATGCCGCGCTGCCGATCGGTCATCACCAGACCATCTCGAAGCCGTCGGTGGTCGCGCGGATGATCGAACTCGCGGCGGCCGGGCGCGCGCTGAACACGGTGCTCGAAATCGGCACCGGTTGCGGCTATCAGGCAGCGGTGCTGAGCCAGGTCGCGCGCGAGGTTTATTCGATTGAACGCATCAAGCCGCTGTCCGAGCGCGCGAAGACCAATCTGCGTCCGCTGCGCATTCCGAATATCCGGCTGCACTACGGCGACGGTCGGCTCGGCTTGCCGTCGGCGGCGCCGTTCGACGCGATCGTGATCGCGGCTGCCGGGCTCGACGTGCCGCAGGCATTGCTCGAGCAGCTTGCGATCGGCGGACGTCTGGTTGCGCCGGTCGGCTCGCAGGAAGGACAGAGCCAGGTGCTGACGCTGGTCGAGCGCCTCGGGCCCGCGCAATGGCGCGAGTCGCGGCTTGATCGCGTTTTCTTTGTACCCTTAAAATCCGGAGTGATTTGACACCGATGAGTATGTTGCGCGCGATGCAGAGAACCACCCCGAATACCCCCCTGACCGTAACCCAGCGCAGCGTGTGCGTGCTCGCCTTGCCCCTGTTGATGACGGCCTGTGCATCCCGGCTCGACCAGGCGCCCGTCGTCGACCGCTCCGGCGGCGGCGTGCTCTCCACCGCGCAGGGCGCGGCGCAACCGGCGGTGCCGCTCGGCCCGCCGCCGCCCGGTTACTATCGCGTGAAGCCGGGCGATACGCTGTACCGCATTGCGCTCGAGAACGGCCAGAATTACCGCGACATCTCGACGTGGAACAACCTGACCAATCCGAATCAGATCGAAGTCGACCAGTTGCTGCGCGTCGTGCCGCCGGGTGCGAATACCGCGGCCATGACGCCGGGCGTGTCGACCGCGCCGATCGGCAGCTCGGGCGCGGTGCAAAGCGCGCCACTGAACAACAACGCACCGGCCGCGGTCGGCGCCGCGATGCCGCCGCTCTACGGCGGCGCGACGAACGGAACGCCCGCGAATGGTGCGGTAGCTGCGCCTGCGGCCAATTCCTCTGCGGCGAACGCCGAGCTCGGCAGCGCGGCGGCGGGCAACGTAGCATTTGCATGGCCGGTGCGCGGTCCGCTGCTCAACACCTTCAACGACTCGACCAATAAAGGCGTCAATATCGGCGGCTCCGCGGGCGAGCCGGTTAAAGCGTCGGCCGATGGTCGCGTCGTTTATGCCGGAAATGGGCTGCGTGGTTACGGCAATCTCATTATCATCAAGCATGATGCAACTTATCTCACCGCGTATGCACACAACCGCGCTTTGATGGTAAAAGAGGGGGACGCGGTAACGAAAGGGCAGAAGATCGCTGAGATGGGCAATAGCGATTCCGACCGCGTGATGTTGCATTTCGAAGTTCGCCGACAGGGTAAACCAGTCGACCCACTGAAGTATTTGCCGCCGCAATAAGCGATACGACCATGCCGAAATCGAAGCGCCGCCCGCCGCAAGCCGAGTCTGAGACGATCAGCGAAGTCACGTCCGCCGCAGTGGACGAAAGCGGCGCTTCGGAAGTGGAAGAGGAGATCGTCGAGGAGCGCGATCTCGACGAACGCCAGAGCGGCCTCGACGACAGCGAGGGCGCCGACGCGCGCGAAAGCACCAGCGACGCGCTGCCCGACGCCGACGACTTCCGCGCACTGCTGCAGGCCGAACTCACGGCCGACACGATCCAGCATTATCTAAACCGCATCAGCGTGAAGCCGCTGCTCACCGTCGAGGAAGAGCAGAAATATTCGCGCCTTGCCAAGGCCGGCGAGTTCGAAGCGCGGCAGGTGATGATCGAGCGCAATCTGCGGCTGGTCGTCAGCATTGCCAAGGGTTATCTGAATCGCGGCGTGCCGCTGCTCGATCTGATCGAGGAGGGCAATCTCGGCCTGATGCACGCAATCGAGAAATTCGATCCGACGCGCGGCTTCCGTTTTTCGACTTACGCGACGTGGTGGATTCGCCAGAGCATCGAGCGCGCGATCATGAACCAGGCGCGCACCGTGCGCTTGCCGGTGCATGTGATTCGTGAGCTCAACCAGGTGTTGCGGGCGAAGCGCCATCTGGAAAAGAACTCGATGAATTCGGGGGAAGCCGCCGAGCGCCGCGACGCGAGCATCGACGACATCGCCTATCTGACCGGCAAGACCACCGACGAAGTCACCGACATCCTCGCGCTGAACGAGCACACCGCGTCGCTCGACGCGCCGCTCGACCTCGATCCGGCGAGCAGCCTGCTCGATCTGCTGTCGGACGACCAGAGCCAGTCGCCAGACGCCGAGGTGCAGCATCGCGAGCTCGAAACGCTGACACGCGCATGGCTCGCGCGTTTGTCGGACAAGCACCGCCATGTGATCGAGCGGCGCTTCGGTCTGAATCATATCGAGCCCGCCACGCTCGAAGAGCTGGCCGACGAAATGGGCCTCACGCGCGAGCGTGTGCGCCAGATCCAACAGGAAGCGCTGGTGCGACTGAAGCGCTTCTTCGCCTCAAACGGTGTCCGCAAAGACGCCGTTCTCTGACCTGATGACACCGATTCTTGTTTTCGACATCGAGACGATTCCCGATGTCGCCGGCATCCGCCGTCTTGAAGATTTGCCCGCGTCGATGAGCGACGCCGAGGTCGCCGAGCACGCGTTCGCCGCGCGCCGCGAAAAAACCGGCAGCGATTTTCTGCCGCATCACCTGCAACGGGTCGCGGCGATTTCCTGCGTGTTTCGCGACAACAACGGTTTTCGCGTGCGCTCCCTCGGCACGCCCGAGGACGGCGAGGCGACGCTCGTGCAGTCTTTCTATCGCGTGATCGAAAAGTACACGCCGCAACTCGTGTCGTGGAACGGCGGCGGTTTCGATCTGCCGGTGCTCAACTATCGCGCGCTCGTCAACGGCATCCCCGCCTATCGGTTCTGGGATGTCGGCGAGGACGACCGCGACTTCAAGTGGAACAACTACATCAGCCGCTACCACGCGCGCCATACCGACCTGATGGACGTGCTCGCGATGTACCAGGCGCGCGCCAACGCGCCGCTCGACGCGCTCGCGAAGATGTGCGGCTTTCCGGGCAAGATGGGGATGGACGGCAGTCAGGTGTGGCAGGCGTTCCAGCAAGGCCGCATCGAGGAAATCCGCAATTATTGCGAGACCGACGTCGTCAATACGTACCTGCTGTATTGCCGCTTCCAGCTGATGCGCGGCGGCTTTTCGCCGTCGGAGTATGCTGATGAGATCAACCTCGTGAAGAACGCGCTCGCGCTGGAAACCGCGCCACAGTGGGCGGAATATCTGGCGGCGTTCGAGCCGTAAGGGCGGCGCGCGAGTAGGGCGTCCGCCGGGGCGCCGCGCTGCAATCCGGGCCGCGATATGGACACGCTCCGGGCGCGGTCCACGCCACGCCACTGGCAAGCCCGGCGCTTCGTCTACAATCTCGCCTTTCCCCATAGTTTGCCAGGAAGTCCGCAGGTGTCCCGAACTGCCCCCCAACGTCGCTCGCCGCGGCGCTCATCGAAGCATGCCAGGGCGCACGCCCCGGCGCCGGCGCCCGCCATTACCGGCAACGAACCAGTCATCGAAATCGTTTCGCTCGATATGGAAGCGCGCGGCGTGGGCCGCACCGCGGGCGAAGACGGCACGCCAGGCAAGGTCGTGTTCGTCGAAGGCGCACTGCCGGGTGAACTCGTCAGTTATTCGACGCATCGCAGCAAGCCGAAATTCGAGCAGGCCGAAGTCGTTCAGGTGTTCCGCGAGAGCGTGACCCGCACGACGCCGAAATGCACGTACTTCAACATCTGCGGCGGCTGCTCGATGCAGCATCTCGACATGCGCGCGCAGGTCGCGGTCAAGCAGCGTGTGCTCGAGGACAACCTGCAGCATCTGGCGAAGCTGCGCCCCGAAACGGTGTTCCGGCCGATTCACGGACCGTCCTGGGGTTACCGCTATCGCGCGCGGCTCGCGGTGCGCTATCTGCCGGAGCGCGGCGGCATGCGCATCGGCTTTCACGAGAAGAAGAGCAGCTATATCGCCGACATGAAGACTTGCGAGGTGCTGCCGCCGCATGTGTCGGCGATGCTGATGCCGCTGCGCTTCATGGTCCGCAAGCTGTCGATCTACGACCGTATGCCGCAGCTCGAGCTCGCGGTCGGCTCGTCGGTCACGGCGCTCGTCGTGCGCAACCTGGAACCGCTGACGGCCGCGGACGAGCAGGTGCTGCGCGAGTTCGCGGACGAACACAAGGTGCAGTTCTGGGTCCAGCCGGGCGGTCCCGACACGGTCACGCCGCTTTATCCGCTCGACGTGCAGCTCGACTACACGCTGCCGGAATACGGCATCCGCATGCCGTTCAAGCCGACTGATTTCACCCAGGTCAATCACGCGATCAACCGTGTGCTGGTGAGCCGCGCGTTGCGCCTGCTCGCGCCGGCGCGCACGGACCGCGTGCTCGACCTGTTCTGTGGGATCGGCAACTTCACGCTGCCGCTCGCGCGAATCTCGCGGGAAGTGGTCGGTATCGAGGGCAGCGAAGTGCTGACCCAGCGCGCGCTCGCGAACGCGGAGCTGAACGGCGTCGCCGGCCATACGTCGTTCGCGTGCCGCAACCTGTTCGAAGTCACCGCCGACGACCTGCGCGCGCTCGGCCATTTCGACAAGTTCCTGGTCGATCCGCCGCGCGAAGGCGCGCTCGCGATCGCGAAGGCGCTCGCGGAGATCGCCCAGAGCGGCAACGGGCCGCTGCCGAAGCGCATCGTCTACGTGTCGTGCGCGCCGGGCACGCTCGCGCGCGATGCCGGGCTGCTCGTGCATGAGGCCGGCTATCGGCTGGTAGGCGCGGGCGTCGTCAACATGTTCCCGCATACGTCGCACGTGGAATCGATTGCGCTGTTCGAGCGCGATTGAGTCTCGCCGCGCGCACAAACGAAAACGCCACGACCGAGCTCGTGGCGTTTTCGTTTTCAGACGACGGTCTATGCCGTCGGCGCGTGAGGCGTCAGAACTGCCACCACGACTTCGCGGTGCCGGGCCGTGCGTGGCCGGTCACGTACGGGCTGTCGGGGAAAGTGCCGGCCAGCACGCGGCGCGTGTCGTCAGCGAGTTGCTGGTTGTTCAGCTTCTCGTACGACAGAATCATGATATGCAGCGCGTCTTCGATGGCCGGCGCGTTCTTGTACTCGCGCAAGGCGAGCTGTGCGCGGTTGATGGCGGCGACATAGGCGCCGCGGCGATAGTAATAGTCCGCCGCGTGGACTTCGTGCGATGCCAGCGCATTCACGATGTAGCGCATGCGCTGCGCGGCGTCCGGCGCGTACTTGCTGTTCGGGAAGCGGTCCACCACGACCTTGAACGCGTCGTACGACTCGCGCAGCGATTTCGGATCGCGTTCGCTCATGTCCTGGCCCGAGAAGCGGCCGAACAGACCGAGGTCGTCGTTGAAGTGGATCATGCCCTTCAGGTAATACGCGTAGGCGATGTCCGGGTGATCCGGGTGCAGCTGGATGAAGCGGTCGATGGCCTGGTCGGCGGCGGCGTTTTCGTTGTCTTTCCAGTTGCAGTACGCGACGTTGATCTGCGCCTGCTGCGCGAAGTGGCCGAACGGGTCGCGGCCTTCGAGCAGCTCGAAATACTTCGCGCATTTGCCCCAGTCACCACCGGTCAAGGCGTCGTTCGCCTCCGTATATAATTTGTTGTTATTCCACGTTGCCGTTTCGTCGGTCTTCTCCGGCAGGCCGTGGCAAGCCGCAACAGCGACGACGGCCGCGGCGCACGCAATGTATCCGGCCACTTTCCGGGCCGCCTTCTTGATGGCCGCCAAATTGATCGCCGCTTCAGTGATGGTGTTCAAGGCTCGCATTTTCCAGTCTAGCTTTACGTCCAGGTGACCCAGATTCAATGACCCGCTCAAATACTCCAGGCACCGCAGGCGCCGGGAATAGCAACAAAGATTATAGCGTAAGCGCCGACCCGGCCGACGCGTTGGGCGTCGATTCCCTCGATGACGATTTCGCCGGCGACGCGCTCGCCGAAAGCGGTCCGCAAGGCTCCGCGGCCACGGCGGCGCCCGTGCCCGTGCGCGCGGCCGACGAACCGCCGCGCAGCGTCGTGGTGCCCGACGAACTGGCCGGCGAGCGCCTCGACAAGGTGCTCGCCAAAGTGTTCCCGGAGTTCTCGCGCAGCCGTCTGCAAAGCTGGATCGAGGCGCAGCGGGTGCGAGTCGACGGCAAGCCGGCGAAGATCCGCCAGCCGGTGCCGCTCGGCGCCACGATCGAGCTCGTGCCCGATCTGCTGCCCGAGCAGCTCGCGTTCACGCCCGAGCCGGTGCCGCTCGAGATCGTCTACGAGGACGACACGCTGGTCGTCATCAACAAGCCGGCCGGCATGGTCGTGCATCCGGCGGCCGGCAACTGGAGCGGCACCGTGCTGAACGGACTGCTGCACCGCTATGGCGAGGCCGCGGCGGGTCTGCCGCGCGCGGGCATCGTGCACCGGCTCGACAAGGAGACCTCGGGGCTGATGG